>JBDRPZ010000067.1:0-60962 GCA_043826585.1 Pseudomonadota bacterium
GTGACGTGCTGCATAGAATGAATGAAGCCGGCTTCAGTCTGGCACTGGACGATTTCGGCACCGGCTATTCATCCCTCAGCCGTCTGAAGATGATGCCCATGCAATCGCTCAAGATCGACCAGTCCTTCGTGCGCGACATCGCCACGGATCCCAACGACCGCAGTATCGTCAGTGCCACCGCCGCGCTGGCGCATGCCATGGGCATGAAAGTGATCGCGGAAGGTGTGGAACAACCGGGACAGCTGGAATTCATCCAGTCGCTGCACTGCGAGGAATATCAGGGCTATCTGTTCAGTCCGCCGCTGCCGGCTGACGAGGCGATGCGTTTCCTGGGATGACGCGATGCGCTTGACCACTCGATTCCTGTTGCTGCGCACGGTCGTCTTCGTCACGCTGGGAGTGCTGGTATGGCTGTCGTTCGATGCGGTGGTGGATCGCATCAACACGCAGTGGGGACAACAGTTCGCCCAGCGTCAGGTGCTGTTCGACAAGTACCGCACGCTCTCGCCGCTGATCCGCGAGATCGAACTGGCGCGCAAGATGGCGGCCGAGCCGGCTCTGATAGAGATGGCTATCAACGAACACGATCCGGGAGTGAAGCGTCGCGGCCTGAAGGTACTGGAGGAATACCGCTATCGTTTCCGCGAGCACAGTTATTTTGCAGCCTTTGCCCACAGCGGCCACTACTACTATAACGATGCCGAGAACAGCTATGCCGGCAAACAATATCGCTACACGCTGAACCCCAAGAGCGCCAACGACCAGTGGTTCTACGCCACGCTGAAGGACGGCATGGACTATCAGGTGAACGTCGATCCCGATGTGCATCTGGATGTGGTCAAAGTGTGGATCAATGTGCTGCTGAAACAGCGCGGCAAAGTGATGGGGGTGGTGGGCACCGGTATCGAGCTGACAGACTTCCTGAAGGAGAGTGTGGATATCCACCAGCCGGGCGTCGACAACTTCTTCGTCGACAAGAGTCTGGCGATCCAGCTTTCCACCGATCCCGCGATGATCGATTACGCCAGCCTGACCAAATCGGTCGAGCAGCGCATCCGCATCGACCGACTGTTCACGCGTCCGGCGGATATGGAGGCGATCCAGCGGACAGCAGAAGTATTGCGTAACAATCCGGACGGCGAGATCGCCACGCTGTGGGTGCACTATCAGGGCGGGCGTCATCTGCTGGGGATGGCCTGGTTGCCGGAGCTGGGTTGGTACGATCTGACGCTGATGGATGAGCAGAGCCTGAGCATGCTGCATGAATACAACTGGGTGCCGATGCTGTTCGTGATGTTGTTCCTCACTGCCCTGATGCTGTTCGGCTGGCTGTTCAATCGCTGGGCGTTGACACCCATCTGCCGTCTGAATCAGGCAATGCGTGCGATACAAAGCGGCGACGATAAACTGGAGCCGCCCATCGTCGGCAAGGGCGAGGTAGAGGCATTGTCGCAATCGTTCCGGCAGATGGTGGAGACGGTTCGTAACACCAATCATGAGCTGGAAGCCAAAGTGAAGGAGCGTACCGAGGCACTGCAACGCCTGAGCGAGGTCGATCCGCTGACCGGCCTGCTCAACCGGCGCGGCATGATGGCGCGTTTCGAGCAAGAGATCTCGCGCCAGGCGCGGCAGGATGGCACGCTCGGCCTGCTGCTGCTGGACCTCGATCACTTCAAGGAGGTGAACGACACCTACGGTCACGCCGCCGGCGATCTTGCGTTATGCGCCGCTTCCAGGGTGCTGGGCGGTGTGATGCGTGCCTACGACCATGCCGCGCGCTGGGGCGGCGAGGAGTTCCTCATCCTGCTGCCGGACTGCAGCGAGGAAGACCTGCTCGCCATCGCCGAGCGCATACGAACCCGCATCGAAGCATTGAAGATAGACACCGGCCAGCACCGCTTCTCCTTCACGGCCAGCATCGGCGCGCACCGGCCGCAGACACCTCAGACGCCGGATGCCATGTTGCTGCAGGTGGACCGCGCGTTGTATGCGGCCAAGGCGGACGGACGTAACTGCGTGCGGCTGTCATCAGCAACGGGCAAGTCGTGAGCGTATTGCGCCGTTTCCTCGCCCTGTGCGTGTCGCTGCTGCTGCTCTCCTCTGCGGCACAAGCCGCCCAGGAAGTGCGTATCGGCATACTGTCTTTCCGTCCTTTGGAGCAGGCGCGGCAGCAGTGGCAAGCGACGGCCGATCATCTGAATGCGCATATTCCCGGCTACCGTTTCAGCGCCGAGGTGCTGTTCTTCCCCGATATCGAACAGGCGATGGAACACGGGCGCTTCGACTTTGTGCTGACCAATCCCGAACACTACATCTCACTGCGCGCCCGTTACGGTCTGTCGGCCATCACCACGCTGATGCCGCTGGCGGAAGGTCATCCCGTCAGCCAGTTCGGCGGCGTCATCTTCACGCGCGCCGACCGTGCAGACATCAATGAACTGGCAGACCTGCGCGGCAAAGTGGTGTCGTCGGTGCAGGAAAAGTCGTTCGGCGCCTACATGATGCAGCGCTGGACCCTGTACAAACGCGGCATCGGCATCAATGAGATCGGCCGCATGCGCTTCACTGGCATGCCGCAAGACAAAGCGGTGTACGACGTGCTGTCGGGCGATGCGGATGTGGGCTTCGTGCGCACCGGCATGTTGGAACGCATGGTGCGTGAAGGAAAATTGAAGATGGAGCAGGTGAAGGTCATCAACCTTCAGCAGGCGGACAGTTTTCCGCAGGTCCTGTCGACCGATCTGTATCCGGAATGGGCCTTCTCCGCCATGCCGCGCGTGCGGGAGTCGCTAAAGAAACAGGTCGCCCAAGCATTGTTCGACATAATGCCCGGAGACAAGGCCGCGCGCGCCGGCAACTATTACGGCTTCTCGCCGCCGGGCAACTACGCACCGGTGGAAGCGGTGATGACGCGCTTGCGCATGATGCCGGACCAGACGGTGGAATTCGACCTGCGCGACATCCTGCATAAATACCTTTTCCCGCTGCTGTTGTCCGGTTCGCTGGTATTGCTGATGGTGCTGTGGGCGGCAGCCCATCTGGCGCGGGTCAATCGCCGATTGCGCGCCAGCTTCCGCGAGCGCGAGCGGCTGGACGAGGCGCTGCAGCAGGCCAATGCTACGCTGGAACACAAGGTGGTGACGCGCACGCAGGAACTGCAACAGAGCGAGGCGCGTTTCCGCGAGATCATGCAGTCCAGTCCGATCGCCATCCGCATCGCGGTGGACGACGGGCATCGTGTGGCGTTTGCCAACCCTGCCTACGAGACCTTACTGGGGGTGGCGAGCGGCGAGGCACTGGATGCCGATCCGCAGCAGTTCTATGCCGATCCGGCGGGCTATCAGGATCTGCTGCGGCGACTGCGATCCGGTGAGCAGATCAGGGATCACCTGGTCGAGCTAAAGTTTGCGCGGCGCGGCACGCGCTGGGCACTGGCTTCCTATATGCACTTCGACTATGAGGGGCAGCCTGCAATCCTCGGCTGGTTCTACGATGTCACGCCCATGAAACAGATCGAACAGGCGTTACAGCAGAGCGAGGCGCGCTTCCGCCAGATGTTCGAGAGCCATTCCTCGCCCATGCTGCTGATCGATCCCGCGAGCGGTGCCATCGTGGACGCGAACCATGCTGCCGCGGCGTTCTACGGTTACGGTGAAACGCGGATGCAGCAGATGAACATCAGCGATATCAAGACCCATACGACCGAGGAACTGCTGCACGAACGTCAGCAGGCGTTGCGTGAGGAACGCAACTTCTTCGTGTTCACGCACCGGCTGGCCGACGGCAGCCAGCGCACAGTGGAAGTGCACTCATCCCCCGTCGAGGTGGAGGGCCGCAAATTGCTGTTCTCCATCATCCACGACATCACCGAGCGCCAGCGGCTGGAACAGCAGATGCACGAACTGGCGTTCTATGACGTGCTGACCGGCCTGCCCAACCGCCGTTTGCTGCTCGACCGCTTACATCAGGCGCTGGCGACCTGTGAACGCACCCACCGGCATGCCGCGCTGATGTTTCTCGATCTGGATCATTTCAAGACACTGAACGACCTGCACGGCCACGACATCGGTGACCACATGCTGGTCGAAGTTGCGCAGCGGCTGCGCAGCTGCATCCGCGAGGAGGATAGCGTGGCCCGCTTCGGCGGCGACGAGTTTGTGGTGATGCTCGAATCCCTGTCGTCCCTGACGCAGGAAGCAGTGATGCAGGCTGAATCGGTGGCGGAGAAGATCAGGCTGGCGCTGGCGCAGCCCTATATGTTGACGCGTGATGCTGGCGACCCCATCACTCATCACTGTTCGTCCAGCATTGGCATTACAGTGTTCCGCGAACAGACTGATGGCGTGGACCAGTTGCTAAAATGGACCGACATGGCGATGTACCGCGCCAAGGAGGCCGGGCGCAACGTCGTCCGTTTTTTCGATCCGACCATGCAAGCGGCCGTGGAGACGCGTGCCGCGCTGGAGTCCGACCTTCATGTGGCGTTGGTACAGCAACAATTCGAGGTGTACTACCAGGTCCAGGTGGATGCGGCGCGCCGTCCGCAAGGTGCGGAGGCGCTGCTACGCTGGCGTCATCCGCAGCGCGGCTTGGTGTCGCCCCTGCATTTCATCCCGCTGGCGGAAGAGACCGGTTTGATCCTGCCTATCGGTGCCTGGGTGTTGGACACCGCTTGTGCGCAGCTCAAGGCCTGGCGCAACCACGCGCAACTGGGCAACCTCGCGCTGTCGGTGAACGTCAGCGCGCGCCAGTTCCGCCAGTCGGATTTCGTGGAGCAGGTGCAGGCGGCGGTGATGCGGCACGGCATCGCGCCGACTGCGCTCAAGCTTGAACTGACCGAGAGTCTGGTGCTGGATGACGTGCTGGATTCCATCGCCAAGATGAAGGCGCTGCACGAGTTCGGCGTCAGTTTCGCGATGGACGATTTCGGCACCGGCTATTCCTCGCTCTCCTATCTCAAGAACCTGCCGTTGGACCAGCTCAAGATAGACCAGAGTTTCGTGCGCAGCATCGCCAGCGACAATGCAGACCGGGTGATGGTGATGACCATCGTCGACTTGGGCATGAACTTCGAGTTGGATGTGGTCGCGGAAGGCGTAGAGACCGAGGAGCAATTCACGCTGCTGCACCGTTATGGCTGCGGGAATTTCCAGGGATATCTTTTCAGCAGGCCGGTACCACTCGACGAGTTCGAGAAATTGACCGTGGATATGCTGCTGAAGGGAAAGCGGAACGTCCGCTGAACATTTTCGTAAGCCTGGCCCGCAGCAGGATATCAGCCCCACACAACATCTTTTACGCTTTGAATATTGAACTTATCCCCGGCCATCCGGTCGCAGGGCGGGTTCCGTATTGCCGATGTGATCGCGGCTAGTTGATGCCGGGAATGTTGTCAAGTTTGCAAATTTTTTTTCCTATATAAAATCGCGCCCGTTTTCGAGGAGCTAGAACAGAATGTCCGATAAAGATGTAGCGCAGGTTAAGGTTTGGGATGTGCCGGTTCGCCTGTTCCATTGGTCTTTGGTGGCGGGTTTTGCAACGGCATATTTCTCTGCCGAGATGCACAAGATGACGGTGCATGTATGGAGCGGATATGCGTTGATCGCCTTGTTGCTGTTCCGCCTGGTGTGGGGTTTTGTGGGCAACCAGTACGCGCGGTTCAAGTCCTTCATTTTTTCGCCGCAGGAGACTTTGGCCTATATGCGCTCCATCCGCGGCGGCCACCCCAAGCATTATTACGGGCACAACCCGGCCGGAGCATTGATGGTGTTCGCATTGCTGGGTTTGTTGCTGGCGATCTTCGTCTCGGGTCTGGTCACGCTGGCGGTGATCGACTTTGAAGGGCCGTTGTTGTTCATGGCCAACAGCGTGAGCGACGAGACGGCGTATCTCTTCCGTCATGCACATGACTGGATGGTGAACATCGCGCTGTTGCTGATCCCGCTGCATCTGCTGGGTGTGGTGAGCGGCAGCCTGCAGCACAAAGAGAATCTGGTGCGGGCGATGGTCACCGGTATGAAACCCAAAGTCACGGAAGTGCAGTAACAAAGTACAAAACTAAAGATTCGATTTATCAAGAGGAGGAAGTTATGGAAGTAAAGCAAAGAAGCAGCATGGCGCTGGCAGGCGTCGCGATGCTGGCCTGGACAGGGCTGGCGGGCGCGCAGGAAGCCGCTCTCGATCTATCCACCCCGGCTCAGGCTTATGCGCAGCGTGCCATGCCGATGATGCTGGCGGCGAACGACAGTGCGACAACGACCAGCACATCATCCAACATCGTCAAGCCGGCTGCGCAGCCGGAGTTTAAACCTTCATTGTTCACCGGCAGCAATGCCCACATGGCACTGGGTCTGGCGACTGTTGTTACGGCGCTTGCGACTGGCGCGACCGCCCCCGGTGAGGGATGTGAGGGCACGTGCCCCCCTGGCTATGTTGCCCCACCCCGTGAAACCAACGGCACGCACGCCAAGCTGGCCAAGCTCACTACGGCACTGGCCGTAGCGACCGTGGCGACCGGCTTGTACTACCACTGGGACGATTTCCATCTGGAAGACGGCTTGACCGATCCGGATAACCTGCACGTCATCCTTGGTGTGACCGGTGCTGCGTTGATGGCCTATGCCACGGCCAAGTCAGCCGGCTCGACCACGCCGGTGAGCCATGCCGGCATGGGTATGGCAGGTGCCTACGGCATGATCGCTGCCGTCAAGATCGCCTGGTAAGGGAGGCGCTATGAAAAGATTTTCTGCAATGTTGATGGCGTTGGGGCTGTTCGTCGCTGTGCCGGCGTTAGCCACACCTGCTAGCGATACCCTGTTGGCTAAGTACAAATCGGAAGGCGCAGGCAAGGCCGATCCGGCCAAGGCCCAGAAAGACTGGACGCGCGAAGTGACAGTGGATGGCGAGAAGATGTCTTGCGCCACTTGTCATGGCTCCGATTTCAGCAAGTCGGGCAAACACCACCGCACTGGCAAAGTGATCGAGCCGATGTCGATGAAGGTGAATGCCGAGCGCTACACCGACGTGAAGAAGATCGAGAAATGGTTCAAGCGCAACTGCAAGGATGCCTGGGGGCGTGAATGCACTGTGCAGGAGAAGGCCGATTTCCTGACCTTCCTGTTGGCTCAATAATTCCGGAGAAAGAATATGCATATGAAGATTAAATCCATGATCCTGCTGGCAGCCCTGCTGGGTGCGGCCGGCGCGGCGCAGGCCGAAGAATCCGTGTGGACCTGGTTGGGTACCATCTGGCGCCAGAACGAAGTGAATCCCGTGAGCAACGCGGCTTGGCAAGAGGAGTGCGGATCCTGTCACTTCGCCTACCAGCCCGGCCTGCTGCCCACACAGTCGTGGCAGAAACTGCTGGACGCCAAGGCACTGGAAGACCATTTCGGCGAGAACGCCGAACTGGATACTGACACTTTGAAGGAAGTTCAAGCTTTCGCGCTGGAGAATGCAGCAGACAAGTCCTGGTACAAGCGCGCCCGCAAGATTGCCAAGGCGACCGAGAACGGCGAAGCACCGCTGCGCATCACCGAGGTGCGCTACATCAAGCGCAAGCATCACGAGATCCCCGAGAAGATGATCAAGGGCAACAAGGACGTGAAGTCGCTGAGCTACTGCGATGCTTGCCACACCCAGGCCAAGAAGGGCGTGTTCGATGAGGACACCGTGCGTATCCCCAACTATCCCGACTGGGAAGACTGATCCGCTTGGGTCTACAAAATAAAAAGAGCAGCTTAGGCTGCTCTTTTTATTGCCGGATATAGACCGGTATATAGGCCGTCGTATATATCGTTATTTGATTGAGCCGCAGTTATAGTGCGAGCGCATTTCCACAACACGAACATCATTCGACCAGGAGAGTCTATGCAGGCACAACAGGAACACTCATTCGAGTTCACCGGTAACGGCTGGGCTTACTTCAAGATATGGATCGTCAATCTGCTGTTGTCCATTCTCTCACTGGGTATCTACAGCGCATGGGCCAAGGTGCGCCGCCTGCAATATTTCTACCGCAACACACAGTTGGCCGGTGCCAGTTTCGAATACCACGGCACGCCCATCGCCATCCTCAAGGGGCGGCTCATCGCTTTTGTCTTGCTGGTGGTCTATACCGTGGCGGGCAATCTGAATCCGCTGCTGGCCATTCTTGTTTTCGTACTGCTCGCAGCCGTGATGCCCTGGCTGATCGTGCGCTCCTTGCGTTTCAAACTTTACAACAGCAGTTATCGCGGACTGCGCTTCGGTTTTGCGGGCAGTGACGGAGCGGCCTATAGCGTGTTCCTGTTGTTTCCCATCCTCACCGTGCTCACGCTGTATCTGCTTGCACCGTTCACGCATTACAAGATCAAGCAATACCAGCACAACAACAGCCGCTTCGGAGACACCTTCTTCCGCTTCGATGCCACATCGGGGAATTTCTACAGCATCTACCTCAAGGCACTAGGCTTGTTGGTGCTGGCAGGCGTGTTCTTCGGGATCTCGGCCGCGCTGCATATGCCCTGGCTGGCCTTGATCCTGCCGCTGTTCTATCTGTACATCGCCGGCTTTCTGGCCGTGCAACTGCCCAACCTGATCTGGAACAAGACCGGTCTGGGGGAGCATGATCTGTACAGCCGCATGGAAATCGGCAAGTACCTGTGGATATCTATCACCAATCTGCTCGGTATCGTGTTCACGCTGGGCTTGTATATCCCGTTCGCGCAGATACGCATGGCGCGCTACAAGTTCAGCTGCATGGGTTTGCTGGCACAGGGCGACCTGGCGGATTTCGTGGCAGGCCAAGTGCAGTCGGATAGTGCCACCGGCGAAGAGACCGCCGAGATGTTCGATCTGGATATCTCCTTATGATGACAAATTTTCGTGGCGATTCGTTTGCCCTTTCCCCCGCGAGCGGGGGGAAGTTGGATAGGGATTGATATGGTCGCGGCGCAATATTTCGACGGACGGACCACCGCCGCGCACGCGGTGACGCTGACACTGGACGGCGAATGGTTGCAGATGCGCGGTGAAGTGATGGCGCACGAATGGCCATTGCGGGATGTGAAAGTCAGCGAACGCCTGGGTGACACGCCACGCTACATCAAGTTGCCGGATGGCGGTCACTGCGAAGTGACCGACCAAGAGGCGCTAGCTGTGCTGTTGAAGCAAGGAGGCTACCGCAGCGGCTGGCTGGACGGCATGCAGCACAGCATGCGCTGGGCGCTGATCTCCGCAGTGCTCATCGTGCTGGTATTCGCCGCAGCCTATCGTTACCTGTTGCCCTGGGGGGCAGAGGTCGTTGCGCAGAGCATCCCGCCCAAAATGTTGCAGAAGATGGGCGCTTCGTCCCTGCAGACGCTGGACAAGCTGATGCTGGAGCCCAGCAAGTTGGCACCTGAACGTCAGCAGGCTTTGCGCGATGCCTATGCCAAGTTGTCCCCCTTGCCCGATGCGCAGCTAGACTACCGCATCGAATTCCGCAGCGCCCCGCAGATCGGCCCCAACGCCTTCGCCTTGCCGGACGGCAACATCGTCATGCTGGACGAGCTGGTGGCGCTGACGCAGAACGACGACGAGATCATCGCCGTATTGGCTCACGAACGGGGTCATGTCGAACAGCGTCACGCCTTGCGCATGGTGTTGCAGAGTTCGGCTGTGGGTCTGGCGATGACCTGGTACATGGGCGATGTCAGCTCGTTGCTGGCGACGGTGCCGGCCATGCTGGTGCAAGCCAGTTACTCGCGCGACATGGAACGCGAAGCCGATGAATACGCGGCGCGCACCTTGCAGTTGAACGCGAAGTCTCCTTGCCTGCTGCCCGACATCCTGCAGAAACTGGAAGCCGCGCATGCCAAACGCCAAGCCGATGCGCGCAAGGAAAACGGCGGTTCGGTGATGGACTATCTGGCCAGCCACCCGGCCACACAGGAGCGTTCCGCGTTGCTCTGCCCCGCGCATTGAACCGCTCGCTGCGGTATCATCGCGCGCCATGAAAACATCAGCCGACACCCTTTCCCGTTTCCTGTTCGAACACCTGCCGCTGCGCGGTGAGATCGTGCGTCTCGACGCCGTCTGGCAGCATGTGATCGACCGCCACGACTATCCGCCCATCCTGCGCGACATGATGGGCGAGTTATGCGCCGCAGCCGTGCTGCTGGCCGCCACGCTCAAGCTGGACGGTTCCATGATCCTGCAAGTGCACGGCAAGGGCGCGGTGAAACTGCTGGTGGTGGAGTGCACGGGCGATATGGAACTGCGCGCCACCGCCAAGTGGGAAGGCGAGATCACCCACGGCACGCTGCCGGAGCTGGTGGGTGACGGACGTTTCGTCATCACCCTCGATCCCAAGGACGGCGGGCAAGCCTATCAAGGGATCGTGCCGCTGGAAGGCGACAGCATCGCCGACATCCTGCAAGGCTATATGACTCGTTCCGAGCAACTGGAAACACGCCTGTGGCTGGCGGCGGACGGCAACAGTGCAGGCGGCATGCTGCTGCAGAAACTGCCGGAGCAGGGCGAGACACAAGACGAAGATGCATGGGGTCGTGCGACACAGATCGCCGATACGCTCAAGCCGGAAGAATTGCTGGGATTGCCTGCTGCAGAACTGGTGCACCGCCTCTATCACGAAGAAGACATCCGCATGTTCGACCCCCAGTCCGTGGTGTTCCGCTGCACCTGCTCGCGCGACAACGTGGCCAACATGCTACGCATGATCGGGCGCGAAGAAGTCGACCAGATACTGGCCGAGCGCGAAGAGATCGAAGTGCACTGCGAGTTCTGCAACGAACGCTATGTATTCGACAAGGTCGATGCCGATGCGGTGTTCACAGAGGTACCGGCAGTCACAGCCAGCAAGACTTTGCACTAGCTTTGGACCACGGCCACTTCGATGCCGCTTACTGAGGTAGCAAGCATGAGTGAAATACAACCATCCAATGCGGTGTGGCACAACGGGCATGTGACTTCGGAAGAGCGTGCCGTGCTGCTCGGCCAGCAAGCCGCGACATTCTGGTTCACCGGCCTGAGCGGGGCAGGGAAGTCTACCTTGGCGTTCATGCTGGAGCGTGAACTGGTAAACAGTGGCCGCGCCTGTTACGTTCTGGATGGCGATAACGTAAGACACGGTTTGAATCGGGATCTTGGCTTCACGGCAACGGATCGCAGCGAGAATATCCGCCGCATCGCGGAAGTGGCGAAGTTGATGAATGATGCGGGACTGATCGTGATGGCAGCGTTCATTTCACCTTACCGCTCGGATCGCGCGATGGCGAAAGAGATCATCGGTGCGGACAGATTCATCGAAGTGCATCTGGCGACCCCCATCGAGGTGTGCGAGCAACGCGATGCGAAAGGGATGTATAAAAAAGCCCGCGCAGGTCTGATCGCAGACTTCACCGGCATCAGCGCACCTTATGAAGCCCCCGCCACCCCGTCACTCGAACTCGACACAAGCAAGCTTTCGCGTGAAGAGGCGATCTCGCAGTTGATCGGGCTGCTGCCCGAAAAGGTATAGCAGGGTTTGAATCTATTTGGCTGAAGCGTCGGCCGTCATATCCAGCGCCACGGCTTCGGCCACCTCGATGCCGTCTACCGCTGCCGACAAAATACCTCCCGCATAACCCGCGCCTTCCCCGGCCGGGTATAAGCCCTTGATGTTGATGTTCTGGTAGTCCTCGCCGCGTTTGATGCGCACCGGAGACGAGGTGCGTGTCTCAACGCCGGTCAGCAGCGCATCGTCCATGTCGAAGCCCTTGATCTGTTTGCCGAAGGCGGGCAATGCCTCGCGGATGGCTTTGATGGCGTAGTCGGGCAGGGCGGTGGACAGGTCGGTGGGCGTCACGCCCGGCGTGTAGGAGGGCACGACCTCGCCCAGTTCGGTTGACGGGCGTCCGGCGAGGAAGTCGCCCACGCGTTGCGCCGGCGCGCTGTAATCCTTGCCGCCCAGTTCGAACGCGCGCGATTCCCACTTGCGCTGGAATTCCACACCGGCCAGCACATCGCCCGGATAGTCGTCCGGCGAGATGTTGACCACGATGCCGCTGTTGGCGTTGCGCTCGTTACGCGAATACTGGCTCATGCCGTTGGTGACCACGCGGCCTTCTTCGGAAGTCGCCGCCACCACCGTGCCGCCGGGGCACATGCAGAAGCTGTACACCGCGCGGCCGTTGCTGGCGTGGTGCACCAGTTTGTAATCCGCCGCGCCCAGCAGTTCATTGCCCGCGTTCGCGCCGAGGCGGGCGCGGTCGATCATCGATTGCGGATGTTCGATGCGGAAGCCGATGGCGAAGGGCTTGGCCTCCATATAAACACCACGCCGGTGCAACATCTCGAAGGTGTCGCGCGCGCTGTGGCCGACGGCCAACACCACGTGCTTGCTGGCGATGCGTTCGCCGTTCGCCAGCATTACCCCTTGCACTTCATCGTTCTCGATCACGATGTCTTCCACGCGGCTCTGGAAGCGGATCTCCGCGCCCAGCGCCTCCATCTCGTGGCGCATCTGCTCCACCAGGCCGACCAGACGGAAGGTGCCGATGTGCGGTTTGCTCACGTACAGGATCTCTTCCGGCGCACCCGCCTTGACGAACTCGGTCATCACCTTGCGCCCGTAGAACTTGGGATCCTTGATGCCGCTGTACAGCTTGCCGTCGGAGAAGGTGCCCGCGCCGCCTTCGCCGAACTGCACGTTCGATTCCGGATCGAGTTTGCCCTTGCGCCACAAGCCCCAGGTGTCCTTGGTGCGTTCGCGTACTTCCTTACCGCGTTCGAGGATGATGGGCTTGAACCCCATCTGCGCCAGCAGCAATCCGGCGAAGATGCCGCAGGGGCCGGTGCCGATCACCACCGGACGCTCGGTCAAACCTTGCGGGGCCTGCGCCACCACGTGGTAGCTCATGTCCGGTGCCAGCGTCACATGCGTGATGTTCTTCTTCAGCAACGCGGCCTCGTTGTTCACTGCCACATCCACGGTGTAGACGAACAGGATGGCGTTCTTCTTGCGCGCGTCTACGCCGCGCCGGAACACGGAAATGGCGGTCAGTTCATCGGTTTTGATACCGAGACGTTTGAGGATGGCGGCCCGCAGCTCGGGCTCGGCATGGGTGATAGGGAGGCGGATCTCGGTGAGTCGTAACATGGGCGCGATTCTACCCGAGAGGCAGTTCAGGGTGGTTGGCTGTAGCGAATGCTGGTAGATTCCAGCCATGCGGATGGCAGTGCATGGCAGCCGTCCTTCCCGCGTCCAAAAAGGTGCCGATGACCGAACCTACTTCTTCCCTGCGCCTCCAGTTATGGGGGGTGATCGCACTCATGGCGGTCGTGCTGTGCAGTGTGCTCGGCTTCACCTTCTATGAGCTCAACCTGCGCAAGCACGATTACCTGATCCTGAACCTGACCGGGCAGATGCGCGTGACCATGCGCAGCATGGTCGAGCAGTCCCGTCAGGTCGCCATGCAGGACGGGACGCGCATGCGGGCCAGCGAGAACGATCTGCGGCAATTCTATGGCAGCAATTTGCAGGAACAGATCGAGCTGATGGAGCAGATCATCGCCTCGCTCAAGGCCCGGCGCCTGTCGCCGGCATTGACCGGCAAGGATGAGGCCATCCAGTGCACCTGGGATGCGCACTCGCGCTCGCAGATGGATATCACCGCAACGGACTGGGCCAATTTCCGCTCTTCGCTCAAGGTGTACGCCGGGGATGACGAGGCGCATCGCAATCTGCATGCGGCGGCCCGCTACATCGCACGCGATGGTGAAAGCATGGTCGGTTCGGCCGAACGGCTGGCGCGCGCGTTCCAGACCATGATGGAAGGCAAACTGAACACCATCCGTGTGTTCCAGGTGGTGGCCGGCGTGTTGTCCCTGCTGCTGCTCGGTCTCATCGCCTATGCCGCCCATACGCGGGTGATGCGCCCGCTGCGCGAGGCGGAAGCGGGCTTCGGCCGCGTCGCACAGGGGGCGCTGGGCTATCAGGTGCCGGTGCAGACGCACAACGAGATCGGCCGCATGACGCAGGCGTTCAATGCCCTGTCGGTCAGGCTGCACAGCCTGTTCCAGCTGACCGACCGCATCAACCGCGGCCGGCAACTGGATGAGACGCTGGATTTCGTGTTGCAGGAATTCCCGTCCTTCGTGCCGGTGGACTCGGTCTGCATCCTGTATCCGTCGGAAGATGGCGAGACGCTGAAGCTGGAGCGCATGGCGGGGATCGTCACGCCCGGCTTGCAGGAAGGTGCCGCCTACTTGCGCCGTGACAATGCGCTGGCACAGGTGGTCGACCAGCATCAGCCGCTGGCGATCAACGACCTTGGGGAATATGCGGCACGCAATGCCAGCGCTCAGCTCGCCCGCGACCTGCACCGCGCAGGACTGGGGGCGGCGCTATACATGCCGCTGAGCAGCGCCCGCACGGGCGGCGTGATGGTGTTCGCCGCGCGCGAGTATGGTGCCTACACCGGCGGGCACATCGAGTTCCTCGGCAACATCGCGGCCCAGGTCGGCCACATCATCGAGCGCACCATCGTGGTGGAAGGGCTGGTGGTGGCGGCCTTGCAGGGACTGGCCAAACTGGCCGAGAGCCGCGATCCCGAGACCGGCGACCATCTGGTGCGCATGGCACTGTATTCGGCGGTGCTGGCCGAGACCATGGCAGGCGATCCGCGCTACGCGGCGCTCATCACGCCGGCCTATGTGCGCAACATCCATCGCTTCGCCCCCATGCACGACATCGGCAAGGTCGGCATCACCGACAGCATCCTGCTCAAACCCGGACGGCTGGACGAGGCGGAGCGCAAGGAGATGGAGCGCCATCCGGTCATCGGCGGGCAGGCCTTGCGCCGCAGCGAGGCGCAGATGAACGCCTTGGGGCACAGCATCTTCGCCCTGGGCATTGAGATCGCCGAATGCCATCATGAAAAATGGGACGGCAGCGGTTAGCCTGCCGGCCTGTCGGGCGAGGCGATCCCCTTGTCTGCACGTATCGTGGCAGTGGCCGACGTGTTCGATGCGCTCACCTCCAAGCGCCCATACAAGGAGGCATGGCCGGTAGAACGCGCCATCACGGTGATAGACGAGGATGCCGGCAGGCATTTCGATCCGGCGGTGGTGGCCGCCATGCATCAGGGGTTGCCGCGTATCCTAGAGATATATGAAAGATTGAAACACGTATGACGGCGCGCAAGCGCTGACAGGAAGATATGGCAAAAGCAAAGACGATCTACAGTTGTACCGAATGTGGCGGACAGTCGCCCAAGTGGCAGGGCCAATGCCCGCATTGCGGCGAATGGAACACGCTGGTCGAATCCGTGGCGGAAGCCGCGCCCGCGGCAGGCAAGAACCGCTACAGCGCTTTAGCTGCATCCGGCAAGCTGCAACAACTGGCCGAAGTGGAGGCCAGCGAAGTATCGCGCACGCCCACCGGCATCGCCGAGTTCGACCGTGTGCTGGGCGGTGGTTTGGTGGAAGGCGGTGTGGTGCTGATCGGCGGCGATCCCGGCATCGGTAAATCCACCCTGTTGCTGCAAGCCTTGGCGCATCTTTCCGCCACGAAGAAAGTCCTCTACGTCAGCGGCGAAGAATCCGCGCAGCAGATCGCCTTGCGCGCCAAGCGTCTTTCGCTGGATGCAAGTGAAGTCCATCTGCTGCCCGAGATACAACTGGAGAAGATCCAGCACGCAGTCAGTAGTGAAAAACCGCAAGTGGTGGTGATCGATTCCATCCAGACCGTCTATTCCGAACAACTCACCTCCGCACCCGGCTCGGTGGCGCAGGTGCGCGAATGCGCGGCGCAGCTCACGCGCATCGCCAAGAGCGCAGGTGTGACCATCATCCTCGTCGGCCATGTGACGAAAGAGGGCGCGCTGGCCGGGCCGCGCGTGCTGGAACATATCGTCGATACCGTGTTGTATTTCGAGGGCGACACGCATTCCAGCTTCCGTCTCATCCGCGCCTTCAAGAACCGTTTCGGCGCGGTGAACGAACTGGGCGTGTTCGCCATGACCGAGAAGGGCCTGCGCGAGGTGAGCAATCCTTCCGCACTGTTCCTGTCGCAGCACGGCGCGCAGGTCGCCGGTTCCTGCGTGATGGTCACGCAGGAAGGCACGCGCCCCTTGCTGGTGGAGATACAGGCACTGCTCGACGATTCGCATTCGCCCACGCCGCGGCGTCTGTCGCTGGGTCTGGAACAGAACCGCCTCGCCATGCTGCTGGCTGTGTTGCACCGCCACGCGGGCATCGCCTGTTTCGATCAGGACGTGTTCATCAACGCCGTGGGCGGCGTGAAGATCACCGAGCCAGGCGCCGATCTGGCCGTGCTGCTGGCCATCGTCTCCTCGCTGAAGAACAAGCCATTGCCGGAGAAGATGGTGGTGTTCGGCGAAGTCGGCCTGGCCGGCGAGGTGCGTCCCGTGCAGCGCGGACAGGAACGATTGAAAGAAGCCGCCAAGCTAGGTTTCACCCAAGCCATCATCCCCAAAGCCAACGCACCCAAACACAAGATCGAAGGCATGCAAGTCATCGCGGTGGATCGGGTGGAAGACGCGGTAGAAAAAATGCGGTAACGCAAGCCTTGTATAGTTCGCATCAACACATTCTTGAGAAGTGAACTGATGACAGCTCAACTGGAAGAGATCAGGACTGCAATGATGGCCGCGCAGAAGACCGGCGACCATCTGAAGGAACACGACCTGGCGCAAGCCGGTCTGCGCCTGAGTCCTGACGATGAGTTCTTCCAGTATTGCGCGGTGTTGTCGCTGTCGCGTTGCAATGCCAAGCAGCGTGCGCTGGATGCCTTCTACGCCTACAAGCTGCACCTGAGCCAGAACGAATACGTGCGCGCGCTGGAGCCGCGCATGCTGAAAGACCTGGCCTTCCTCGAAGTCGACATCACCCAGCCCAAGCCGTTCGAGGGGCTGGGGCGCGAACGCTTCCACACCGCCGCCGTCACCTATCACAAGGCCTACAACCATTTTGGCGGACATTATTCAGCCATCAACGCGGCCACGCTGTACATGCTCTCCGGTTCGGATTCCAGTGCCAAGGCACTGGCCGAAGTCGCCATCGAACTGGCGCAGCAAGACACCGGCCCGCGCTTCTTCCCGCTGGCGACTTTATCCGAAGCTTATCTGCTGCTGGGTAAACCCATCGAAGCCGCCGCGGCGATCCGCGAGGCCGCCAGTTACAACGAGAACAACCTGCTCACCCGTGCGCGCATGAACCGTCAGTTGCGGCTGGTGTGCAGCTACATGGGCATAGACCCGCAGATCGTCGACCCCATGCTGCCGGAGACCGTGCTGCATTATTGCGGACACATCTTCGACGGCCATCGCCCGCTGGATGGAACGGCGGAGGCCGCATTGCAGCAGCGCATCGATCAAGTGCTGCAAGCCAACCATTGTGTGATCGCCTACGGTTCTCTTGCGGCTGGTTCCGACATCCTGTTCGCCGAAACCGTCTTGAAGCAGGGCGGCGAACTCAACGTGTGGTTGCCGTTCGCGGTGGATGCCTTCTGCGACATCTCGGTGCGACCGGCCGGCGAGCAATGGGTGGCGCGTTTCTATCGCTGTCTGGAACAGGCCAATCTCGTCTCCTTCGCCACCGAGTCGGATTTTCTCGGCGAGGACGGGTTGTTCAAATACTGTGCCGAGATCGCCATGGGCATGGCCGTCATGCGTGCCGAATCACTGCAGGCGCAAGTGATGCAAGCAGCCATCTGGGATCGCGTGGTGTCCGGCCAGCAATCGAGCACCTATTCCAACATCAGCAAGTGGCAGTCACTCGGGCATCGCTCTGAGGTCATCGACAGCCCGGTGCAACTGTCGCAGGCCGTGGTCAGGGAATTCGGCCAGCACCATCCGACCCTGCGTCGCGAACCGCACGCCATCCTGTTCTCCGACGTGCGCGGCTTCAGCAAGTTGAGCGACAGCGGAGTGGTGTGGTTCTTCAACGAATTGCATCCGGTGCTCGCCGCCGTCATCGACCGCTACCGCGACGACATCCAGTTCGTCGACACCTGGGGTGATGCCATCTATCTGGTCGCGCGCAAAGCCTCAACGGTCGCCCACGTCGCCGCCGAATTGAACGACGCGATGAGCACGCTGGACCAATCCTCCCTCGCGCTCGACGAACCGCTCATGCTGCGCATCGGCCTGCACTATGGCCCCGTCTACAAACTCTACGACCATCTGGCACAGACCGTCACCTACGCCAGCACCGACGTCACCAAGACCGCGCGTATCGAACCCGTCACCCCGCCCGGCGAGATATTCGGCACAGAACCGCTGGTCGCCATGCTCGAACTCGAAGGCGAACACTGGGCACGCTACCGCTACGCCGGCACCATCCCCAGCGCAAAAGGCTACGGTGCTTTCCGCATGTTCCACATCAATCCGCTGTCACGCAGGGAAGATATGTTTTGTTCGCTGGATGGTGCGGGTCGATCCTGATCGGTGGATACCTGATGTGATCGACGAAGAACTATTCGATGTCGTATCAGAGGTCGAGGCGATGCGGATGGATGAAGGCAATAATGGAGCGGAGAGGGATTTTGCGTAACTGCTTCCGATAGTCCTTGACCTGTCTATCACTGACACCTTTAGGCTCACATTTTTCAAACAGGAGCCACCATGAATAAACTATCCCTCTCCGACAACGCATTCTTTGCAGCCTTCAATGACTGTTCCGCCCCTCCTTCTGCTTTCAACCATTTGGGGCACATCCGCATAGGATGGATTCACTTCCAGCGCTATCCCGTTCCGGAAGCCATCCTCCGCACTTGCGAAGGTATCGAACGATTTGCCAACCACCTTGGAGCGCCCGAAAAATACAACCGGACACTATCCGAGGCTTTGATGATAATCATGGCACATGGCGGCGCCGCAGACAGGAACAAGACATGGGATGCCTTCCTGGCAGACAACGACAAATTGGTGAAAGATGCGCTTGGTCTTCTTGCACGCCATTACACCAATGAACGCCTGTATTCGGAAACCGCCAGAAAAACTTTCGTGTCGCCCGACTTGAAACCCTTGCCATGAACCTGCTCAAAATCAGAGAACTTGCACACCGCGCGGGACTCTCCCGTGCGGCATTGCTGCACTACGAATCGCTTGGACTGCTCACCCCGGCACGGCGCGATACCAATGGTTATCGCTTGTACGGTCCAGAGCAGGTCGAGCGACTGCGCACCATCCGCGCCTACCGAGACGCCGGACTTTCTATCCCGTCCATCCAGTCGTTACTGGCAAACAAACCGGATATTTCGATGCAACTGCTCAAAGATCGGTTGCTCGACATCGACCGCGAGATCAACTCGCTACGCGAACAGCAGATCACCCTGGCGCGCCTGCTGGCCCAGGCCACATCGGAGCTTCCCGGCAAGATTGCAAGTAAGGAAGCTTGGGAGGCTCTGATGCGTAGCGCGGGGTTCACGGAAGAAGACATGAAGCGCTGGCATGCCGTGTTTGAATCGCAAGCACCCGAGGCGCACCAGAAATTCCTGGAGTCACTTAATTTGAGCGCGACAGAAGTAGAGTCGATAAGAAATTGGTCACAGGCAGGAGGATAGGCGGATAAAAGGATATGGACTTTGTCCGCCAGACGTCATCGGAAATAGTAGTTCAAATAATGCCTGCAATATTTGAAGGGCAGGCATTCACCAAGCAGAACGTCAACAACTGATATCAAAGATGGCAAGCTCAAGGTCTACTGGCAAGGCAGTCAAATCAGAATGTCTCGAACTTTGACTGCTTGCCTGTCCAGAGCGAACATCAACGTAAAAAATAACTGGCAAATTCAAGTGGCGTGGCGATAGGAACGCCGCATTAATTTGTCCACGCTGATTTGCTTGTTATGCGTATTGCTTTGAATTTCATTCATTGTGCAGTGTACCCACCATCTATGGAATGGACGCTGCCGGTTATGAATGCCGCGCGATCGCTTAATAGATACGCAACCAGATCGGCAACTTCTTCCCGGCTAGCGAGACGTTTCATTGGATGTACGCTCGCCATCCAGTCCGTCACTTCTTTACCGGACTCCATTATTCGTGGGGTTGCGACGTAACCCGGCGCAATGGCACATACGCGGATATTGGATTCTGCTAACTCCAAGGCAGCTGATCGAGTCAATCCAATGACTCCGTGTTTCGCTGCGGTGTATGCAGCCATGCCTGGCAAGCCGACTAAGCCATTAGCAGAGGATAAATTTACGATAGCGCCAGATCCGTTGGCGAGCATTGCGGGTATTTCATATTTCATCGAATTAAAAATGCCGGTTAGATCAGTGTCGATTACATCGCGCCATATCTCTAGTTCGACCTCCTGAACCGGTACTCCGGCGGGGCCAGTTATACCAGCGTTATTCACAGCCAAGTCCAGCTTACCGAATCGCTCAATGGTGCGTTTCACTGCCGATTCCATTGCTATTGGATCACGCACATCTGCCTCGTAAGCCAAAGTTCGCTCACCCTTCGGGTCAATTCTCTTGCAAACCAACTGCACCGGCGCAAGGCTACGACTGGCCAGCACCACCGAAGCGCCACCAGCATACAAACGCTCTGCTATAGCCTCTCCATTTCCGGTTCCAGCCCCCGTTACAAAAGCTACCTTATCTTGAAACTCCATAGTTAGTCCCTCCGCATCTGAATGGGTACACGAAAGAATAATTCCCAATTGCTGACAACGTTATGTCAGTAGTAAATGATCATGCCTGACGCATAACAGTTATTGTAGAGACCCATAGGCTCGGACATTTATTAATATAGAGACAGACACTTTAGCTATCCTCATGAATATCTAAAACTTATGCATACCTGCGCCTCTTTATTACCTAATAAAAAAGGAGCCGCGCCACACGAAAATCATTCAACCACATTTCTTGGTTTGAACATATATTCCAACAGGTATAGATAGTTCGGCCAGCTTGGATGGGTAGGGATGTCCGGAATGGTGGGTAAAGCAGCCACTTTTCCCATTTGTTGAAAATGGCTGCTTTGGCCGAGCAGCCGCCACTTCCACGCTTCAGCTTTTCAAACCAAGTGAGCTGCTCTTACTAAATACTGGAAGCAGTTGTAAGGAAGAATTAATCCCCTGCCGTTCGGAGAATCTGTGAGGGCATGCCGAACGTTCTCATCACATTCGGCATGCCGTTCAATTTCAACGCATCGCGAACGTCATGCATTTCACCTCGCTTTGCGCCATGCCGACCTGCACGGTGTCGGCCATGCATTCCAGGTCTTCGTTGTGCTTACAGGTGCCGGTTTTGCAGGCGCCGATGCCGGCGATACGGCTGGTCGACTTGGTGTGTTGCGAGCCGTGCATGAAGGTGTCGCAGCAGGGGTGTGTTGCGTCGCCGATGGTGATCGCCTTTGCGTGGCAGTTGCTGTTGACGTTGTAGGCGCAGTCGTTCGCCATGCAGTTTGCGACCATCGGCATCTCGATCATGATCTTGTTCATGGGTGTACTCCTTGTAAAAAGTTGACGGGCCGCCGCGTGGAAACGACGGAGATCTGTTCAACATGGTGGTGTGCGACAGAGCAGTCTGGTCCGTTCATGCCTGCCGACATTCGCACGGCGGCAGCGCGGGTTCGACTGGGGCGGATGATGCGGCGGGCAGGGCTGGGCGGCTATCGGTGTTTGCCTGAGAATGGTGCAGGATGTTTGGAAAGTTGCCATCGGGGTTTGTCCGATGGGCGGCTTACATCCTGCTCCGGTTCAGCCGTAGTACACATCTCTTGTCGTCCTGATCAGGCTTGCAGGTCACGCTTCTTCTGCTCGAATTCCTCGCGCCCGATCTCGCCGCGCGCGTAGCGTTCCTCGAGTATGTCGAGCGCAGTGCGCGCCTGCCGGTTGGTGTTTGCCAAACCCATCGCTCCCCTGATCAACACCACGACCAGCGCGATCAGCACGCCCCAGATGAGCAGCATGCCCAGCCCCATGCCGAATCCCATACCGCCATTCATGTAATCCCACATGATTGCCTCCTCTCAGCCTTCTGTTGAGACACGATCACAGGCGCATGCGGTTGAGCCGCAGCGCATTGAGTATCACCGACACCGAACTGAAGCTCATCGCCGCCGCCGCGATGATGGGCGACAGCAGCAGACCGAAGAACGGGTACAGCACGCCGGCAGCGACCGGGATGCCGAGCGCGTTGTAGACGAAGGCGAAGAACAGGTTCTGGCGGATGTTTTTCATCGTCGCGCGCGACAGGCGCAGGGCGCGCACGATGCCGTTGAGGTCGCCCTTGATCAGCGTGATGCCCGCGCTCTCCATCGCCACATCGGTGCCGGTGCCCATCGCGATGCCGACCTGCGCCTGCGCCAAAGCCGGGGCGTCGTTGATGCCGTCGCCTGCCATCGCCACGATGCGTCCTTCCGCCTGCAGCTGTTTGACGATGGCGGATTTCTGTTCGGGCAGCACTTCCGCCTCGACGCGGTCTATGCCCAGTTTCTTGGCGACTGCTTGTGCGGTGATGCGGTTGTCGCCGGTGAGCATGATGACCTGCACCCCTTCCTCGTGCAGGGTACGGATCGCTTCCGCCGTGGATTCCTTGACCGGGTCGGCCACGCCGATCAGTCCGGCCGCCTTGCCGTCGATGGCCAGCAGCATCACCGTCTGGCCGTCGCTGCGCAATGCTTCGGCGCGGGCGGGTAATTCGTCGGCAGCTATGTGCAGTTCCTCGAACAGCTTGAGGTTGCCCAGCACGACCGCACGGCCTTCGACCGTGCCCGTCACGCCCTTGCCGGTGATCGAACGGAATTCATTCACAGCAGTCAGTTTGATGTTCCGTTCCTGTGCGCCATTCACGATGGCCGCTGCCAGCGGATGTTCGCTGGCACGCTCGATACTCGCGGCCAGCCATAACACGACGCCTTCATCGAATCCGTCCAGCGCAACGACCGAGGTCAGTTTCGGTTTGCCCTCGGTCAGCGTGCCGGTCTTGTCCACCACCAGTGTGTTCACCTTCTCCATGGTCTCCAGCGCCTCGGCGTTCTTGATCAGTACACCGAGCGACGCACCGCGCCCGGTGCCGACCATGATGGACATGGGCGTGGCCAGACCCAGTGCGCAGGGACAGGCGATGATGAGCACCGCCACCGCGTTGACCACGGCATGCGCCAGACGCGGCTCAGGTCCGACGAGTCCCCACACCGCCAGAGCGAGCAGCGCGACGCCGATCACCGCCGGTACGAAATATCCGGCGGTCACATCGGCCAGTCGCTGGATCGGTGCACGCGAGCGCTGCGCCTCGCTCACCATGTGCACGATCTGTGCGAGCAGGGTGTCGGCACCGACGCGTTCGGCACGCATCAACAGACTGCCCGTGCCGTTCACCGTGGCGCCGATCAGCCGCGCGCCTGATGTTTTTTCTACCGGGATGGATTCGCCGGTGACCATGGATTCGTCCAGCGCGCTGCTACCCTCCAGCACCACACCGTCCACCGGCACCTTCTCGCCGGGACGCACGCGCAGCACATCGTTCGGCTGCACCTGCTCCAGCGGGATGTCTTGCTCGTCGCCGTTGTCGCGCACGACGCGCGCCGTCTTCGGCGCAAGCCCCAGCAACAGTTTGATTGCGGCACTGGTGCGGCTGCGCGCGCGCAATTCCATCACCTGGCCGAGCAGCACCAGCGCCATGATCATCGCCGACGCCTCGAAATACACCGGCACCAGTCCACCCATGGTGTGCATTGCGGGCGGGAAGATGCCGGGCAGCAGCATCGCCACCACGCTGTAGCTCCATGCCACACCGACGCCGAGTGCGATCAGGGTGAACATGTTGAGACTGCGGTTGACCAGCGACGCCCAGCCGCGCTGGAAGATGGGCCAGCCTGCCCACAGCACCACCGGCGTGGCCAGTGCAAACTGGAACCATTGCAGGGCGGTCATCGAAACGAAGTCAGGCATCCATTGCGGCACCAGATCGGCAACCATCGCCACAAGAAATACCGGCAGGGCCAGCACGGCGCTCACCTTGAAGCGGCGCGTCATGTCGTCGAGCTCGCTGGTGTCTTCCTGCGCGGCGGCGGCGCGCGGTTCCAGTGCCATGCCGCACTTGGGGCAACTGCCGGGCTGGTCGCTGACCACTTCGGGATGCATGGGGCAGGTGTAGGTCGTGCCGGATGGCCCGGATGCGGTGTCTCGTGGTGCCAGGTAGGCAGCAGGATCTGAGTTGAATTTGTCCAGACAGTGCTGCGAACAAAAGTAGTAGCTATGGCCGGCGTGATGGGTATGCAGGGTGTCGCCCCCTGCAGTGACCTGCATCCCGCAAACCGGATCGCTGGTTGTGTTTTCCATGGTATTCGCCCTCCGATTCGCCAGCGGTTGAAGTGCCTTCAATGCGAGTGAGGTTCGCCTTCGTGGCTATGCGCTTGTCCGGTGTTTTCAACATGCATCGGCACGGCGATCACGCCCAGCCCGTGCCGGTAAACCAGCTCTGCGCCGTGCCATGCAGTGCTGGCGACCAGCGCCCATGCCAGTATCACGGCGGCCGCAAACGGCCAGGCGGGTGTGTCGACCACCTTGTGTCGCCAGGCATCCAGCGCGGCCACTGCAGTCAGCACTGCCAGCGTCGCCAATGCCCAGCTGCGGTGCA
Organism: Pseudomonadota bacterium; assembly: GCA_043826585.1. Lineage (GTDB taxonomy): Bacteria > Pseudomonadota > Gammaproteobacteria > Burkholderiales > Gallionellaceae > Sideroxyarcus. Next base: position 24,580 of record JBDRPZ010000067.1, read on the forward strand.
ACTGCATCGCGGCGTGTCCTGCTTCGTCGTGGTCGACCGAGTTGAATGCGAACCAGCCGAACAGCACGGTAGGAAAGGCCGCCAGTGCGCCCAGCCACAGTGTGGCGTGGGCGAGCACGGCGCAATGGGTGGCGAAGCGCGGCTGCTCGCGCAGCAGCATCGCCGCCAGATGAAAGAAAGCCGCCAGTGAGATCAGCGCAATCGGGAAATGCACGAACAACGGATGCCAGTTCGGGATGACTTCGATCATGATCGTCTCCTTTATCGTTCAGCGTTGAGATAATTGCCCTGTGGTTTTCTACTCGACTGAAAATACATACGGCTGCCGTTTGCCCTTGGGTACGGCATAGATGGTCAACGTGCTTTGCTTCATTTCGCCCATACCCGGCGAATTCATCGGCATGCCGGGTGCGCTGATGCCGATGATGGCGGGTCTCTCCTTCAGCAGTTTGCGGATGGCGGCGACCGGTACATGGCCTTCGACCACGTAGCCGCCGACCAGCGCCGTATGGCAACTCGCGACATGATCCACACCACGCAGTTTCTTGATGGTGCTCATGTCCTGTTCGTCCCGCGCGTCGACCTTGAAACCGTTGTCGCGCAGGTAGTCCACATATTTTTCGCAGCAGCCGCAGGTCGGGCTCTTGTGCACGGTGATGGCCGGCAGCGCCGCCGCGATGCCGCTCCATGCGGAAGTGAGCAGCAGTGCCAGCAAGAATCGATTGAATGTTTTCATGTCGTTCCTTTGGATGATTTCAGTTGTGGTCGTTCATTACGCGTCATGTCTCATGCGGCCTGATCATCTTGCGCCGGGGTGCGCCGTTCCTGCCACAGCAGTACCCAGCCGTAGATCACCGGCAGCACCAGCAGAGACAGCACGGTGGCGGTGACCATGCCGCCTATCATCGGCGCGGCGATGCGTTGCATCACGTCCGAGCCGGTGCCGCTGCCCCACATGATGGGGATCAGGCCGGCGATCACCGCGGTGGCGGTCATGGCGATGGGGCGCACGCGCTGGGTGGTGCCGTCCAGCACCGCCGCCGTGATGTCGGCTGCATCCAGCACGCCGGCTTTTTCGGCACGACGGCGGGCCACGGCCTGGTCGATGAAGGTCAGTACCAGCACGCCGATCTCGGCCGATACGCCGGCCAGCGCGATGAAGCCGACCGCGACGGTGATCGACATGTTGTAGCCGAGTAGCCAGATCAGCCAGTAGCCGCCGATCAGCGCGAACGGGATAGACAGCATCACCACCGCGGGGGCGGTCAGGTTGCGGAAGTTGAAATACAGCAGCAGGAAGATGGTCAGCAGGGTGAGCGGCACCACGACCTTCAAGCGCGCCGCGGCGCGTTCCATGTATTCGAACTGGCCAGACCACACCAGCGAATAGCCGGGCGGGATCTTGATCGTGTCCGCGACCTGTTTTTTCGCCGCCGCGACGTAACCGCCGATGTCACTGGTTTTGATGTCCACATAGATCCACGCGTTGGGCGTGGCGTTCTCGGTCTTCACCACCGGCGGGCCGCGCCGCAGCTTCAGCTCGGCCACCAATGACATGGGGATCTGCGTGCCGGTCGGGGTCGGGATCAATACCCGGCGCAACGATTCCAGATTGTCGCGCAGCTCACGCGGATAGCGCAGGTTGATCGGATAGCGCTCCAATCCTTCCACGGTCTCGCTCACGTTCATGCCGCCGATGGCCGACTGGATCACGTCCTGCACGTCGCCCACGGTGAGGCCGTAGCGCGCCGCTTCTTCACGCTTGATGTCGAAGTCCAGGTAGTAACCGCCGGCCGCCTTGTCGGCGAAGGCGGACAAGGTGTCGGGCAGGGTCTTCAGCGATTTCTCGATGTCGCCCGCGACCTTCTCCAGCACGTTCAAGTCGGGGCCGGAGACCTTGATGCCGATGGGCGTCTTGATGCCGGTGGAGAGCATGTCGATGCGCGTCTTGATCGGATAGGTCCAGGCATTGGCGAGACCGGGGAACTTGATCGCCGCATCCATCTCCTGCATCAGTTCCTTGGTGGTCTTGTCCGGATCGGGCCATTCCGCTTTCGGTTTCAGGCGCACGGTGGTCTCGATCATGGACAGCGGTGCGGGGTCGGTGGCGGAATTGGAGCGGCCCACCTTGCCGAACACGTGCGCCACCTCGGGGAAGGTCGCCAGTATCTTGTCGGTCTGTTGCAGCAGCTCTTTCGCCTTGGTGATGGAGATGCCGGGGTAGGTGGTCGGCATGTACAGCACGTCGCCTTCGTCCAGCGGCGGCATGAATTCGGAGCCGATCTTCAGCACCGGATACGCCGTCGCCGCCAGCAACAGCACGGCCAGCAACAGGGTCAACTTGCGTCGCGCCATGGCGAACTGCAGCATCGGTGTGTGCAAGCGCTTCAGCCACACGTTGATCTTGTTGTGTTCGTCGCTCGGTATCTTGCCGCGTATCAGCAGGCCCATCAGCACCGGCACCAGCGTCACCGCGAGCAAGGCGGCGGCGGCCATGGCATAGGTCTTGGTGAAGGCCAGCGGTGTGAACAGCCTGCCTTCCTGTGCCTGCAGGGTGAACACCGGCAGGAACGATATGGTGATGATCAGCAGCGAGAAGAACAGCGCAGGGCCGACCTCTTTCGATGCCGTGGCAATCGCTTCCCATCTGGCTTTCAGGTTGTTGTTCTTTTCGCCCAGATGTTCGAGGTGCTTGTGCGCGTTCTCTATCATCACGATGGCGCCGTCGATCATCGCGCCGATGGCGATGGCGATGCCGCCCAGCGACATGATGTTGGCGGACAGTCCCTGCCAGCGCATGATCATGAATGCGATCAGGATGCCGACCGGCAGGCTGATGATGGCGACCAGCGCACTGCGCGCATGCAGCAGGAACAACAGGCAGATCAGCGCGACCACGATGGATTCCTCGAACAGCTTGTGCTGCAGGTTCTCTACCGCGCGTTCGATCAGGTCGCCGCGGTCGTACACCGGCACGATCTCCACACCGGCGGGCAGGCCCTGTTTCAGGCTGTCGAGTTTCTCGCGCACGCGCGCGATGGTGGCCAGCGCGTTTTCGCCGTAGCGCATCACCACCACGCCGCCGGCCACTTCGCCTTCGCCGTCCAGCTCGGCCAGCCCGCGCCGCAACTCGGGGCCGAGATGGATGTTCGCCAGTTGGCTGAGATAGATCGGCGTGCCGTTCGCATCCACGCCGACCGGGATCACTTCCAGATCATGCAGGCTCTTGATGTAACCCAGGCCGCGCACCATGTACTCGGTCTCGCTCATCTCCACCAGCCGTCCACCCACATCCTTGTTGCTGCGCTGGATGGCCATGCGCACCTTGGCCAGCGGAATGTTGTAGGCCTGCAAGGCATCCGGCCGGACCTCGACCTGATACTGCTTGACGTAGCCGCCGATGGAGGCGACCTCGGCAACGCCTTGCACCGTTTGCAGCGGATAGCGCAGATACCAGTCCTGTATCGAGCGCAGTGGCGCCCGGTCGTGCTGCCCGGTCTTGTCCACCAGCGCGTATTCGTACACCCAGCCCACGCCGGTGGCGTCCGGCCCCAGCTTGGGCGCGACGTTGGCGGGCAGGCGGTCGGCGGCATAGTTCAGGTATTCGAGCACACGGGTGCGCGCCCAGTACATGTCGGTGCCGTCTTCGAAGATCACGTACACCATGGAGAAACCGAAGAAGGAATAGCCGCGCACCACTTTCGTTTTCGGCACCGACAGCATGGCTGTGGTGAGCGGATACGTCACCTGGTCTTCCACCACCTGCGGCGCCTGACCGGGGAAGCCGGTGAATACGATCACCTGTACATCGGACAGGTCGGGGATGGCATCCAGCGGCGTGGACTTCATCGCCTGCCAGCCCGCGAACGAGATGAGCAGCGTGGCGATCAGCACCATGAAACGGTTCTTGATCGAGAGGTCGATCAGGTTGCGGATCATTGCGCTGCTCCCGCGTCATTGACTGGTTGCTGCATGGTCTCCAGCATCTTGGCGGTGGCTTCCTTCAACTTCGATTCGGAGTCGATCAGGAACTGGCTCGATGTCACCACCTGTTCGCCTTCTTCCACGCCGCTGATGATCTGCGTCAGGTTGTTGGCCGCCACGCCCAGCGTGACGGTGCGCGGTTCGAAGCGTCCCGGTGCGCGTTGCACGAACACTTGCGTCTGCGTCCCGCTGCGCACGATGGCTTCGCTCGGCACCGTCAGTGCATCGACCTTGCGTCCGGCCTGCACTTCCACCTGGCCGAACATGTCGGGCTTAAGCAGCAATCCCGGATTGGCGAATTCCAGCCTGGCCTTGACCGTGCGCGTCTTGGCGTCGAGGTAGGGATAGATGCGCGTGAGTTTGCCGCTGAAGGTGCGGCCGGGGATGCCGGCGACCTGCAGACTGGCGCGGTCACCTTCGCGCACCCAGGGCATGTCGTCTTCGTACAGGTCGACCATCACCCACACTCGCGACAGGTCGGCGATCACGTACAGTTCGGTGTTCGGCATGATGCGCTGGCCTTCGCGCGCGCCGATGTTCATCACGATGCCGCTCATCGGCGAATGGATGTGCACGCCCTTGAACACCTCGCGCGTTTGCTTGAGTTGTTCGATCTGGTGCTCGGGCAGGTCGAGCAGGCGCAGCCGCTGTTCGGACGAGGCGAGCAGGCTTTGCGCGCCCTGACGCACGTCGGCGAACGGACTGTCCTTGAGCTTCTCCGCGTTTTCCAGCGCCAGCAGATATTCTTCCTCGCTGGTCACCAGCTGCGGCGAGTAGATGGAGAGCAGCATGTCGTCCTTCTTCACCGCATCGCCGGTGTTGGTGACGAACAGTTTCTCCACCCAGCCCTCGTATTTCGGATGCAGGCGCAGCAGGCGTTCCTCGTCCACCGCGACGCGGCCGCTGGTGCGGATGCTGCGCGACAGCGTGCCGCGCTGCACCGGCTGTATGCGCACACCGATGTCCTGCACCATCACCGGATCGATGCTGACCGTGCCGGGCAGCGCTTCCGTCTTCTCCTCGGCATACACCGGGATGTAGTCCATGCCCATCTCATCCTGTGCCGGCACTGGCGAGGTGATCGCGGGATTCATCGGGTTGCGATAGAACAGCAGCTTGCGTTCCTGCGGAGCGTCATCCTCGGCATACACCGGGATGTAGTCCATGCCCATCTCGTCCTGCGCCGGCACCGGCGAGGTGATCGCGGGGTTCATCGGGTTGCGATAGAAAAGCGGTTTGCGTTCCTTGGGTTCATGGCCTTCGGCATACACTGGGATGTAGTCCATACCCATCTCGTCCTGCGCCGGTACCGGCGAAGTGATCGCAGGGTTCATCGGGTTGCGGTAGAACAGGGGCTTGTTGTCCGCTGCCGGATCATTCATTGCGCTGCTTTGCTGCGGCGTAGCGGCCAGCCAGTAACCGCCGCCCGCGCCGACCAGCAGCGCGCTGCCGATGGCAATGGCAAGTATCGTCTTATTGTTCATTCATGTTCTCCTTGGGGGCAGGCAGCGGCGCACCGACCGCGGCCTGCAGATTCGCCAGCGCCTGCCAGCCGTTGCTGATGGTCTTCCAGTACTGGGTTTCGTAGTTGTAGAGCGTGACTTGCGCGCGCACCAGATTGAGGAAGTCCACCTTGTTCACCTGATACGCGGCGCGCATGGCGGATACGGTCTGCTGCGACTGCGGGATGAGGCCGCCCTTGAACAGCGCGGCCTGTTCGCGCGCGGACTGGTATTCCGCCAGTGCCTGTTCGATCTGTGCAGTGACCTGCAATACGCTGTCCTGCAACTCGTAGTCCTGTTGCTGCCACTCGGCATGACGCTGGGCGACCGCCTGTCCCTGCCGGCTGCCGGCGAACAGCGGCACGCTGATGCCGAGCGTGACGCTGGCCAGATCGGCACGGGCGCTACCGTTCGGGTTGTTGCCGCTGCGGAATCCATACGCCAGGCCCAGTTTGAGATCCGGGTAATAGTCCTTGTCAGCCAGCCGGGTGCGTGCTTGTGCCGCTTCCAGAAGCTTGCGCCGGGTGGCCAGCATGGGACGCGCTTGCTGCGCCAGTGCGATCAGCTGCTCATTGTCGGCGACTGGGGGCAGATGTTCGGCTGCCTGCGTCGGCAGGGTGATCTCGGTGAAAGTTTTGCGTCCCAGCAGTGCGTTCATGCGCGCGGACATGTTGCGCCGCGCAGCGCGCAGGCTGAGCTCCATCTCCAGCAGTTTGGACAGCTCTACCTGCGCCAGCAGTACATCGGACTGCATGCCGAGCCCGGTGCTGTAGCGTGTCTCCGCGATGGTATTCAACTGGCGCAGCCAGGCCTGATTGCGCAGCACGACATCCAGTGCGCGGTCGAGATAGAACAGGCTCCACCAGGCGCTGCGCACGTTGCGCTCAAGTTGCAGGCGTTGTTCGGCCACATCCTGTCCGGCCGCCTGCGCTTCGCTGTCAGCCGCTTGTTCGCGCAGCCCCAGCTTGCCGGGGAATGGCAGTGTGAATCCGATGCCGATCTGTTTCTGCGTCATCGCTTCCTGCGACACAGAGAACGTATCGGTCGGGAAGCTGAGCGCGTTCAGCGACAGCGTCGGGTCGGGCAGGGTGGATACTTGTTCGGGCACGGCCGCCAGCGCTTCGGCGCGCGACTGCCTGGCTGCCAGCCCGGGATTGTTGGCCAGCGCGAGTGACACCGCCTCATCCGGTTGCAGCGGCGCGTCAGTCCCGGCCTGCGCCGTTTGCGCAAACAAGGACGCCAGCAGCAGGACGCGAACGAAATTCTTGATCGTGTTCGTCATTCGGTTCTCCAGTCGGGGCGGCAGTCGCCCGCTTGGGCGACTGCCGCACTGCCGAGCCGCGATTATTTCTGCGGCGTGATGTGGGTGATGAAATACATACGGGGGCCTTCATTGACCACTTCGAACATCACTTTCTGGCCGGGCTTAAGGCCCTTCAGGATGGCGGCATCCTTGACCTTGAAGTCCATGGTCATGCCGGGCCAGCCGAGCGACTTGATCGGGCCGTGGGTCATGTTGACCTTTTTGTGCTGCAGATCGATCTTGTTCACCACACCCTGTCCCATGTGATTCTGGGCAGCGGCATGCTTGTCCGCTTGTTGCATGCCGTTATTGGGCATGTGTTGCGAATGGCTCTCTGCCAGCGCGGCAGTGGAAGCGGCGAGCAGGATGGTCGATAAGCCGATGGTTGCGAATTTCATTTTGATCTCCTTGATGAATGTAATGGGTACGACAGGATGCTTGTGTCCGCGCTGCGAATGCGACGCACAGGCGCACACGGGCACTGAAAAGCGCGGGGCGAAGGTCAGACTATGTGGAAACTACAGACGGATTCGTCCCGCGTTAAGCGGCAACGAGAGGGGGCGGAACCAGCGGTGCGGAATGATGGGAGACGAAAGTCTCGGGTGTGAAGCTGACCGCCTGCGAGGCGATCTCGATGTATTGCAACGCAACAGCAGGCGCGTCGAGGAATGCGGAACCGGCCACATGGCAGATCGCGCAGGAGGTGCACGAGGATCCGTCATTGGTACTAGCCTGCATGTCTTCATGGTTCATCATGCCGTGATCCATCATGTCGTCGTGCGACATGCTCATCATCTCCGAAGACTCATGGCAGTCGCCGCGCTGCATCTGCATGGCGAGCGATTCCGCCACGGCGCTGGCGCTGAAAAGCGGCAGCCACAGCAGCAGAAGTACGGCGATGAATTTTCTGGATCGCATGGACATGGGGGACAGTGTGAGGAATGCCGGGCGCTTAGTCAATGAGTTGCTGACATGGTTTTTGACCGGTGCATATATAACCATTGTCGCAAGGGTCTCGATAGGGTTAAAGTTCAACCCAATCCCGCATAACAATAAACGAGGTTAGAAAATGGCGATAACGATCACGGTGGTAGTGCTTACTGTCTTCCTTCTACTGGCCTTCTTCCGATCCTCGATCTGGGGCTGGCTGTTCGCGTTCCTTGTGCTGGTGCCGATGATCGCCATCGAGAGTCGTATCTCGGACGGTGCGTTGAAGAACATCTATCTCGCGCTGGCGATCTTTGTGCTGGTGTTCGGCGTGCCTTATCTGCGCCGTCTGCTGATCAGCAACTTCATCCTGAAAATTTTCCGCAAAATATTGCCGCAGGTCTCGCAGACCGAGCAGGAGGCGCTGGACGCCGGTACGGTGTGGTGGGACGGCGAGTTGTTCAGCGGTCGTCCGCGCTGGAGCAAGCTGCTGGAGATGCCAAAGACCGGCCTCTCTGAACGCGAACAGGCTTTCGTGGATAACGAAGTGGAAACGCTGTGCGGCATGCTGGACGATTGGGACATCACCCACACGCGGCAGGATCTGCCGCCCGAGGTGTGGCAGTACATCAAGGACAAGGGTTTCTTCGGCATGATCATCCCGAAGGAATACGGCGGCCTGGAGTTCTCGGCGCAGGCGCATTCGGCGGTAGTGACCAAGGTGTCGTCGCGCAGCGGTACGGCGGGGGTGACGGTGATGGTGCCGAACTCGCTGGGGCCGGCAGAATTGCTGTTGAAATACGGCACGCCGGAACAGAAGGACAAATATCTGAACCGTCTGGCGAAGGGGCTGGAAGTGCCGTGTTTTGCATTGACCGGCCCGTTCGCGGGTTCCGATGCGGGCGCGATCCCGGATAGCGGCATCGTGTGCCACGGCGAATTCAACGGGCAGCAGGTCTTGGGCATCCGCCTCAACTGGGAGAAGCGTTACATCACGCTGGCGCCGGTGGCGACCTTGCTGGGGCTGGCATTCAAGTTGTACGACCCCGAACATATATTGGGCGCGGAAGAATCCATGGGCATCACATTGGCCCTGATCCCGACCGACTTGCCCGGCGTGCAGATCGGGCGCCGCCACTTCCCGCTCAACTCCGCTTTCCTCAATGGCCCTACCACCGGTCAAGATGTGTTCATTCCGATGGAGTACATCATCGGCGGTATGTCGCGCATCGGCCAAGGCTGGCGCATGCTAATGGATTGTCTGTCGGTGGGGCGTTCTATCTCGCTGCCGGCCAGTGCGGTGGGCGGTGCCAAGCTGGCGGCGCGCAGCAGCGGCGCCTATGGCCGCGTGCGCAAACAGTTCCACATGCCGGTCGGCAAGTTCGAGGGCGTGGAAGAAGCGCTGGCGCGCATCGGCGGCAATACCTATGTAATGGACGCGACGCGGCGCATGACGGCGCTGGCGGTGGACCTGCATGAGAAACCTTCGGTGGTTTCTGCCATCGCCAAGTATCACTGCACCGAGCGCGGTCGCATGGTGATCAACGATGCGATGGACGTGCACGGCGGCAAGGGCATTTGCATGGGGCCGGATAACTATCTGGCGCGCATGTATGAGCAGACCCCGATCGGCATCACGGTGGAAGGCGCGAACATCCTCACACGCAGTTTGATGATCTTCGGGCAGGGCGCCGTGCGTTCCCATCCCTATGTGCTGAAGGAGATGCAGGCGGCGCACGACCAGAATGCGGACCGTGCCTCGCTGGATTTCGACCAGGCATTCTTCGCGCACATCAGTTTCAGCCTGAGCAATGCGGTGCGCTCGTTCTTGTACGGTTTGACTGGTGGGCGTCTGATCTATGTGCCGACCGGTGCACCGACACACCGTTACTTCCAGTTGCTGACGCGTTACGCAGCTTCGTTCGCCTTCGCGGCGGACATCGCCATGCTGGTGCTGGGCGGCGGCTTGAAGCGCAAGGAGAAACTCTCGGCGCGACTGGGTGATGTGTTGAGCAACCTCTATCTGTGCTCGGCGGTGTTGAAGAAATTCGAGGACGATGGTCGCCCCAGAGCCGACGAGCCGCTGCTGCACTGGGCGATGGAGGACGGCCTGTATCGCATCCAGACCGCATTCGATGGTGTGCTGCAGAACTTCCCCAATCGTTTGTTTGCGCTGTTGCTGCGCGTGGTCATCTTCCCATTGGGACAATGCCGCAAGCCGCCTTCCGATGACAGGGGCCACCAAGTGGCGGCGCTGATGTTGAAGCCGGGCGATGCGCGCGACCGCCTCACCGCGGGCATGTACATCAAACGCGACGAGCAGGATGCGGTCGGTGCACTTGAAGCAGCGCTGGCCAGCACGCTGGCCAGCGAACCGATACAGGCCATGCTGGAAAAAGCAGCCAAGGCCGGCAAACTCAAGGCGATGGACGAGATGTCGCGTATCGCCGAAGCTCGCGAAGCGGGAATGATCAATCCGGAAGAAGCGATACAGCTGGAGCGCGACTACATGCTGCGGCGCAAGGTCATCATGGTGGATGACTTCGATTCCAAACAGCTACAGGCGAACGGATGAGCAGCCTGCACAACAGGGTGGTCTTTATCACCGGTTCCAGTCGCGGGATCGGACGAGAGATCGCCTTGCGTTGTGCACGCGATGGCGCGAAGGTGGTCATCACCGGCAAGACGGCCGAGCCACATGCCAAGCTGCCGGGCACCATCCATAGCGTGGCGGAAGAGGTGGTTGCCGCGGGCGGGCAGGCGCTGGCGCTGCAACTTGATGTGCGCGATGCACAAGCCATCTATGATGCAGTCGAACAGGCGGCGTCACATTTCGGCGGCTTCGATGTGCTGGTCAATAATGCGAGTGCGATCAGTCTGACTGATACGCTGAATACGCCAGCGAAACGCCTGGATCTGATGTGGGACGTGAACATGCGCGCCACCTTCCTGACTTCACAGGCCTGTATCCCGCATCTGAACCAGGCGGTCAATCCGCACATCCTCACCATGTCGCCGCCGCTGAATATGGGGCCGGACAATTTCGCGCCGCATGTGGCTTACACCATCTCGAAATACGGCATGAGCATGGTGACCATGGGGCTGGCACGAGAGTTTGAAGGGGTTTGTATCGCATGCAACTGTCTGTGGCCGCGCACCACCATCGCCACTGCGGCCAGCGAATACAACTTCCCGGAAGAGATACTGCGTGCCTCGCGCAAACCGGCCATCGTGGCCGATGCCGCGTATGCCATTTTGACGAGGACCAGCGATACCTGTAACGGCAACTTCTTCATCGACGAGGAGGTGTTGCGCGAATCAGGCGTGAGTGACTTCGAGCAATATGCAGTCAGTCCGGGAGGACAGCTGTTCGACGATCTGTTCTTGCAGAAATAACAATAAGGGGAGAGAGCCATGACGACACCTGACAACGTAGACGTGATCACGCCGGAACAGGCGGGGACGCTGCACGGTTTGTTCCTTGAACGCGTCAAGCGCTCGCCAGACAAGGAGGCCTACCGTTATTTCGACGCGAATCTGAACGGATGGGTGAGTCTGAGCTGGCGTCAGATGTTTGCAGAAGTGGCGCGCTGGCAGGCGGCGCTGGCCAAGGAAGGGCTGCAGAAGGGTGACCGCGTGGCATTGATGCTGCGCAACTGTCCGCAATGGGTGATGTTCGACCAGGCGGCGATGTCGCAGGGTCTGGTCACCGTGCCGCTGTATACCGTGGACCGCGCCGAGAACATCGCCTACATCGTCAACGATGCGCAAGCCAAGGTGCTGCTGTTCGAGACCGCCGAACAATGGCAGGAACTGAATGCCGTGAAATCGCTGATGCCCAGTGTGCAGCGTTTCATCTCGCTGGATGAGGTCGCTGCCGATGAGCCGCGACTGCTCTGTGCCGCGCACGCCTTGCCTTCTACCGCCGAACTGCAGGCGCCCGTGCCGTGCGACATGGGCGAGCTGGCCAGCATCATCTACACCTCGGGTACCACCGGCAAGCCCAAGGGCGTGATGCTGAGTCACCGCAACATGCTGAGCAACACGCATTCCGCACTGGGCACCTTCGCGCTCTACGACGACGATCTGCTGCTGTCCTTCCTGCCGCTGTCGCACACCTTCGAGCGCACCTGCGGCTATTACCTGCAAGTGATGACCGGCGCGACAGTCGCTTATGCGCGATCCATCCCTTAGCTCTCCGAAGACCTGCAGACCATACAACCCACCATCCTCATCTCGGTGCCGCGCATCTACGAGCGCATCTATTCGGCGATCAGCGCCAAGCTGGAAGAGGGGCCGCCGCTGCGCAAGAAGCTGTTCCATCTGGCGGTCGAGGTGGGCTGGGCGCGCTTCGAGCACGAACAGGGACGCGGCCCGTGGAAGCTCTCCTTCCTGCTGTGGCCGCTGCTGGACAAGCTGGTGGCGAGGAAACTGCTGGCGCGATTGGGCGGTCGCTTGCGTACGGCCGTCACTGGTGGCGCGGCGCTGGATGCCGACATCTCGCGCATGTTCGTCGGTCTCGGTCTGCCGGTGGTGCAAGGCTATGGCCTGACCGAGACCAGCCCCATCGTCACCGGCAATCATCTGGACAACAACTTCCCGGACAGCGTGGGGCAACCGATCCGCGATGTGCAGATCAAGCTGGGCGCGCAGAATGCGCTGCTGGTGAAAGGCCCGAACGTGATGATGGGCTACTGGAACAATCCGGAAGCGACCAAGGCGATGATCGACGAGGACGGTTGGCTCAACACCGGCGACATCGCACGCATCAGTGAGACCGGCCATGTCTATATCACCGGCCGGCTGAAGGAGATCATCGTGATGGCCAACGGCGAGAAGATCCCGCCGGCCGATATGGAAGCGGCCATCCTGCACGACCCGCTGATCGACCAGGTGATGATCCTCGGCGAGGGCAAACCTTATCTGGTCGCGCTGGCGGTGCTCAATCCCGAGGTGTGGCCGGATATCGCGGCCAAGGTCGGCGTGCGACCCGACATGCCGGAATCGCTCACCGACAGCAACGTGGAAGCCAAGGTGCTGCGCCGCATCGCGCGCAACATCCGCGCCTTCCCCGGTTACGCCAAGGTCAACCGCGTGCTGCTGTTGACCGAACCGTGGAGCATAGACAACGGCCTGCTCACGCCAAAACTGAGCATGAAGCGCGACAAGATCGTGACGAAGTTCGCGCGTGAGATCGACGCACTCTATGAAGGACACTGAGCATGAACACCCCCATCACTTCATTACCCGGTCGTCAGCCGACCCTGCGCGTGGCGGCCATGCCCTCCGACGCGAACTACACCGGCGATATCTTCGGTGGCTGGTTGATGGGGCAGGTGGATGTCGCGGGCAGCATCCCGGCCGTGCATCGCGCCAAAGGTCGTGTGGCGACCGTGGCGGTGAATTCCTTCGTGTTCAAACAGCCGATCTTTGTCGGTGATGTGGTGAGTTTCTACACGGAGATCGTCAAGACCGGCAACACCTCCATCACCGTGGACGTGGAAGTGTATGTGCAGCGCGATCCGGAGAATCCCACCTGCCACAAGGTGACGGAAGCGCAACTGACCTATGTGGCGGTGGGCGAGGATCGCAAGCCGCGACCTTTGCCGGCAGTCAATGATTGAGGAGCGAACGATGAGCGGATTGCATATCAGGAAAGTTGCAGTATTGGGTGCGGGCGTGATGGGCGCGCAGATCGCAGCACATCTGGTCAACGCCAACGTCGAGACATTGCTGTTCGAACTGCCAGCCAAAGAGGGCGACCCGAACGGCAACGTCAACAAAGCACTGGCAGGCCTGAAGAAGCTCGACCCCGCGCCCATCTCATCCCCGGCGCGCGTGAGCTACATCGAAGTGGCCAACTACGAACAGCATCTGGACAAGCTGCGCGAGTGCGACCTCGTCATCGAGGCCATCGCCGAGCGCATCGACTGGAAGTCGGACCTCTATCGCAAGGTTGCGCCGTTCGTGAACGCGAACGCCATCTTCGCCACCAACACCTCAGGCCTTTCCATCAACACGCTGGCCGAAGCCTTCCCCGAACAATTGCGTCACCGTTTCTGCGGCATCCACTTCTTCAATCCGCCGCGCTACATGCACCTGGTCGAGCTGATCCCGTGCGCGGGGACGGAGTTGCCCTTGCTGGACGATCTGGAGGCCTTCCTCGTCTCCACGCTGGGCAAGGGCGTGGTGCGCGCCAAGGACACACCCAACTTTATCGCCAACCGCATCGGCGTGTTCTCCATGCTCGCCACCAAACACCACGCAGCCGCATTCAAACTGGGCTTCGACATGGTGGATGCGCTCACCGGACGTTATCTCGGCCGCCCCAAGAGCGCCACTTTCCGCACGCTGGACGTGGTCGGTCTGGACGTGTTCGCGCACGTGGTCAACACCATGCGCGAGAACCTAACTGAAGACCCGTGGCACAAACACTTCGAATTGCCGGTCTGGTTCCAGTATCTGGTCGATCAGGGTTCGCTGGGACAGAAGACCAAGCGCGGCATCTATCAGAAGATCGGCAAGGAGATCCATGTGCTGGATCTGCACACGCGTGAATACAAACTCTCCGATGCCAAAGTGGACGACGGCGTGAAAGCCATCCTGCGCGAACGCGACTGGGCAAAGAAATTGGCCGGTCTGCGCAACAGCCCGCATCCGCAGGCGCAGTTCCTGTGGGCGACCTTCCGCGACGTGTTCCATTACTGCGCGCTGAATCTGGAAACCATCGCCAACAACGCGCGCGATCTGGATTTCGCCGTGCGCTGGGGCTTCGGCTGGGACAGCGGCCCGTTCGAGATATGGCAGGCCGCAGGCTGGCAGCAGGTGGCAGGCTGGATCGCGGAAGACATCATGGCGGGCAAAGCCATGGCCGATAGCCCCCTTCCCGCATGGGTCGTCGAATCCGGGCGCGAGGGGGTGCACACCGCACAAGGCTCTTACGCCCCCGCCACGCGCGACATACAGCCGCGTTCACAACTTTCAGTCTATCTGCGTCAGGCTTATCCCGACCATCTGCTGGGCGAAGTGCGCCACTACGGCGAGACCGTGTTCGAGACCGACGAGGTACGCATGTGGCACACCGGCGACAGCATCGCCATCCTCAGCTTCAAGACCAAGATGCACACCGTCAGCAACGAAGTGCTGGATGGCATCCTGCGCGCTGTCGACGAAGCCGAGCAGCATTTCAGTGCGCTCATCCTGTGGCAGAGTGAGCCGCCGTTCTCGGCGGGTGCCAACCTGTTGCAACTGATGCAGGGCGTGCAGGAAAAGCCGGATGACGGCTTGTTCGGCAAACTCAAGGGCGCGGTGAACCGTGTCAAATACACCGCGGCGGGCGGCGGAGGCGTGGGCGACATCCTCAATGCCGCCACCGGCAACGTACCCAAGGTGGAAGAAGTGGTCGCCAAGTTCCAGCGCACTTCGATGCGCCTGAAATACGCACAGATTCCCACCATCGCTGCCGTGGACGGCCTCGCGCTCGGTGGCGGTTGTGAATTCTCCATCCACTGTTCACGCATCGTCGCGACGCTGGAAAGCTACATCGGTCTGGTCGAAGTCGGGGTGGGCCTGCTGCCCGCAGGCGGTGGCTGCAAGGAGATGGCACAACGCGCCTCGCAGGAAGCGCAGCGCTACTCCAGCGACAACCGCGTCGACATCTTCCCATTCGTGCGCCGCTACTTCCAGCACATCGCCATGGGCGAAGTCGCCAAGAGTGCAGAGCTGGCAAGAGAGATGGGCTATCTGCGGCAGTCCGATCGCATCGTGATGAACAAGTTCGAGTTGCTGCACATCGCCAAACAGGAAGCGAAAGCGCTCAACGCCACCGCCTATCGTCCGCCGCTGCACCAGCGCCAGATCGCCGTCGCCGGACGCACCGGCATCGCCACACTCAAGGCCGCCATGGTCAACATGCTGGAAGGCGGCTTCATCTCCGAGCACGACTACAACATCGGCTGCCGTGTGGCGCACACGCTATGCGGTGGCGATGTGGAGGCCGGTTCGCTGGTGGACGAACAATGGCTGCTCGATCTGGAGATCAAACACTTCATGGAACTGCTGGCGACCGACAAGACGCAAGCAAGGATCGAGCACATGTTGAAGACTGGGAAGCCGTTGCGGAACTAAAATGCTGGGCTGAGAAACTCAACGTTCTCAATATATATCCAAACAGCCTTGTTTGGTTGTGAAAGGGCAGCTTCATGACAAGTTTTGAGTCTTTGGGTGATAATCCTCAATAATATTTCACTGGGTGGGGCAATGAAGAGTGTGCCAGTCGCAGGTGTGCGGCCAGAGGTTCTACGTTGGGCTAGACAGTCAATTGGGCTGTCAGTGTCTGATGTCGCCCTCCGAATAAAAAGACCCGTTGAGGAAATTGAAGCTTGGGAAGCAAATGGGCCATATCCAAGTTATCCTCAACTAGAAAAGCTGGCGTATCAAATCTATAAACGTCCATTGGCAGTATTCTTTTTACCTGCGCCCCCAGAGGAAATCAGTCCAGCTCGGGAATTCAGGACACTGCCTTCTGATGATCTGCAAACATTAGCGGCTGATACGCATCTACATATCCGCCGCGCCCATGCATATCAGCTAGCGCTTCGTGAATTGTTTGGCTCCCTCAATCCAAGTGAGCATTGCATTTGGAAGGAATTGTCGGTTTCACGTACAGGTTCAGTTGTGGATCAAGCTGCTTCCGTTCGCGACTATTTGGGGATCACTCTCGATGAGCAAATTCGCTGGAAAGACGATGAAAATGCCCTAAAAAAATGGCGTAAGGCAATTGAAGAAAAAGGCGTATTCGTATTCAAGGAATCTTTTGCACAAAAGGATATTTCTGGTTTTTGTCTTATTGATAGCCAGTTCCCTGTTGTGTATTTGAACAACAGTACGACTAAGACAAGACAGACTTTCAGCTTGCTCCATGAGCTTGCACACTTACTGCTAAGCGTTAACGGGTTGAGCAAATTCGATCAGCGATATATTGATCGACTTCCGGAGCAGGAAAAGTATGTCGAACGGTTTTGCAATGCAATCGCTGCAGAAATTCTGATTCCATCGTCCGATTTCATGATCCAGGTAAAGCAATTCCCGGCAGACATTGAGCGCGCATCCGAACAGCATTTTTCAGATCTCGCCATGCGATATGGTGTGAGCCGCGAAGCTGTATTACGTCGATTCTTGGATCAGAATCGTGTCACCACCAGTTTTTATGAACTGAAGGCAAAAGCATGGGCGGCGCAGCAGAAAAAAGGGACAGGCGGGGATTGGTACGCATCACAGAATGTTTACTTGAGTGATCGTTTTGCGAGAGAAGTGGTCAGCCGCCACTATAAGAACCAACTCAGTGTTGAACAAGCAGCTGAAATGCTAGGGATAAAGCCTAAGAATTTTGCTGGGCTGGAGCAGCGAATTCTGCAAGGTATCGCTGCATGATATACGTGTTCGATACCAGCTCTATACGCTCACTCCAGCACTTTTATCCAAGTGTGTTCAAAACCATCTGGGATGGACTTGATGGCTTGGTGCAGAACAAAGATCTGATTTCGACCCGCGAAGTTTGGAATGAACTTGAGCGGCAAAATGTGAGCGCTGATGTCTTGGATTGGGCGAAGAATAATAGACAAATATTTACCACACCGAATGCTGCCGAACTTAATTTTGTTGCGCAGATACTGCAGATTAAGCATTTTCAGAGTCTGATCGGCGAGCAACAGCGGCTGAAAGGTACGCCTGTAGCTGATCCCTTTGTGATTGCCTGCGCGAAAATCGCAGGCGGCACGGTCGTCACTGAAGAGCAATTTAAGATAAACGCAGCAAAAATCCCCAATGTTTGTGACCATTTTAATGTTCCATGCATTGATCTTGAAGAATTCATGCAACAGCAAGGATGGGCATTCTGAAGGTCGCATTTGGCAGGGGGATATTGGGTCAACAACGAATTTATCCTTTTGCGCTATCTCGGTAGAAACTCCTGAAAGTCATCAAAATGTATTCTTTAAATGTAAGCCAAGCCGACTTTGAAGAGAAAGTCATCGCCGCTTCATTCAAGCTGCCCGTTGTGATCGATTTCTGGGCGCCGTGGTGTGCGCCGTGCAAGGTGCTGAAGCCTTTGCTGGAGAAGCTGGCGGAGGAGTATGCGGGCAAGTTCCTGCTGGCTAAGGTGAACTCGGACGAGAATCCGGATATCTCCGCGCAGTTCAAGGTGCGCGGCATCCCGGCGGTTAAGGCGGTGGTGAACGGCAGGGTGGTGGATGAGTTCACAGGGGCGTTGCCGGAAGGTGAGGTGCGGGCCTGGCTGGACGGCATCATCCCCAGTCCGGCGGAGGAGTTGCGCCATGCGGCGCAGCAGCAATGGGCTGCGGGCGATGCGGAGGGGGCAATGCAATTGCTGGCAGAGGCGTCTGCGCTGGACCCCGCCAATGAATGGGTGCGCGTCGACAGTGCGGAGATACTGCTGACGCAGGGAAAAGTGGAGGAGGCGCGCAGTCTTCTCGATAGTTCGCGCGATGTTGATGTGAAGAAGGATACGCGCGTGATGCAACTGCTGGCACAGGCGCGGGTGGCTGCGATGGTCGAGGAGGGGGAGGACGAGGCGGCACTGCTTGCTGCAATCCATGCCGACGAGAACGACCTTGAGGCCCGTTTGAAACTGGCGCATGTGCTGGTGACGGCCGAGCGACCAGCAGAGGGCATGGACCAGTTGCTGGAGATCGTGCGTCGCGACCGCTCTTTCCGCGACGACATCGGGCGCAAGACCTTGCTGGATGTGTTCAACCTGTTGGGTGGTCAGGGTGATCTGGTGAAGGACTATCGCCGCAAATTGGCGAGCCTGCTGAACTGATTTGATGTCGTCAATATTAGCTGTTTCTAACTCACTCCCCCTCGCGCAGGATTGCTTGTAGAATCCTGCGCCGCAATCGCGCTGTTGGGTATTACCAAAATAATAAGCTGTACATTTCCAACGAACACTAAGGGTGAGACGCAAATGACAAGACTCAGGGAGAGTTATGTAGGTTTGGTATTGGCAATGGGGCTGGCTTCGGGCAGCGCTTTCGCGAGCGATCACGGCAACGAGCACGGTCATGATGCACATGGCCACGGTGCTGCGATGCCGGCATGCACAGGCTACGGTCCACAGACTCCGCGCGACATCGACAGCAAGTCTGGCGAGAACAAGGTGACATTCAAGGCGGCCCCAGCGGCATCCGAGATGCATCTTTGCAACATCCACTTCCACGAGAACGCCGAGCACAAGTCCAAGGACTTCTCGATCTACGCCGGTGACGGCCATGAAGGTTACGGCAGCGGTTATCAGTGCAACCTCAGCAAGAAACTGAGCAAGGCTGAGATGGCTTGGTCCGGCGACGGCGTGTGCAAGAGCGCGCACGGTGATCTGAAGCCCGGTGACACCATCGAAGTGCACTACGTTCACACCACTTGCGACGTGCCCGGCGGTAAAGGCCTTGGTTCCTGCGTTTCCGCGAAGTGTGCAAATCCTGAACTGCGCGTAGAGACCCAGGTGTACACGCTGGTGGCTGAAGGTGGTCTCGATTTCAACCAGATCCAGTCTGCTTCTGCGCTGCCGACCAACACCGGCAAGCCGGTTGAGTTCATGGGTTCCACCACCGGTCCCAAGTACAACGAGAGCGCCTGTTCCGAGTATCAGGTGACCTGGAGTGTGCGTCCGAAGTGCGCCAAGGTGAATATCAAGACCGTGGGCGAATGGTGCAAGGGTAACAAGTATGAAGAGGACCATGCGCACGGCGTGCGCCAGTTGGTCAAATCTCCGGCGCTGTTGTCCGAGATCAAGTAATACCTGAACCACCGGTACGGCGACGTACCCCGGTTCAAACGAACGCCCCCTCTACCGAGGGGGCGTTTGTATTTCTGCTGTTTGATTTACCGCGCTGGGTGGCTGACGTATGATTCGTGAGCCACAGTAAGCCAACTTCATTCGAAGGAGCTCGCCATGAGTAAGCAAGTCCAGGAAGCCTATATCGTCGCCGCCACCCGTACTCCGGTGGGCAAGGCACCGCGCGGCATGTTCCGCAACACCCGTCCCGACGATCTGCTGGCGCATGTGCTAAGGAGCGCTTTGGCGCAGGCGCCGTCGCTCGATCCGGCCAGCATCGGCGACGTGATCGTGGGCTGCGCGATGCCGGAGGCGGAGCAGGGCATGAACGTGGCGCGCATCGCGCTGCTGCTGGCGGGGATCCCGAACACGGTGCCGGGCATGACGGTGAACCGTTTCTGCTCTTCCGGTGTGCAGGCCGTTGCCATGGCGGCGGATCGCATCCGCCTTGGTGAGGCAGATGTGATGCTGGCGGCCGGCGTGGAGAGCATGAGCATGGTGCCGATGATGGGCAACAAGGTGGCGTTCAATCCGGCCATCTTCGAGGATGAGCATGTGGGTATCGCCTACGGCATGGGCATGACGGCGGAGAAGGTGGCGGAGCGCTGGAAGGTGTCGCGCGAGGCGCAGGATGCCTTTGCTTTGCAGAGCCATCTGCGTGCAATCGCTGCTATCAACAACGGCGAGTTCGCGGATGAGATCACGCCCTATCAGATCACGGATCATGTTCCGGATATGAGCAGCCGCGACGTGGAGGTGAAAACGCGCATAGTCTCTCGGGACGAAGGGCCGCGTGCGGACACCTCGCTGGAAGTGCTGGGGAAACTGCGCACTGTGTTCGCACAGAAGGGTTCGGTCACGGCGGGCAACAGTTCGCAGATGTCTGACGGGGCGGGCGCGGTGTTGCTGTGTTCAGAGGCGGCATTGAAGCGATACAACCTGACGCCCATCGGCAAGTTCCACGGTTTCAGCGTGGCCGGTGTGCCGCCTGAGATCATGGGCATCGGTCCGAAAGAGGCGATCCCGCGTGTGCTGAAACAAGTCGGATTGTCGCTCAACGATATGGACTGGATCGAGTTGAACGAAGCTTTCGCCGCGCAGTCGCTGGCGGTGATCGGCGATGTGGGACTGGATCCGGAGATCGTCAATCCTTTGGGTGGTGCCATCGCGCTTGGTCATCCGCTGGGCGCTACCGGTGCGATCCGTACCGCCACGCTGCTGCACGGTCTGCGCCGGCGCAAATTGAAATACGGCATGGTGACCATGTGTATCGGCACCGGTATGGGTGCCGCCGGGGTGTTCGAAGCATTGTAAGCTGGGCTCGTTCCCGTAACCGCGGGATGCTGTTGTGTCTGTTGCGCGTTGACTTCGATTGCAAAATTCCCCGCACGCGCGGCGAAAACGACGATGGAGGCGCGAACACCATGGGCGATCCGGTCTCTTCTTCTCCTTCTTCCAGCCGTATCCCGCGCGGCGTGTGGGTGCTCGGTTTTGTCAGTCTGTTGATGGATGTCTCGTCCGAGATGATCCATAGCCTGTTGCCATTGTTCATGGTCGGCACGCTCGGTCTGAGCGTACTGTCGGTCGGCGTGATCGAGGGCTTGGCCGAGGCCACCGCGCTGATGGTGAAGGTGTTCTCCGGCATGCTGAGCGACTATCTGGGCAAGCGCAAGGGACTGGCGCTGCTCGGTTACGGTCTGGCCGCGCTGACCAAGCCGATGTTCGCGCTGGCGCAGGGGGCCGGTATGGTGCTCACCGCGCGCCTCACCGACCGTGTCGGCAAGGGCATCCGCGGCGCGCCACGTGATGCATTGCTGGCCGACATCACGCCAGTTGAAGTACGTGGGGCCGCTTTCGGTCTGCGCCAGGCGCTGGACACGGTGGGCGCTTTCATTGGCCCGCTGCTGGCGGTGGGGTTGATGCTGCTGTGGGCGAACGATTTCCGCGCGGTGTTCTGGGTGGCGGTGATCCCCGCCGCGTTGTCGGTGGTGTTGCTGCTGTTCGGTGTGCACGAGCCGCAGGGGGGAGCAGCGCCGAAGTCGGTCAATCCTATCCGGCCCGATAGCTTGCGCCGGCTCAGTGCGGCCTACTGGTGGGTAGTCGGTTTCGGAGCGGTGTTCACGCTGGCGCGTTTCAGCGAGGCTTTTCTGGTGCTGCGCGCGGAGCAGAGCGGCGTGGCCATCGCCTATGTGCCGCTGGTGATGGTGCTGATGAGCCTGGTCTACGCGGCGACGGCATATCCCTTCGGCAAGCTGTCCGACGGGATGAGCCATAACCGCATGCTGGTATGGGGGTTGCTGGTACTGATCGCTGCCGACCTGGTACTGGCGTGGGATGCGCACTGGGCGGTAGTACTGCTGGGTGTATTGCTGTGGGGCGTGCACATGGGCATCACGCAGGGCTTGCTGTCGCGCATGGTGGCCGACACCGCACCGGCCGATCTGCGCGGCACGGCGTTCGGTTTCTTCAACCTGATGAGCGGGCTGGCGATGCTGCTGGCAAGCGTGCTGGCCGGCATGTTGTGGCAGACGCTGGGTGCGGCCAGCACTTTTTATGGTGGTGCGCTGATCAGCGTGCTGGCGTTGGGGGCGTTGGGCTGGCGCAATGTTAAACTTCGGGCTCGAAACGCCTGAACAAAGGATGGACATGAAACGTATCGTGATGACGGGATTGCTGCTGGCCAGCATGCAGGCCACGGCGCTGGAGCTGGCCGGCGTGAAACTGGACGACACCGCGCAGGTCGGTGCGCAGGCGCTGGTGTTGAACGGCGCCGGCATACGTACCAAATGGTTCTTCAAGGTTTATGTTGGTGCTTTGTATCTTCCGCAAAAACAGACGGCTGCGGACATGGTGATCGCCGATGAACATCCGCAACGGATCGCGATGTACATGCTGCGCGATCTGGGGAGCAAGAAGTTGTACGGCGCGTTCAATGAAGCCATCCAAGCGAATCACAATGGTGCCGAATTGAAGGCCATGAAGGCACAGCTCAAGCAGATGGCTGACATCTTCAATGCCATCGGCGAGGCAAAGCAGGGAGACGTCATCACGCTGGATTATCAACCGGCCAGCGGCACGCAGATCAGTTTGAATGGAAAAGTGTTCGGCAATATCGAAGGCGCGGTGTTCAAACGGGCATTGCTGAAGATATGGCTGGGCAACAAGCCGGCACAGGATGATCTGAAGAAGGCGATGCTCGGTGGTTGATGCGATGTCGCTGGATATGGCAAGGGAACACTTTGATGTCGATCAGGATTTTATCGCGCACCTGAATGGCGAATGTCTGGATTGGGCCGGAATGGATGTCGAAGCGTTGCAGCATGCATTGCAGGCACAAGGCGAGGACTGGTTCAGGCTGGTCAGTGAACGTTGCACGCACTTGTTTGCATCTGCTCCGGTATTCATCAGTGTTATGCAGTTGCATCAGATGCAGCAAGTCATCGCGGCGGCGGAGCAGGCCCTCGGCGCACCGGAGATGGATGCCCCGCTCGGCGTGTTCTACGGTTACGACTTCCATCTCAATGCGCAGGGCGCTCATCTGATCGAGATCAATACCAATGCCGGCGGTGCGTTGCTGAATGCACTGCTGATAGAAAGCCAGCATGCCGCGAACCTTTACGGCGAGGCGGTTGGCGACGCCGATCCCGAGCAGGCATTCATCGCCATGTTCCGCAACGAATGGCGTCTGGTACACGGCGATACGCCGTTGCAGACGATCGCCATCGTCGATGAGCAGCCCGAGTCACAGTACCTCTATCCTGAATTCTTGCTGGCGAAACAGATGTTCGAACGCGCAGGTCTTGCCGCATTCATTGCGGATCCGGCGCAATTGGCTGCGCATGATGATGGTTTGTACTGTGAGGGCCGGCGCATCGACCTTGTCTATAACCGCCTTACAGATTTTGATCTGAGCCGTTATGCGCATTTGCGTGAAGTGTGGGCGCGGCAGCAAGTGGTGCTGACGCCGGGACCTGCGCATCACGCCCGATATGCCGACAAGCGCAAGCTGGCATGGCTCACCGATGCCGCTGCGTTGCGTGCTGCAGGCATGACTGAAGATGTCATTCAGGTTTTGCAGCAGGGCATCCCGCATACCGAGATCGTGCGCGCCGAAGATGCGGAGCATTGGTGGTCGGTCCGCAAGGAATGGTTCTTCAAGCCGGTGAGCGGTTACGGCAGCAAAGGGACTTATCGCGGCGACAAGATGACCAAGCGGGTGTTCGATGAAGTGATGCACGCTGATTACATCGCGCAACGGCTGGCGCTACCCGGTGAGCGAAAAATGTGTCTGGCCGACGCGTCTGTATCTTTGAAATACGATGTACGTTGCTACGTCTATGACGGCAGTATCCAAATGATCGCGGCCCGTCTTTATCAGGGACAAACCACCAATTTCCGCACGCTTGGCGGGGGATTTGCGTTGGTGCGGGTTATTACATAATCTGCATAGAATCAATTGGATATATTTTTTATATAGGCTGTTGCATAGACCGGGATATAGGCCATTCGGCATATTGTAATGGCCGGACCCTCCGCGCAGAATGACCGTCCAATATGGTCTTTTGCAGGAGGCGAATCATGTGGAAACAGGTCAGCAGTCCCGCCCGACATAACGCCGTCCCATCCGTTGCAATTGAACGCTTCGACGGCATTCGCGCCATTCAGTCGCATATCAATCAACGATTCCAAGTGGAAGCATACGTTCAGGGCTATTCAACCAACAAGCCCGAGTTGCCGACTGAGTGTTGTGAAGGTTGTATGGTCGGCAAATGGCTATATGGCGAGGGCGGTAAGCATTGTTCAGATGTGGCCTTGCTGAACGATCTCCATGAGAGTTGTTATGAGTTCCACGAAGCAGCCTCTCAAGCGTTGATGCTGGTCGATCTGGGCAAGCGTGAAGCCGCTATGGCTATAGTGCGCGGCAGCCGGTTCTTCAAGGATGCATCTGATCGCTACCAGTCGAATCTGGCCAAGCTGCATCTGGCATTTGAGATGGCCTAGGTTATCTGCCTCCTGACTTGATCGGGATCCCTTCGGGGTATCCCTGTTTGGAGTCGATCATGGATATCTCCACAAAACAAACCAAGCACCTGCGCCTGAACTGGTTCGATTGGGGATTCTCGCTGCGTCCGGACAATCTGAGGATACTCAGAGAACAGCTGCGCACCCGTATGGAGATGTTTCCGGCGATGGTGATGGGGCAGGTGGGGGTGCAGTTCCTGTTCGTCTGGTTGTATTGGGAGCAGGGACTGCAGGGAGAGTTGGTGCTGTGGCTTTGTGTTTCATTGGGTTTGCATCTGGTCGAGCTGGCCAGGTGGATGAAATACCAACATCGTCTGGCGACGTTCGATGAATGCCGTGACTGGCATCAGCATTTCACGTTCTTCGCTTTGGCCTCGGGCATGCTGTGGGGACTCGCCGCCGTGATCTTTTTCCCTGCCGACCTGCTTAACCAGGGCATGATGATCAGCATCATGACCGGATTGGTTGCTGTGGCAGTCACCCTGAATCCGGTGCATCCGCCAGCTTCGCTTTCTTATCTTGCCGGCATCATGGTGCCGTTGATACTGCGCGTGGCCAGTGAGAACGACCCGGTGCACTGGAAGATCGCCGGTATGCTGGTGCTGTTCAATCTGGTCGTGCTGTTCGCCGGCCGGGTGGTGTCACGTAATTACATCCAGGTATTACATCAGCGCTTCGAGAACAGCGCCTTGTTGCTGGCACTTGAAGCACAAAGGAATGCCACGGAGGACGCGCGCGCCAGGTTGGAGCAAGCGAATGCGGAATTGCGCGAGCATGAACTGGGATTGGAGCACATGGTGCGAGAGCGCACCTCGCAATTGAAGCAACAGGCGGAAGAGATCGGTCTGATCAAGGATGCGACCATACTCGCACTATCATCCCTTGCCGAGACACGTGACAACGAAACCGGCAACCACATCAAGCGTACCCAGCACTATGTCAGGTTGCTGGCGCTTCACTTGCGCGATCATCCCAGATTCAGGGATTTTCTGAGCGAGGAGAATATCGCGCTGCTGTTTAAATTGGCTCCACTGCACGATGTGGGAAAAGTCGGTATCCCAGACAGTATCCTGCTGAAGCCGGGCAAGCTGACCGATGAAGAGTTCGAGATCATGAAGCAGCACGCACTGTTAGGTGGCAACGCCATTGCAGCGGCCGAGAACGAGATCAATGTTCGCAGTCACTTCCTGCGTATCGCCAGACAGATTGCAGTCAGTCACCATGAAAAGTGGGATGGCAGCGGTTACCCGTTCGGACTGAAGGGCGACGATATTCCCATACCGGCCAGACTGATGGCGCTGGCGGATGTCTACGATGCCGTGTCTTCTCGGCGCGTGTACAAAAGTGCAGTCCACCACGATGAGGTCGTGAAGATCATCGAGGACGGCAACGGAACACATTTCGACCCGGATATCGTCGAGGCCTTCAAAATAATCAAACATGAATTCTCTGCCATAGCAGAGAAGTTCTGTGACGACATTCCCGGCGATATGCAGGCCTCATTGCTCTAAGGCCGGAGAGGTCAGCGTCCGATGTTGACCGGAATACGCTGCATTCCGAACTGTCCTTCAT
Organism: Pseudomonadota bacterium; assembly: GCA_043826585.1. GTDB lineage: Bacteria > Pseudomonadota > Gammaproteobacteria > Burkholderiales > Gallionellaceae > Sideroxyarcus. Next base: position 50,741 of record JBDRPZ010000067.1, read on the forward strand.
ACTTTCCGAAGCGACCTGCTACTGTGCCGCCGCAATGCGGGCATCTGCCTTGCTCGGTGAGCTGATAGTCGCGAATGTCATACCAATCGCGCACGATGAGCGCTTGTTTGCAGCGCTCGCAGAAAGTCGTTCCGCCATGCGTGTCGTGTACGTTACCCGTATAGACATGATGCAAGCCCGCTGCCAGTCCTATCCGTCGTGCTTCCGATAGTTTGGTGCCGGGCGTGGTCGGAATGTCCGTCATCTTGTAGTCGGGGTGGAAGGCGGTGAAATGCAGCGGCACATCCTGTCCGAGCTCTGTTGCTATCCATTCGCACATCTTGCCGATCTCTTGTGCACTGTCGTTGTATCCCGGAATCAGTAAGGTAGTCAGTTCCACCCATACATCTGTCTCGTTGCACAGGTACTGCAGCGTCTCCAGCACCGGTTGCAGATGCGCTCCGGTCTGCTTGAAATAGAAGTCCTCGGTAAAAGCCTTCAGGTCGACGTTGGCCGCGTCCATCTTCGCAAAAAAATCTTTTCTCGGCTCTGCATGGATATAGCCTGCCGTCACTGCGACGGTGTTTACGCCCACAGCATGGCAGGCATCCGCCACATCCATCGCATATTCGGCGAAGATCACCGGATCGTTATAGGTGAAGGCCACGCTCTTGCAATTCAGGTCGAGTGCTGTGCTGGCGATGGCTTCAGGTGTGGCCTGATCTGCGAGCTTGTCGAAGCTGCGCGCCTTGGAGATATCCCAGTTCTGGCAGAACTTGCAGGCCAGATTACATCCTGCCGTACCGAACGACAGGATGCTGCAGCCGGGATAGAAGTGATTTAGCGGTTTCTTTTCGATCGGGTCTACGCAGAATCCGGAACTGCGTCCATAGGTGGTGAGCACCATCGCATCATTGATGCGTCCACGCACAAAGCAGGCGCCGCGCTGGCCCTCTTTCAGCTTGCAGTCGCGCGGACACAGATCGCACTGGATACGTCCGTCATCGAGCAGGTGCCAGTATCTGGCCGGATAACGTTCATCCATACTGATCGGTTCATCCATCAGATTCTCCTTCACTATATTTGCGCACGCTGTAGCGGGAGAGGCGAATGTCGTCAGACCAGAAGTCGGCAGGCAGTCCCGCTTTCTCTTTCAGATGGCCGATGAAGTCACCCGGTTCGGGCAATTGCGCCCATACCTGGGGCAGATAGGTGGCGCGGTTGCGGCCATATTCCAGAATCACGCCATCCTGACCGGGATGGAGTTGCGCCAAAGCATCTTCCTCGCTGTTGAAGTCGAGGGGCTCGGGTGGGCTGAGCAAGGAAACTTCAATCTGTACTTCGGCGAATTCTTCCCTGCTCAGCGGCGGGAAACGTGGATCACGAAATGCTGCCGCAACGGCGTTATGGCGCACGTCGTCGATCAACGGACGGTGTGCTTCCAGACTGCCTATGCAACCGCGCAAACCGCCATGCAGGCTCAAAGTCACAAAGGTTGCACCGTCCTGTTCCAGCCAGTCGCTGCGCGGCAGATCGTGCGAATCGAATCCGAGTTCGCGCGCGATGGCGGCGCGCGCCAGTCGCAGCAAAGTCAGTCCATGCTGATTTTCATTCATGGTTCTCCTCCTCGCAAAACGCAAAGCCTGCATAGCCGACCACCCCATCGCGCGGACCGGCGGTGTCGCCGGAATTGCGCAGATCTAGCAGGTGCGGCGTGAGGTGGTGCGCGCGCGCAGACAGCAACAGGCCGTTGATCGGTGTGGCGCCGCATGCTTCGTCATGTGTGATGGCAGGGCGCAGCTTGACGATGTCCTGCGCGGTCTTGTGATCGACCAGTCTGGATACTTCATAGGGCAGATAGTGGGAAAGATCCGAGCTGACCACGATCAGCGTCTCTTCACCGCCCCAAAGTTCTTGCAACACCTCGGCAACTTCCTCGGCGCTGGCATTGCCCACTGCCAGTGGCAGCAACGTGAAATCGTGCAGCACCATTTGCAGGAATGGCAGCTGTACTTCGAGCGAGTGCTCGAACGCGTGGGCGGCGCTGCTGACTGTGATCTGGGGCATGGACGAAATGGCGGACATCGCCCGGCTATCCAGAGTGACCGGTCCCAGAGGGGTGACGAAAGTATCGGCATCTGGCATCGCCAAGCCGCGCACCGCGACGCGGTGGGTGGGGCCGAGCAAGATCACGCGGCGAATACGCGAGGCGATAGGGCGCAGAGTGGCATATGCACTGGCCGCAATGGGGCCGGAATATATATAGCCGGCATGCGGCACGATCAGCGCCTTGGGAGCGAGGTCTGTTTCAGGATGGCTATCCAGCATCGACTGCAGATCCTTTGTCAGGATACTAGCATCGGCTGGATAGAAGGTGCCGGCTACTGCGGGTGGACGTATGTTCGACATGGCGACCCCTGTGAGGGACTGCATGTCGTCAGCATAGGACGCAAACTGCGGTCAGGCAAGCAGGAATATCTTGCCTGGCCGGGAGTCAATCCTTGTTGTTTTCTTCCATGCCGCACTTGGTCAGCGGATAGCCTGCTTTGCGCAGCTCCACTGCCGATCTGGCCAATTCTTCAGCGGAGGTTTTTGCTTCTGCGGAAGAGCTGGCATTGTGCTCCACAAGTGCAGTGATACGCTCCAGACTTTCGGCAACCTGTTTGCCGGCCGCTGTCTGGTCGCTGGATGCCTTGGCGATATGGTCGACGCGCGCGGCGACATTGACCGAGGCGCTCATGATCTCCTTCAGGCCGTCCCCGTTCTTGCGTATCAGGTCTATGCTCTGATTCACTTTGCTGACCGAGTGCTCCATGGAGCTAACTGCAGTACCGGAGATGGCGGTGATCTCGCCGATGTTGCGCGTGATGTCGGTCGTGCTGTTCGCTGTGCGTTCGGCCAGCTTGCGCACTTCATCCGCAACGACCGCAAAGCCGCGTCCCTGTTCCCCGGCGCGGGCCGCTTCGATGGCTGCGTTCAGCGCCAGCAGGTTGGTCTGGTCGGCGATCTCCTTGATGGTATCGGCGATGACGCCGATGCGCTGGATGGCTTGCCCCAGATCGGTGATGGTCTTGCTGGAAGATTGCACCGTGCTGGCGACTTCGCCGGTCGCTTCGATGCTCAGCTCCATGTTGTGGTTGTTTTCTTCCACGATGCGCTGCATGGCTTTCGCATCCTGCAGCGAATCGTTCGCCATATGCGAGACGTCCTCGACCGACTGGCTGAACTGCTCCATGGTGCGGGTGATCTGCTGGATGTTGTCGCGTTCGTTCAAGGCATTGTCGGCTACGGCACTGACGCGCTGATCCATATCCGATATGCGCCCCTGTATTTTCCTGACCGGGGTGACGATCTCGTCCACTGTGGTGCGCAGATAGGTCTGCATGGTCTGTATCTCACACAGCAGCTGGCCCATCTCGTCCCGCGTTGAGATGTCCAGATGGCCGTCCAGATTGCCTTCCATGATATTGCGGAACTCGCTGCGCACGGCGGCGGCCGGCGTGCGCACGTAACGCTTGACCGAGAATCCGATGAAGAAATACAGGAACACATGCAGGGCGACCTGGCCGAGCACGGTCTGTACTTCCATATGGTTGATGCGGGCGTAGTCGGGGGAGAGGTCTATCGTCACATCCGAAGCGCCGAGGATGGTGCCTTCCTCGGTCTGGTGGCAGCCGGTGCAGTCGGTGCCGTGGAAATCCTTGCTGGCCGCATAGGGCGTGATGACGCGCAGGAAGGGGGCGCCCTTTGCATCTTTGTCGAATGTGATGCGCGCTTGCTTGCTGGCGATCACCGCGCGCTGCTCTTCGTCCCTGAGCTGCTCTTCCGGTAGTCCGGGGCCGTAAAGATCGACGACTGGTTGGGCGCGAACCAGTTGTACCGATTTGACGTTCACGCCAGTGCCGATCTTGTGCAGCAGCAGTTTGCGGTTCTCGGTTTCACTGATCTGCCCGGTGACCATCAGCAGGTTGGCGCCGTCGATGATCTCGTTGGCGACCTGCGCGCCTTTTTCCTCCGCCAAGATCCTGGATTCCTCGCGCAGGTTGGCCGAGACGAAGATCTGCGCGCCGGAGAGCACGACCACCAGCGACATCTGGATCAGGAATTGCAGCTTGCTGATCAGCGACCAGTTCTTGAATTTGTAACGTTCGTAGCGGGAAACGATCTGTTGTCCGCTGTCGCGTAGGGCGGCATACATGGATTCTGCGGCGACTATGTCGTTGCGGGAAGGCGGGCGTCGAACCGACACGTATCCGGTGATGTTGCCATTCTCGATGATGGGGGCTACGTTTGCCTGTACCCAGTAGTGGTCGCCGTTCTTGCAGCGGTTCTTGACCAGTCCGCGCCAGGGGTGTTCTTCCTTCAGTGTGTCCCACAGCCACTTGAATGCCTGCGGCGGCATGTCGGGGTGGCGCACGATGTTATGACTCTTACCGATCAGTTCTTCGCGTGAATAACCGGAGATGTGCACGAAGGCATCGTTCACATAAGTGATGATGCCTTTGGTGTCTGTCTTGGAGATGAGTACCGTTCCGGCCGGAAACGGTACTTCTTTTTGCGAGACGTGCGCATTCTTATTCTGCATGCTGTTCCTTCCCCCCTGAAGTCTAGCGTTGTAGAACAGCTATCGGCCTGATGCCCCTAAAGTTGAGGGGTTTTCTGGCGGATGCGGTTTTTCAGCCCAGCAAATGTGTCACATGTGAACGTTCTTCCATCAGCTCTTTGTGGCTGTCCATCATGTGTTTGCGTCCCAAATCATTGATGGGGAGTCCCTGCACGATCTCATAGTGGCCGTTGCGGCAGGTGACCGGGAAGCCATACATCACGCCTTCGGGGATGCCGTAGCTGCCGTCCGAGGGCACGCTCATGGTGACCCAGTCGTTATGGTGAGAACGCAGCAGCCAATCATGCATGTGGCTGATGGCGGCATTGGCGGCGCTGGCGGCGCTGGACAGGCCGCGTGCCTCGATCACGGCCGCACCGCGTTTTTGCACGGTGGGGATGAACTCGCTTTCGATCCAGTCTTCCCAGTTGTTCTGTTTGAGCACGTCGAGCACTTTGCGGCCGCGTATCTCGGCGTGCGACAGATCGGGATATTGCGTGCCGGAGTGGTTTCCCCAGACGACCATCTTTTTGATGTCCTGTATCGGCTGGAACAGTTTTAGCGAAACCTGGGTGATGGCGCGGTTGTGATCAAGGCGCATCATTGCAGTGAAGTTGCGCGGATCGAGGTCGGGAGCGTTCTTCATGGCGATCAAAGCATTGGTGTTGGCCGGGTTGCCGACCACCAATACCTTTACATGCCGTGCGGCGACTTCATTCAGAATGCGCCCCTGTTCGGAGAAGATCGCGCCGTTGGCTTCCAGCAGATCCTTGCGTTCCATGCCCTTGCTGCGCGGACGGGCGCCGACCATGAGAACGACTTCGGTATCCCGGAAGGCGACGCGCGGGTCGTCGGTGGTGATGACTTGCTGCAACATGGGGAACGCGCAGTCTTCCAGTTCCATGGCAACGCCGCGCAGTGCTTGTTGCGCCGGCGTGATATCCAGCAATTGCAGGATGACGGGTTGCTCACGACCCAGCATATCGCCGTTCGCAATTCGGAAGAGCATGTTGTAACCGATCTGACCTGCTGCTCCAGTGATGGTGACACGGACGGGCGCTTTCATGGTTTCCTCCTGCGGGTGGGTGTGGCAGGTATTCTGCCAGTGTTCCGTGCGCAGAGGAAGGAAGCGTTCAGGAAGGCTGCTTCGTGATGGGAATGATCAGCGATTTATGGCCGAAAGATCTCAGGCCGAGAGAACTGGAGGCGGTACGGGCTTGCTCGATATCGATCATCGTGGCGAGGACGATATGCTGGGGATTGCTGGGGGCAGGTTCTAATATGTGGACGCTCTCCACTTCCCCGTAGGCGCTGAGTGCATGCGCCACGTGCTGCTTGATGTCTTCCATGCTCTGGAATTCGTCTTGGTCGATGAGCATATCAAACAGGCTTCGTTACGTGCGTGTGTAGCATTTTGACATAGCGATCTATCAGTTTGCGCGTCTGGATAGATACGCCGAGTTCGATGCTGCGCCGGTCGCTATTGCTGCGGGTGCGCGTGATGATGCCTTCCTCAACCAGCGTATGTACTCGCCGCTGGACGGTTGAGACGGACGAGATCCCCATCAGGAGCAGACACTTCAGGGTCAATGGTTTCCCCATATCTTCGTAATAGCCAACCTCGATCACGATGTCGAAATCTTCGTGAGAACGCAGGTGCGGCATACGAACCTTCTCGAATTCCCTGATTGTTTTTAGTTTTTTGAAAGCAGTCATGGAGCTGCATTCTCTTCATATGTACGGTTATGGCAAGGCGGATTGCATGTCATTTTGGCCCCTAATCATCTTTATTGGGAAATTCAATACTCATCGCGGATAGTCGTATTGATATCTAAACCAGACGCTTCGGGTGTAAGATTGGCCCTCGATTTTGGTAGTGGAATAGGACATGAACAAGACGCGCCCCAAACATCTTGCACTGCATAAAATCAAGTTGCCGCTGTCCGGCTTCGTCTCCATCCTGCATCGCGTTTCCGGTGCGATCCTGTTTTTTGCATTGCCCTTGTTGCTCGCCATGCTCGACCAGAGTCTGCGCTCCATTGAGACATTTACCAACTTTGCGGAATATCTGGATCACTTGCCGGTGAAGCTGGTGTTGTTGTGTTTGATGTGGGCCTTCCTGCATCATTTCTGCGCGGGCCTGCGTTATCTGGCAATAGACCTGCATTTGCTGCATGGTCTATCCGGGGCACGTGCCAGCAGTCGCTGGGTGATGGTGGTGAGCCTGACATTGACTGTCGTTCTGGGAGTGAAACTATGGTGAACCGTATCGTGATCGGCGCGCATTACGGGCTGCACGACTGGCTGGTGCAACGCGTCACTGCAGTGGTGATGGCAGTCTATGTATTGGCCATCGCGGGGTGGGCGTTGTTGCAGCCAGCCTTCGGCTATGACGTCTGGACCGAGTTGTTCTCCGGCAACTTGATGCGATCATTCTCCCTTCTTTTTCTGCTCAGTCTTTTCTACCACGCATGGATAGGTGTGCGTGACATCGTGATGGATTATGTGAAGCCGGCCAGTGTCCGCTTGCTTATCCATGGGTTGGTCCTACGGGCTTTGATCCTGTACGTGATCTGGGCAGTGCAAATCCACTGGGGTCTCTGATGGCATTAACGAAAAGAACATTCGATGTGGTCGTGGTCGGGGCGGGCGGTGCAGGCATGCGTGCAGCGCTGACGCTCTCGCAAGCCGGGCTAAAGGTCGCCGTGCTGTCCAAAGTATTCCCCACGCGTTCGCATACGGTTGCCGCACAAGGTGGAATCGCAGCTTCACTAGGCAATGTGAATGAGGATAACTGGCACTGGCACATGTACGACACCGTAAAAGGCTCGGACTATCTGGGTGATCAGGATGCCATCGAATACATGTGCCGTGCCGCACCGGAAGTGGTGTACGAGTTGGAGCACTTCGGCATGCCGTTCGACCGGCTCGACAGTGGCAAAATATATCAGCGCCCCTTCGGCGGTCACATGCAGGACTACGGCAAAAATCCGGTGCCGCGCGCCTGCGCGGCGGCCGACCGTACCGGTCATGCTTTGCTGCATACGCTGTACCAGCAGAACGTCAAAGCCAATACCAACTTCTTCGTGGAATGGATGGCGCTCGATCTGATCCGCGATCAGGACGGGGACGTGCTGGGTGTGGTGGCGATGGAGATCGAAACTTCCGAGGTAATGATCCTGGAAGCGCGTGCGACCTTGTTCGCCACCGGCGGCGCGGGGCGCATCTTCTCTGCCAGCACCAATGCCTATATCAATACCGGTGACGGTCTCGGTATGGCGGCACGCGCGGGCATCCCACTGGAGGACATGGAATTCTTCCAGTTCCACCCGACCGGTGTGCACGGTGCGGGTGTGCTTATCACCGAAGGCGTGCGCGGCGAGGGCGGTTATCTGGTGAACAAGGACGGCGAGCGCTTCATGCCGCGTTATGCGCCGACCGCGAAAGATCTGGCCAGCCGCGACGTAGTGTCGCGCGCGATGGCGACCGAGATAAAAGAGGGGCGCGGCTGCGGCCCGCACGGCGACCACGTACTGCTCAAGTTGGACCATCTGGGCGACGAGGTGATCCGTCACCGTCTGCCCGGCATCCGTGATATCGCGCTCAAGTTCGCGCATGTCGATCCTTCCAAAGCGCCCATTCCTGTGGTGCCGACCGCGCACTACATGATGGGCGGCATCCCCACCAACTATCACGGTCAAGTGGTCGCGCCGCAGGGCACCGGGCCGGACGTGGTGGTGCAGGGCTTCTACGCGGTAGGAGAGTGCGCTTGTGTTTCGGTGCACGGTGCGAACCGTCTTGGATGTAATTCGTTGCTCGACTTGATCGTGTTCGGCCGCGCTGCTGCGCGACAAGTCATCGAAGACCTCAAGGCCAATCCGAATCACAAGCCGTTACCGGCCGATGCCGCGGATCGTCCATTGGCGCGACTGGCCCGGCTGGAAGAGCAGAAGAATGGCGAGCGTGTTTCGGAAGTCGGCGATGCGATGCGCAAGGTGATGCAGAAACATTGCGGTGTGTTCCGTTTCCCGGACCTGATGGCGGAAGGTGTGACGCAGATCCGGGAGGTCGCGGAGCGTGTGAAAGCGACCGAGATCAAGGACAAGAGCAAGGTGTTCAACACCGCTCGAGTCGAAGCGCTGGAGTTGGATAACCTGATCGAAGTGGCGCAGGCCACCATGACCGCCGCCGAGGCGCGCAAGGAAAGTCGCGGTGCGCATGCCCGCGAAGACTTCCCCGATCGCGACGACAAGAATTGGCTCAAGCATTCGCTGTATTTCAGCGAGGACCGGCGCCTCGATTACAAGCCGGTGCGCCTGAAGCCGCTCACGGTCGAAACCTTCCCGCTCAAGGCGCGGGTCTACTAGGAGCAGGGCGATGAAATTCCGTATCTATCGCTACAACCCGGAAGCCGACAACGCGCCTTACATGCAGGATTTCGATCTGGATCTGCAGGCGGGTGATGCCATGTTGCTCGATGCCTTGATGCTGCTGCGCCAGGCGGACGACAGTCTGGGGTTTCGCAAGTCCTGTCGTGAAGGCGTGTGCGGTTCGGATGCGATGAACATCAACGGGCGCAACGGGCTGGCCTGTATCACACCGCTATCGTCGCTCAAACAGCCGATCGAGATACGTCCGCTGCCGGGACTCCCGGTGATCCGCGATCTGATCGTGGACATGACGCAGTTCTTCAAGCAGTACCATTCGATCAAGCCGTATCTGGTGAACAACGATCCGCCGCCCGAGACCGAACGTCTGCAATCGCCCAAAGACAGGGCCGAACTGGATGGCTTGTACGAATGCATCCTGTGCGCGTGCTGTACGACGGCCTGCCCTTCGTTCTGGTGGAATCCGGACAAGTTCGTCGGCCCGTCGGGCCTGTTGCAGGCCTATCGCTTCCTTGCCGATACGCGCGACCAAGATACAGCTGCGCGACTGGATAATCTGGAGGACCCGTATCGCTTGTTCCGCTGCCATACCATCATGAATTGCGTCGACGTCTGTCCCAAGGAATTGAACCCGACGGAAGCCATCGGCAAGATCAAGGACATGATGGTTAAGAGGATGGTATAAGGATGCGATCCTGATGCTGACTGTCGATCCGGTTTTTCTGGAGCGGGTGCGCTGGCGTTGCCGGCGCGGCATGCTCGAGATGGATATCCTGCTGGGGCGTTTCGTCGAGCAGCGATATGCGCAATTGGACGAGCAGCAGCGGGAAGCTTTTGATGAATTGCTGGACCTGCCGGACACCGATCTATGGGATCTGGTGCGCGGTGATAAAGAGCCGGAACAGGCGCGACAGCGCGAAGTGCTGGAATGGTTAAAACAGGTTTAATAGGGGAAGAGAAGTATGGAAACCAATCGTATCGCAACATTGACGCTTGATGACGGGCGCACACTGGAGTTGCCCATCCTGAAAGGTACTCTGGGCCCGGACGTGATCGACATCCGCAATCTTGGAAAAGTCGGCCTGTTCACCTACGACCCGGCATTCTTTTCCACTTCCAGTTGTATCTCCGAGATCACTTTCATCGATGGCGATGTGGGCCTGCTTTATTACCGCGGCTATCCGATCGAGCAGCTGGCCGAGAACTCCGATTTCCTTGAGGTCTGTCACCTGCTGCTCAACGGCGAACTTCC
>JBDRPZ010000068.1:0-45142 GCA_043826585.1 Pseudomonadota bacterium
CCAAAAATTTAGATCAAGTTTAATATGCGGCCATGACTCCAAACCGGAACAGTTTTGTTCTAATCATTCCGCTTGAAAGAAGGTGTGGGTATGGTGGGTGAGGTACACCAGACGGGTGCGTCAGGCAACATCATCACCGATGCACTGCGTGCTGAGTAGTCATCGTTCAGCAAGATCACCTTGTACATCTTCGGCGGTTTGGTCTTGCTGCGTTCCAGTAATTGGACGTGCTCTTGCTTGGTTGCCATCGAAATCATTGTCGCATTGTGTTCGCTTGTATATTTGACGATTAGCGGGGGTTTTTCAAGCCTGTTGCGAAAATAAATAAAATAAGGGCTTGACGCTGCGCCAAAAGCTGAGTTAAAAAGCGCGCAGGTGTTTGAATCAAAGTGTCTGCAGTACTGGTTTTGCCATGTGCGGTCTTGGATTTAAACAGTTGGCGGGAATCCACCCGCGTTTTTTTGTAAGGAAGCAAAGCATGGCAAACGGTACTGTTAAATGGTTCAACGACGCAAAGGGTTTCGGTTTTATTACTCCCGATGATGGCAGCGAAGACCTGTTCGCGCACTTCTCCGCGATCAACATGAGTGGCTTCAAGTCACTCAAAGAAGGTCAGAAAGTGTCTTTCGAAGTCGTGCAAGGCCCTAAGGGTAAGCAAGCCTCCAACATCCAAGCCGCCTAATTCGCGGTTTTTTTGTTGCCGTAAAAAAGCCCGCTGTGAAAACAGCGGGCTTTTTGTTTGTGCCGCGTCAGTGGCTAGATGGCTTTCAGCGCCGCATTGAAAGTCTTGCTGGGACGCATCGCGTTTGAAGTCTTGTCGAAGTCTGGCAGGTAATAGCCTCCCATATCGACCGGCTTGCCCTGTGCGGACAGCAACTCCTTGTCGATCTTTTCCGCGCTGTCAGTCAGTGCTTTCGCCAGTGAAGCAAAGCGAGCCTGAATCTCCTTGTCCTTGCCCTGCGCGGCAAGCGCCTGGGCCCAGTACAGCGCAAGGTAGAAGTGACTACCGCGATTGTCGATCTGGCCTACTTTGCGTGCGGGGGATTTGTTGTTGTCGAGCACCTTGCCGATGGCTGTGTCCAGTGTGTCTGCCAGCACCTGAGCCTTGTCGTTACTGAATGTCTGCGCCAGATGTTCAAGCGACACGCCCAGCGCCAGGAATTCGCCCAGTGAATCCCAGCGCAGGCAGTTCTCTTGCTGGAATTGCTGCACATGTTTCGGCGCGGAGCCGCCTGCGCCGGTCTCGAACAAACCACCGCCATTCATCAGCGGCACGATTGAAAGCATCTTGGCGCTGGTGTTCAGTTCCAGAATGGGGAACAGGTCGGTCAGGTAGTCACGCAACACGTTGCCGGTGACAGAGATGGTGTCCAATCCCTTGCGTGCGCGCGCCAGCGTGGCGCGGCAGGCGTCGGCCGGTTCCATGATGCTGATGTCCAGTCCGCTGGTGTCGTGATCCTTAAGGTACTTCTGCACCTTGGCGATGATCTGCGCATCGTGTCCGCGATTCTTGTCCAGCCAGAAGATGGCTGGTGTGTTGCTCAGGCGTGCGCGGGTGACAGCCAGTTTTACCCAGTCCTGGATGGGTGCATCCTTGGTCTGGCAGGCGCGGAAGATGTCGCCCTGCTCGACAGGCTGCTCCAGCAAGACTTTGCCGGATGCGTCAACGATGCGTACCACGCCGTTGCCGGATATTTCGAAGGTCTTGTCGTGCGAACCGTATTCTTCCGCCTTCTGCGCCATCAGGCCGACGTTCGGAACTGAGCCCATGGTGGCGGGATCGAGCGCGCCATTCTGTTTGCAATCCTCGACGGTGGCAACGTAGATGCTGGCGTAGCAACGGTCGGGGATCATGGCCAGCGTGTCATAGGCTTTGCCGTCCGCGCCCCACATCTTGCCGCCGTCGCGGATCATCGGCGGCATTGAGGCGTCGATGATGATGTCGCTCGGCACATGCAGGTTGGTGATGCCTTTGTCGGAATTCACCATCGCCAGCGCGGGGCCGCTGCGGAAACAATCGGAGATGTCTGCAACCAGTTTGGCGCGTTTGGCTTCCGGTAGTGCCAACACTTTGGCTTCCATGTCACCGAAGCCGTTGTTGACGTTGACGCCCATCTCTTTGAGTTGCGCACCGTGTTTGTCGAATACCTTCTGGAAGAACACCGAAACGGCGTGGCCGAACATGATGGGGTCGGACACTTTCATCATGGTGGCTTTGAGGTGTAGCGACAGCAGCACATCTTCCTTCTTCGCTGCTTCGATGTTCTCGGCGTAAAACTTGCGCAGTGCCTTGCGGCTCATCACGGCGGCGTCGATGACTTCACCGGCTTTAAGTGCGAGCTTGTCTTTGAGCACAACGAGCTTGCCGTCTTTGCCTGCGAATTCGATGCGTGTGCTGGTGGCTTCTGGCACGGTGACGGATTTTTCGCTGCCGTAGAAGTCGCCGCTCGTCATGTGGGCCACGCGAGTCTTGGAAGTGCTTTCCCACTTGCCCATGCGGTGCGGATGTTTGCGTGCATATTGCTTGACAGAGGCAGCGGCACGACGGTCGGAGTTGCCCTCGCGCAGCACCGGATTGACCGCGCTGCCCAGCACCTTGCCGTAGCGCGCCTTGATCTCTTTCTCGGCATCGTTCTTGGGCTCGTCCGGAAAGTCCGGGACCTTGTAGCCTTTAGATTGCAACTCCTTGATCGCCGCCTTCAGTTGCGGGATCGATGCGCTGATATTAGGCAGCTTGATGATGTTGGCTTCCGGCTTCAAGGTCAGCTCGCCCAGCTCGGTCAATTGATCCGAAACCTTTTGTGCTTCGCTCAATTGCTCGGGAAAATTCGCAAGGATGCGCCCGGCCAGCGATATGTCGCGCGTTTCCACTGCGACACCGGCTGCCTTGGTGAAGGCCTGTATGATGGGAAGCAATGAGTAGGTCGCCAGACGCGGCGCTTCATCGGTCAGGGTGTAGATGATCTTTGCGGTTGTCATGTTGGTGGTGTCCGGAATATTGGAAAGATTGAGATGAGTCGCATCCTGTTGTTCAACAAACCCTATGGTGTGATCTGCCAATTCAGCAAAGATGGACTGCATCCGACGCTGGCGGATTATATCGCCGTTCCCGATGTTTATCCCGCAGGCAGACTGGATACTGATAGCGAAGGCCTGTTGTTGCTCACCGATGACGGTAAGTTGCAACATCGCATCACCGATCCCAAGCACAAACTTCCCAAGACCTATTGGGTGCAAGTGGAAGGCATCCCTGACGAAGCCGCATTGCAGAAGTTACGGCGTGGCGTGCAGCTAAAAGACGGTCTGACCCTGCCTGCCGAGGCAAAGATGATGGATGAGCCGGCTGGGCTGTGGCCGCGCGACCCGCCGGTGCGATTCCGCAAAGCCATACCGACCAGCTGGATCGCGCTCACCATAAGTGAAGGACGCAATCGGCAGGTGAGGCGTATGACGGCGGCGGCTGGATTTCCGACTTTGCGTTTGATCCGCTATCGCATCGGTGATTGGACGCTGGAAAGTTTGCCTTCCGGAAAGTGGTCTTCGCTCGATGAGTGAGAAATTTGTTCGGTGCGTTGACATGCGCGCCTGATAGTTGAATCGTAGTGTCGAATAATGGGCAGAGGTTGATCATATTTTGTCAGTAAAATATGCAATTTGCGCAGGTTGTGCGGTAACTGGCTGTTTTAAATGGCTGCTGGATATACGTGGCGATGGCATGGTCATTGCTAAATATGCTCGAGTAGTTAAACAGATTCGTGAAATGCAGGGTGAGCATTCTGCGAATTGAAACTCGACTGATCTTTAAATGTCGGGAATTTGAAGACGCATGCAGTTAGTACGGAGTCAATAAAGATGAATATCTTGGTAGCGGGTGGGGCGGGCTTTATCGGTTCGCATAGCGTGGAAGCATTGCTGGCCGAAGGGGTGCAAGTCCGGGTGTTGGATAATTTCTCGACGGGCAAGCAAAGCAATCTGCCGTCGCACCCAAATCTTCAGATCGTTAAGGGCGACATCCGTGATGCGGAAGCAGTCAATCAGGCTATGGTCGGTATCACGCATGTGTTGCATTTGGCCGCGCAAGTATCTGTGCCCGCCTCGGTGGCTGATCCTGTCGGTTCCAGTCATCACAATATCGATGGCTTCTTGAACGTATTTGACGCAGCGCGTCGTGCTGGTGTGAGGCGTTTCGTATATGCCTCCAGTGCGGCAGTTTATGGTGCCCCCGAGAAGTTGCCGCTGGATGAAACATCCCCGGTCATGCCGCTATCACCATACGGTTTGGAAAAGTCCATCAACGATCAATATGCGGCGCTATACCGCCAGTTGTACCAACTATCATCATTGGGGCTGCGCTACTTCAATGTCTATGGTCCGCGGCAGGATCCCGCCTCGCCCTATGCCGGAGTGATCAGTCGTTTCGCTTCGGCGATGACCAATGGCGACACATTGCGCGTGTTCGGCGACGGCGGGCAGACCCGCGACTTCATCTTTGTGAAGGATGTGGCGCAACTCAACAAGCGCGCGTTGATGAGCGATGTCGATGGCGTATGCAATATCGCGACCGGGCATAGCGTGACGCTGTTGGAGCTGATCGATACGCTGGCGAAATGCGCGGGCTGCACGCCGCAGATCCGTCATGAACCGCCTGCTCCCGGCGATATTCGTCATTCCAGCGCGACGCCGCGCAAGATGTTCGAACGACTTGATCCGCCTGCCATGACTGCATTGGCCGAGGGATTGAAACAACTATTAGAAACGCCGGTGTGAGAAATAAGAGTCCAGTTTTTTCTTTGAGTAGATGGATAGTTTTTTATGTATTGATGTTGGCGTCCGTAGCGGCGTTCGCATCACAGCCCCGCATCGCCATGTTTTACGGGGCGAATCCGCCGTGGGATGAGTTGCGTGCTTTCGATGCGGTCGTGGTGGAGCCGCTGCACGTTCCCGATCCCAAGTTGCATGCCACAGACCGGACTGCGCTCTTCGCGTATGTGGCAGTGGGCGAAGCATCGCCTGAACGCGACTATCTGACAGAGATTCCCGCTGCCTGGAAACTGGGGCAGAACGCCGATTGGGGAAGTGTTGTACTGGATCAGTCGCAGCCTGAGTGGCCGTCGTTCTTTGCCGAGCGGATCATCAAGCCCTTGTGGGATGCAGGCTACCGCGGTTTCTTCTTGGATACGCTCGATTCCTACCAACTCTATACCAAGACGCCTGAGGAAAAGGCCGCGCAGGAAGCGGGGCTGGTTGCTGTGATACGCGAGCTGAAGAAGCGCTATCCGCAAGCCAGACTGATCTTCAATCGCGGCTTCGAGATACTGCCGCAAGTGCATCAGGAAGTCTTTATGGTGGCGGCTGAATCATTGTTTCAGCGCTGGAATGCGGGGCAACAAAAATATCTTGCGGTACCGCCGAATGATCGCGAATGGTTGCTGGGGAAATTGAATCACATTCATCGGGAATACCGGCTGCCGGTGTTGTCCATCGACTATGTGCCACCCGGCAAGCGTGATCTGGCGCGCGCCACGGCGGCCAAGATTAGCGATCTGGGATTCATTCCATGGGTGACGAATCCCGGGCTGGATATGCTCGGTGTGGGCGAGATCGAAGTGATGCCGCGCAAGGTGCTGATGGTGCACAACAGCGCGGACACGCAGGGTGACCTGATCAGAACCAGCGTATTCAATTACGCCACCATGCCGCTGAATTATCTGGGCTATACCGCCGAATATCTGGATGCGCGTCAAACTTTGCCTGAAACGCCGTTAACCGGCCGCTATGCCGGTGTCGTTGTGTGGCTGGATAAGGCACCCGGCCGGGAGGGCGGCGCGCTCAGTACGTGGCTGGCGAAACAAATTGAAGCGGGTGTGCCGGTTGTGGTGTTGGGGGAGGCGATGTTTCTGCTCAATAGTCGCGATGTCGATCAGTTCGGTCTGCAATTCTCCGGTGTGACGGAAGGGCGAACGCGGCTGCGCATCGTGCAGCGCGATTCCTCTATTGGTTATGAAGCAGAGCCGTTTTTCGATCGTTCTGCCTTTTTCCCGTTGCATGCCCGGGATGGCGAACCTTTGCTGACGTTGGCAAACGACAATGACGAAAAGCAGGAGGCTGTTGCCCTGGCACCTTGGGGCGGCTACGCCTTGAATCCGCATGTTTTGGTGGATGTGCCGGACACGGGTGGCGATCAGCATGGCCAGAATGCGGGCAAGAATATTCGCTGGGTGTTCAATCCCATTGAATTTTTGCGGCGCGGCCTGCAGCTGCCGGAAATGCCGGTGCCGGATGTAAGCACAGAAGCTGGCAGGCGCTTATTGATGGTGCACATGGACGGTGACGGGTTTGTCAGCCGTGCGGAGATGCCGGGATCACCCTATGCGGGGGAGGTCTTGCTCGAGCAAGTGTTGAAGCGATATCCCTTGCCTTCGACTATTTCGATCATTCAGGGGGAAATCGCGGCGGATGGTTTGTACCCGCGACAGTCCGCTGAATTGGAAAAGATCGCGCGCCAGGTTTTTGCGTTGCCGCAGGTTGAGATCGCCAGTCACTCTTATTCGCATCCATTTTACTGGCGGCGGGCAAGCAGCAACCCTGATGCGGGGGAATACCATCTGCGGATTCCGCACTACACGTTCAATCTGGAAAAAGAGATCCCGGGTTCAATCGACTATATCGAATCCAGACTGGCTCCGCCGGGCAAGAAGCTGAAGATGTTCCTGTGGACGGGTGATTGCGATCCGGACGAGGATGCGCTTGCACTCGCCTATCGTAGCGGCGTCATGAGCATGAATGCCGGGGATACGCTGATCACCCGCAGTTATCCATCATTGACGCTGGTTGCGCCATTGGGCCTTCGCAAGGGGGATTACTTCCAAGTGTACGCCCCCAACCAGAACGAGAATGTCTATACCAATGATTGGACCGGCCCTTACTACGGTTATGAGCGTGTTATCGAAACGTTTGAGATGACAGATGAGCCGTACAGATTGAAACCGATCGATATCTATTACCACACCTATTCGGCAAGTAAACCGGCTTCCCTGCGTGCGCTGGATAAAGTCTATAAATGGGCATTGAAGCAAGAGACGACGCCCATATTTTCTTCTGACTATGTGCGCAAAGTGCTGGGCTTCAACAGCATGGTCGTGGCGCGTACCCGTGATGGCTGGCTGGTGCGCGGCGATGGCAATGTGCACGAATTGCGTGCACCACTATCGCTAGGACAGCCGGTAATCGGCGCAGACGGTGCCGTGGCCGGTTTTAATCGCCATGGCGATAGCCAGTATTTGCATATGGCTGACGGCGAGTCCCTTATCCGATTCGGAAAGCCAGGAGCAACAGGGCCGTATTTGGTTTCCGCCAATGCGCGTGTTGCACGCCTGACTTCCGGCAAGGATGAGGACGGCGATATATTGAGTTTCGCTTTGCTGGGGCATGTGCCCTTGAGTTTCGATCTGTCTTTGGGTGCGCGCTGCACTGTGCATGCCGACGGTAAAGCGATCCGGGCCGCCTCCAAGAAAAAGGGCATTAGCCATTTTTCCATGAGTGAACATGCAATTGATGAGCTACGCATTCACTGCCCGCACTAAGCGCGAGCATGCGCGTCCGCTACTTTTTTCCTCGTGGACCCTGGCAGGGTTCGCGGTGGTGGTGATGATTCCGCTGGTGATGATCTTCCCCAAGCAGGATTTGTTGCAACAGGCATCGCAACAAAAGCTGGGAGATGCGCTGACCATCAGTTACCTGAATAACCTGCAAAAGGCAGATCCCGGCAATTTGGAGTTGCGCGTGCTGTTGGCCGAGCACAGGATCGCCATACGCGATGCCGAAGGCCTTGATGAATTGCTGGCACCGGTGCTCGGCAGCGAATCTGCCCGGTGGCGCGCAAAGGGCCTGCTTGTGCAGTACAAATATCTGACGCTTCGATTTCATGAAAGCGCACGGCATTCCATCTTGTACAGGCAATTGCTGCGTCAGCGTATCGATACGCTGACGCAGCTGCACAAGCGGTATTGGCCGATACAAACTATGGTGTATCTGGCGGGGCAGGCAGACCAGTTGCATGAGCGAGGCATTTCCTCTTTGCTGTACCAGCGCATAAGCGATGCTTCCGAGACAAGGTCGACAGGCTGGTTTTCCATAATGGGGAGGCAAGAGCTGGGGCGTGGAAATTATGAACTTGCGGCGCATTTATATTTCATTGCACGACGTAAGGCAGGCACGCTTTCCGAGCAGCGAAAATATTTGCTGGCAGGTGTGCGTGCACTGATCTCGGGAAATTTGTTGACTCAGGCGATGCGAGGGATCGATCGCAATGTCGGCAATCTGGCGGACGACAGTGAAACGCTCTATGCGCTGATCCAGGCGGCACGCGCAGCCAATGACCAAGATCGTGCTGTTCGCTATACCAAGCGTCTGTTGCATCTCTCATGGAAGGGCGGAACGGACGGAGCAGTTCTGGCCTGGTTGCAGCAGCTGGATCTGAGTTGGATAGGCATTGCCAATGCGGCAGCCGAAACGGCAACGACGACGGCGTCGCAAAAGCCGGCTCCCTATGTCAGGAAAAACTACGAACTGGCCTATCGGGTGTTCCTTGAGAATGGCCAGCTCAAGGAGGCTTTCCAGGTTGCCGAGACCATCGTGCGGCATTCTCCACAAGAGAAGATATGGCACCAGCGTCTCGCGCAGGTGGCGGAGTGGAGCGGTAACCAGCAAGTGGCCTTGCGCGAACATCTCTGGCTCTACCGCCACGGCGGCGGGCGCGAGGCAGAGTCGGCTGTGTTGCGGCTGGCATCATCGCTGCATGATTCCGATGCCTTGCTGGATGTCTGGCAGCGCGTGGCAGCCAGACAGAAGCTGGATGACGTGCAATGGAATAATCTCGAAAACTTGTTTGAAAAGACAGGCAGGCAGCGAGAAGGCATAAAGTTCTTCGAGCAACGGTATGCGGCCGACCACCAGGTATGGCAATTGGAAACTGCTGCGCGGCTGGCCGAACGCAACGGGGAAGATGACCGCGCGCGGGACATGTATCTCCGCCTCAGCAAACGTCACGGTGAGAATGCGGAGTGGACGAAAAAGATCGCCCACTTCCACCTGAGAAAAGGCGAATATCAACAAGCCTACGACCTGCTGCACAAGAACCGCGGCCTTGCTGATGAGAAGGACGTGCATTACTGGAAAGCGCTGGCAGATCTGGCTTGGCAGTTGCAGCTGGACAGCGAGGCGACAGAAAGTTATCGCCGTATGGCAGAAGGCGGAGAGTTGGCGAGAGGAGACTTTAGTCGGCTGATCTATCTGTTAAGCGATTCGAAGCAGGAAGAAAAGGCGGCTTTGGCGGAGTTGGCATACAGTCGATACGATGACCGTGATATGTTGCTGCGGGCATTGGAACTCTACGCAATAACCGGCAACCGAAAAAAACAGCAACACTTGTTTGAAAGCGCTGCGAAGAATCGCAAACTGGATGTGTCAGGTAGTGCGCGTTTCTATCTATTGCGCGGACAATATTTTCACGCAGGCGGCGATTTTCAGTTGGCGCGCGCAGATTTCTTTCGTGCTGCAAGCATCGCGCCCAATGACGCAAATATCTCGACAGCCTTCTTATGGTTGCTGATCGATGGCAACGATCTGTCCGGGTTGCGCACGGCTGTGGCGCAAGTCATTGCGCGCGGTGATCAGGAAAATCCGGCCTATTGGGGAGTGCTGGCGGCGGCATATCAGACGTTGGGACAACCCGCGCGTGCCGTTGCGTATTACACACGCCAAATCAAACAGAGCAAGCAGGATTTTCTGTGGCTGGTGAACTATGCCGAAGTGCTTGAGCAAGCGCGTCTGGTCGGCATGGCGGCTCGCGTGCGGCGGCATGCGTGGCTACAGGCGCGTGACCTTTTGCATCGCAATCATCCCGGACGACTGTATTCCCAGGAGATGCTGGTGGCTGCACGTTTGGCGATTGAGAACGATCCCGGTGATGCTGCATCGTCTCTGATGCGTGAGGTATTGCGTCAGGACAGATTGCTTGCTCAAGATGAAGTGGTGTCGCGTAACGTCGGCGACTTGTCGCTGGGGTGGGCACTTTCGCTTAATGCACGCGATGACGAAATGGAACGTCGCGTGAATGACCTGGTGCTGGGGTGGGCTGTTTCGCAAGAACGGGCTTCCAATGCCAAAGCTTGGCTGTGGCAGCGCTACGCGCGATCGCTTAACCGTCCGCTCTGGGCTTCTTCAACCGTGGCGTTGGCGGACAAGAATGTCGAGCAGCTTTCGGCCTTGCTGGACAGACAGGGCAACGGTCTAACCATGTTGACGCGCCATGATGTGGCGAATGCGGTCGGACGTCCCGGTGAGGCGCAATCCATCATCTACCAAGGACTGGCGGACGATCCGCAAAGCGATGAAGCGCATCAACGATTGAGTGAGGATATGCTGGCAGCTGCCACCGAACTCAATGTGGGATGGCGTGAAGAAAAGACCGGTAGTTTGCATCGCTTGGTTCAGGAGGTGCGTGTTGAGATGCCAGTCTCCAGCGCCTTGCGAGTCGGGGCCGAATACTGGAAGGCGCGCCAATCCAATAATGAACTATCGGCATTGGGCGATATTCCTTCACTTGAGCGTGTGACGGGACTGCGGCTAAAGCATCACGGCAAGCTGGGCGATACCGAGGTGGTTATGCGGCGCAGGCAGGAATACAGCAATACGGTTGAATCGCATGTGATCCACGACATGAGTATCGCACCGCGCTTGCAGTTGCACTTTGGCGCGGAATTCAATGCGGTCGCTAACGAATCCAACGAGCTGCAGGTCTTTGGTATGCGCAATCAAACTTCGCTCAGATTGTTCTATACGTTGAGCCAGCGTGAATATATGCAGGTTGAATCGGCATGGTCACGCTATCGCACACAGACAGGAAGTGATCTGGGGAGTGGGAAATATTTGTCCTGGGAATTCGGGTACAAGGTCCGCACCGGGTATCCGGATCTGAATGTGCGCGTGAACGGTTTGCATACCCGCTTATCCGGCATTCAGAATGCCGTGCTGGATTTGGCCAGTGATGCAGATACCTATGGTGTGTGCGGCGGTTTCGGAGGCGGGGTGCAGTTTGCCTATACCCGTGCCTGGCGCCCCAGTTTGGATTACTGCGCTACGTATAACAGCGTGAGCGGGCAAGGCTATAATGCGGCGCTTGGTTTGGCCGGGGCTGTTGCTGGCCACGATCAGCTTTCCTTGGCATTGCGGCAGACGCGCGGCGGAGCCAATCTCATCAATGGCTTAAGCCAGGAGTTGAGCATGAATTACCGCATATATTTTGATTGATCGTGATTTTGGATAAGCAACTCAAGAGGGAAATATAATGAATTTCGTCAAGCTAACCGCTTTGCTTCTGGTGTCCATGGTCGCATCCTCCTGTGCCGTGCTGGATCAGACATCAGGCACGCCAGCATTGGATCCAAATGCAAAATGGGCTTTGCTGCCTGTCATCAACCACACTGAGGTGCCGCAGGCGGGCTTGCGTGCGGAGACGATCACAGAAGTATTGTTGCGAGCCAAGGGGGTCGGCAATCTGCAACGCTATCCGACAACCCTCAATCAAGACAGTCTGTTTGAGCCGGCAGAGCGCAAAGTGGTGGATGCGGCAACGGGCTGGGCGCGCGGACAAGGCGTGCGCTATGCCGTGACCGGCGCGGTGGATGAATGGCATTACAAAGTCGGTATCGACGGAGAGCCTGCAGTCGGCATGACCATGCAGATCCTGGATCTGAAGGATGGTGGTCGCGTTGTGTGGAGCGCGGCGGCCAGCAAAAGCGGCTGGAGCCGCGAAGCACTGAGTGCAGTCGCGCAGAAGCTGATCAAGGATATGCTGGACGGCGCCCCGATTTCGACCGGAGCGCAGAAAGAGTAATAGGCTGTGAGTGACCACAACTCAGCCGGCACATTTCTGGAACGCTTCCATCTGTTGGTAGCGCCGTTGCGCCGCCATCGCATGGTGTGGATAGAGACGGTGGTCATCACGCTGGCCGGTGTCGCGCTCGGTCTGCTGTTCCAGCAAGACAATCCGTATCAGGTCAGGGGAGAATTCCCGTGGATATGGCTGGCTCCCGTATTGGTCGCGCTGCGATATGGCGTGGCACCAGGCTTTATCTCTTCGCTGCTTCTGATCGTTATTTGGAAATTGATGGATGGCTTGGCGGAGACACACGAGGCATTTCCCGAGCAATTCTTTCTGGGCGGCTTGATTCTGGTGCTGGTGTGCGGAGAGTTCAGTGCGGCGTGGAGTACGCGCTTGCGCCGCGCGGAAGAGTCCAATCAGTATCTCGATGAGCGCTTGAGCCGGATCACGTTGCGCCATTTGCTGCTGCGGCTTTCGCATGACCGCATGGAGCAGGAAATTCTGACCAAACCGGTGACGCTGCGCGATGCCCTGGGTGGCTTGCGCCAGCTGACCGCAGAGCAAAATGATGCGCTTCTGCCCGCCTCGGGGCCCTTGATGCAGTTACTGACGCAATACTGCCAGCTGGAATCGGCGGCGATTTTTGTGCCGACTGAGAGCGGCGGATATGAGCGAGTCTGCGGGGTGGGTGAGCCGCCTGCGTTGTCGGCTAGCGATCCTTTGCTGTGCTATGCACTCGAGCATAAAACCTTATCCCACCTGCAAATCGAGGGCGTGGTCGGCGGCACGTTGACCTCCCCGTATCTGGTGGTGGCGCCCATTCTGAACAGTGCCAAAAAAATGCTGGGGGTGCTTGCAATCGAACGCATACCGTTCCTGGCGTTGAATACGGAAAATCTGCAAATGCTGTCGGTGATGCTGGGGTACTACGCGGACTGTGTGGATGATGGCGAGAGCATACGTAAATTCAAAGCGCTACTGCCTGATGCACCTGCGGATTTTGCTGCAGAATTCTCTCGCTTGCTGCATTTGCAACGTGCCTTCGGCATCAACAGCTACATCGTGGCGTTACCTTTTGATAATGATGAGCATGGCCGTCAGGCAGTCGCCAACTTGACCCGCGTTCGGCGCGGGCTGGATGTCGCCTGGCAAATCAATATCGGTGAGCGTGTCTGGGCGGTGAATCTGATGCCCCTGGCAAACGGGCTGGCCGTGGACGGCTATTTGCTGCGCATTGAAAGCATGTTGCAGGACTATATCCAGATAGGACTGGAGGCTTGGCGTTTGACGCCGATACGCATCAGCCTGGAAGAAGAAAACCCGTTGGAGTCTTTGAAAAACATCTTTGCGGGTGCCGCATGAACAAGCGCCTGCTGGTGGCGCTCGCACTGGTGTCGGCATTGGTGCTGGAGATATCCGCTCTGGCGCTGCTCTGGCCCGGCGGCACCCAGGATCAAGTGCTGCTCGGATTCTTGATGCAGCATGCGATTTCCTGTGTGCTGTGGGTAGGCGGCAGTTGGTGTTTCATTCCGCTGAAGTTTCGACACCCCCGTTGGCCGATGTTGTTGCTGTTGTTCAATGTTGCCTTCTTTATGCCTGTGTTGGGCGGCATCGGCATCTTTGCCGCGGTGTGGATGGCGGGCTACCGTCGGCGCGAAAAATTATTGCGTCCGTTCACCAAGCTGGTGCTGCCGGAATTTGTCTTGTCACTGCGCGAGCCCGAGATGAAGTTCAGCCAGGGAGAGATCAAGTCACGTTTGGCGCATGCATCCATTCCGACCGCACGACGATTGCAATCGCTGCTGGCGTTGCAGGGTATTCCGGCGCGTGTCTCCAGCCCGCTGCTGCAGGATATGCTGGGAGATGCGGCGGATGACATCCGTCTGGTGGCATACGGTTTGCTCGACAGCCGTGAAAAAAAAATCACCGCGCAGATCCATCGTGAGCTGGGCAATCTGCGCAGCGCGCAAAGCAAAGACCTGCAGTTGATCGGACACAAGCAGCTGGCCGAACTGTATTGGGAAATGGTCTATGCCGGACTGGCGCAGGGAGATTTGCGCACACACTCTCTGAATCAGGCCATGGCCAACGCGGACGCTGCGTTGCAAATAGCGGAGCGGGATACGGGTATGCTTTTTCTCAAGGGGCGCATTCTGCACGAATTGAAAAAGCACGAAGAAGCTCAACAGATGCTAATGCGGGCGATGGAATACGGACTGCCCGAGTTTCGTGCCTTGCCTTATGTTGTCGAGATCGCATTCGATCGGGGTGACTATGCTGCGGTGCATCGCAAGCTGTCGCGCATTTCTGTTTCGCAGATCACGCCGAGGATGAAGTTCGCTATCAACTTCTGGGTACACAGGCCGGAATCGGCTTTGCCGGAATCGGCTTTGCCGGAATTATCAAAAGAGTACGCAATATGAACTTCCCTCGCGCCCAAAGCGCAGACATCGGCTTGTTGCTGGAAGGTACTTTCCCCTATGTTTCTGGTGGCGTGTCGAGCTGGGTCAACCAGATCATCCGAGGTTTTCCCGAATACACGTTTGCCCTGATATTTATCGGCAGTCAGCCCGAGGATTACGGCGAGCCCAAATATGCTTTGCCGGACAACGTGGTTCATCTGGAAGTGCATTATCTGAACAGCAAGCAAGAGATGCCGCCAGTGCGTCCTTTGCGAGGGGATGCCACCGTGTTTGCCAATGTCCGGCATATGCACGAATGCTTTCGTTTCCCTGCCACGCACAAGGATGGGCTGGAGACTTTCCAGAAAATCGTCCCCGAGATGCACGAAGGTGGCGGGGTTGGTTTGGAGGCTTTCCTGTATAGCGAAGAGGCTTGGGCATTCGTCAAAGAGAAATACCAGCAGCATTGCAGTGACCCCTCGTTCGTCGATTATTTCTGGACGGTGCGTTCCATGCATACGCCGGTGTGGATGCTGGCCGAGATCGCGCGCAATTTCATCCCGGTGCGCGTGTTTCACACCGTCTCCACCGGTTATGCCGGTTTGCTCGGTGCTTTGCTGAAGGAGCGCACCGGCTGCCCGATGATCCTGTCTGAGCATGGCATCTACACCAAGGAACGCAAGATCGATCTGTTTCAGGCGCAGTGGGTGCGCGACAACCGCAACGTGTTTCAGCGCGATCCGACCGAGATCAGTTATTTCCGCCAGTTGTGGATACGTTTCTTCCAGGCTTTGGGCACGCGTTGCTACGACAGTTCCGACCACATCGTCGCGCTGTTCGAGGCCAACCGTTTGCGCCAGGTGGAAGACGGTGCCGCGGCCGAGCGCACTTGCAACATCCCCAACGGCGTCAACGTGCCGCGCTTCGCAGCCTTGCGCGAATTGCGGCCGGCGGATCCGCCGCCCATCCTGTGCCTGATCGGGCGAGTCGTGCCGATCAAGGACATCAAGACCTATATCCGTGCCATGCGCACCATCGTCAATCGCATGCCGGAAGCCGAGGGCTGGATCGCCGGGCCGGAAGATGAAGATCCCGACTATGTGGACGAATGCAAAGACCTGGTCGATGGTCTCGGGCTGAACGACAACGTGAAGTTCCTGGGCTTCCAGCAGATGACCGAATTGCTGCCCAAGGTCGGACTGGGCGTGTTGAGCTCGATCAGTGAGGGCTTGCCGCTGGTGATACTGGAGGGGTTCGCTGCAGGCGTGCCCGCCATCAGCACCGACGTCGGTTCGTGCCGTCAATTGGTATATGGTCTGGACGAAGCAGATCAGGCACTGGGCGCGGCGGGACGCATCGTGGGTATCGCCGATCCGCAGGCGCTGGCCGAGGCGGCGCTGGAATTGCTGACGAACAAAGCCGTATGGCGCGAGGCAAGCGAGGCGGGTATCAGACGTGTCGAGACTTATTACACGCAAGAGCGGATGTTTGACAGTTATCGCGCGATCTATGAGGAAGCTTTGTCATGGCAGGCATAGGCTTCGAGCTGCGCAAGCTACTGGAGAAGGATAGCTATTTCGGCTTGTTTCAGGCGTATGCCTATGCGGGCATCATCAGCTCTGGGCCGTGGGTGCTGTCCATCATCGGCATCCTGTTCGTCGGTTTTCTCAGCTTGGGCGTGGTGTATCCGCACGCATCTATTGTCCAGTTTCAGGTGTCTGTGACTTATCTCATCATGAGTTCGCTCATTCTCACCGGCTTCATCCAACTGGGCTTTACCCGCTTCATCGCCGACAGCCTGTTCAAGAAACAGGACAAACAAGTGTTACCGAATTTTGCCGGCGTGCTGCTGTTGGTGACCGGCATCAGCGGGCTGGTAGGCATGCTGGCGATCTATCTGTTCTTTGATGGCGTGACCGTGACCTACCGCATGCTGATGCTGTCCGGCTTCGTCATCTTGAGCGCGATATGGGTGGCGACCATCTTCCTGTCCGGCATGAAGCAATACAAACAAATCGTGGTGATGTTCGCCGTCGGCTATGCCATCACCGTGTTGGGCGCATTGTTGCTGCGCACGGAAGGTATGGAAGGCTTGTTGCTGGGTTTTGTGGTCGGCCATCTCGTACTGCTGATGGGGATGATTTCCTTGATCCTGCGCGACTTTCCACTGCTGGAGAAAACCTTCTCTTTCAGCTTCATGCGTCGCGGCGCGATGTATGGCAGCCTGATCTGGTCGGGCTTTCTCTACAACTTCGCGGTGTGGGCCGACAAGCTGATCTTCTGGTTCTATCCGGATACCAGCCAGGCCATCATCGGCCCATTGCGCGCTTCGCTGATCTACGATTTTCCGATCTTTCTGGCTTACCTGGCCATCATTCCCGGCATGGCGGTATTTTTGGTGCGCATTGAAACCGACTTCGTCGAGTATTACGACAGGTTCTACGAAGCCGTGCGCGAAGGCGGCTCGCTCGATCACATCATGAACATGCGCGACAACATGCTGTTCACCGTGCGGCAGGGCCTGCTCGAAATCTTCAAGATCCAGGCCATCGCTGTGTTGCTGGTATTCGTGCTGGGCGAGAAGCTGCTCACCTGGCTGGGCATCTCCACGTTGTATCTGCCGCTGCTGTATGTGGACGTGGTGGCGGCGGGTTTACAGGTGGTGTTGCTCGGCGTGCTGAATATCTTCTTTTATCTCGACAAGCGCCACATCGTGGTATTCCTGTGCACGATATTCCTTATTTCGAATATCGCCTTGACTTCGCTCAGCCTCTATCTCGGAGCGAGCTTTTACGGCTACGGCTTCGCCTTGTCGCTGTTGATCACCGTGCTGGCAGGCATGCATCTGCTTTCACGCAAGCTGGAATTGCTGGAATACGAAACCTTTATGTTGCAGTAAAGGGTTCTGGCAACCGTGCCCATCTCCCGAAATCAGGCGAAAACTCGCATTTTCTGGCATCGGGGCACAGGGTATAATGCGCGCCTTTCGAATTGCAGGAATTAACCATGCCTATCTATGACTATCGCTGCAGCAGCTGCGGAGTGCAGAAGGACGTGATGCAGAAGATCAGCGATCCGGTGCTGACCACTTGTCCCGAGTGCGGCCAGGAGACTTTTTCCAAACAACTGACTGCCGCGGGCTTTCAGCTCAAAGGCAACGGCTATTACGTGACTGACTTCAAGAACAAGCAACCGGCGGCATGCGAGCCGGCTGCGTGCGCTTCCTGTCCGTCCGCGGGTACGCACTAAGTGAAAAAATATCTGCTGACCGGTCTGCTGGTGCTGGTGCCGTTGGTGATCACCCTGTGGGTGCTCAGCTTCGTCATCGGTATCCTCGACCAGTCGCTGTTGCTGCTGCCGTCTTCCTGGCATCCCGACAACCTGCTGGGCATCCATATTCCCGGCTTGGGCGTGATTCTGACAGCGGGTACGGTGCTGTTGACCGGTCTGCTGGTGCGCAACGTGTTCGGCCAGCAATTGCTGGAATACTGGGACGGGCTGCTGCGCCGCATCCCTTTCGTGAACGCGATCTACAATAGCGTCAAACAGGTCAGCGACACGCTGCTTTCCGGAAGTGGCAACTCCTTCCGCAAAGTGCTGTTGGTGCGTTATCCGCATGCCGAAGCCTGGTCAATGGCGTTTCTGACCAGCGTACCGGGTGATGTGCGCGAGGCGGTGGGTGAGGAAGAATATGTCGGCGTATTCGTACCGACCACACCCAGCCCGGTCAACGGCTTTTATTTCTTCGTAAAAAAATCGGAAACCATCGAGCTGGACATCAGCGTCGATGCTGCCTTCAAAGCCATCGTTTCCATGGGTGTGGTGTCATCACCCGATGCGACACACAAACTTCCCGCTTTCAAATAAGCATTTTTCGTTTCAACCTCTATAGCTGTATTTAAATCATGCGAACTCATTACTCCGGACAACTCAACGTTAACCAACTCGGCCAGACTGTCACCCTGTGCGGCTGGGCCCATCGCCGTCGCGACCACGGTGGTGTGATCTTCATCGATCTGCGCGACCGCGAAGGTATCGCGCAAGTGGTGTGCGATCCGGACCGTGCCGACATGTTCGCCATCGCCGAATCCGTGCGTAACGAATTCGTGCTCAAGATCACCGGCCGCGTGCGTCGCCGTCCGGAAGGCACCGAGAACAAGAATATGCACAGCGGAGAGATCGAAGTGCTGTGCCACGAGATCGAAGTGCTGAACGCTTCTGTCACACCGCCGTTCCAACTGGACGACGAGAACCTGTCCGAAAACGTACGTTTGACACACCGTGTGGTCGACCTGCGCCGTCCGCAGATGCAGAAGAACATGATGCTGCGCTACAAGACTGCGCGTGCCTTCCGTCGCTTCCTCGACGACAACGGCTTCATCGACATCGAAACGCCGATGCTCACCAAGTCCACACCGGAAGGTGCGCGCGACTATCTGGTGCCGTCGCGTGTGCATGCGGGCGACTTCTTCGCCTTGCCGCAGTCGCCACAACTGTTCAAGCAGATGTTGATGGTGGCCGGTTTCGACCGTTACTACCAGCTCACCAAGTGCTTCCGTGACGAAGACCTGCGCGCCGACCGTCAGCCTGAATTCACCCAGGTCGACATCGAGACCTCGTTCATGAGCGAAGAACAGATCATGAACATGACCGAAGAGATGATCCGTGTCGTGTTCAAGGAAGTGCTCAATGTCGCATTGCCCAACCCGTTCCAGCGCATCGGCTATGCCGAAGCGATGGCGCGTTTCGGGTCCGACAAGCCGGACATGCGCGTGACGCTGGAGATCACCGAAGTCACCGACGCGGTGAAGGATGTCGCGTTCAAGGTGTTCAGCGGCGTGGCGAATTCCGGCGGCCGTGTGGGCGCTTTGCGCGTGCCGAACGGCGGCGCGTTCACGCGCGGCGAGATCGACGAATACACCAAGTTCGTCGGCATCTACGGTGCCAAGGGTCTGGCCTACATCAAGGTCAACGACATCACCAAGCTGAACGAAGAAGGCCTGCAATCGCCTATCGTGAAGAACATCCACGAAGCCGCGTTGAAGACCATCATCGAGCGCACCGGCGCGCAGAACGGCGACATCATCTTCTTCGGTGCGGACAAGACCAAGGTCGTCAACGACGCACTGGGCGCATTACGCAGCAAGATCGGCCACGAGAAAGGTCACACAAACGGCAAGGCGTGGGAGCCGGTCTGGGTGGTGGACTTCCCCATGTTCGAATACGACGACGAAGCCAAGCGCTGGAACGCCTGTCACCATCCGTTCACTTCGCCCAAAGACGAGCATCTGGAATTCCTTGAGACCGATCCGGGCAAGTGCTTGGCCAAGGCCTACGACCTGGCCTTGAACGGCTGGGAGATCGGCGGCGGTTCTGTGCGTATCCACAAGGAAGAAGTGCAGAGCAAAGTGTTCCGTGCGCTCAACATCGGCGCGGAAGAAGCGCAACTCAAGTTCGGTTTCCTGCTCGACGCGCTGCAATACGGCGCGCCGCCGCACGGCGGTCTGGCCTTCGGTCTGGACCGTATCGTCACCATGATGACCGGTGCCGAATCCATCCGCGACGTGATCGCCTTCCCCAAGACGCAGCGTGCACAGTGTCTGCTGACACAAGCACCGTCCGCCGTGGACGAGAAGCAGTTGCGCGAGTTGCACATCCGTCTGCGCCAGCAAGTGCAGACCACCGTGGAAGTCAGCAAGGAATAAGCGATGCGCCGCGCCGTACAGTGGTTGTTACTGTCCGGCTTGTTGCTGTGCCTGCCGTTCGAGCAGGCACGCGATCCACAAGACCATCCGCTTGCTGTCATCTCCGTCGCGCAATTGCCGGCGGAGGCGCGCGACACCCTGCAGCTTATAAAACGCGGCGGCCCGTTCCCTTTTGCACGTGACGGCATCGAATTCAAGAACCGCGAACGCATCCTGCCTGCGCAGCCGCGCAGGTACTACCGTGAATACACAGTGAAGACACCGGGCGTCAGCCATCGCGGTGCGCGCCGCATCGTGTGCGGCGTGGTCCCGGAGTGCTATTACACTGCCGATCACTACCGCAGTTTCAAACGCATCAAGGAGTGAGCATGAGCGACTTGTGTGAACGTTTGCAGGATATGGGCGAGGCGGGTGTGTACCGTTTGAGTTGTCCGGTCGAAGTGTTGCGCGGCAATACCGCATTGGCCGAATTCCGCAGCTTCGAGATCGACATGGCGAATGTGCACAGCAAGGGCGAATTCCTGGCAGCCATCGCCCATGCCATTCAGGCACCGGACTGGTTCGGTCACAACTTCGACGCGCTGGCAGATGCTTTGTGCGACATGTCCTGGCTGGACGAGTTCGATGAGGGCTATGTGTTGCTGTTGTTGAACAGCGGCGACACGCTGGGCCTGACCGCCGCGGATCATGAGGTGGTCATGGAGATATTCAACGACACGGTAAATTGCTGGAAGCAGGCAGGCAAACCATTCTGGATATTCCTTGCGTGATGCAACGAACCAAGCAACCTGTCTCTGTTCTGGTCGTCATCTACACCGTAGCGCTGGAAGTGTTGCTGCTGGAACGTGCCGACCATCCCGGCTATTGGCAATCGGTCACCGGCAGTCGTGATGGCGAAGAATCGCTGTCAGAGACCGCCCTGCGCGAAGTGGCCGAAGAGACCGACATTGATGCACATCAGTTTCAGCTGACCGACTGGCTGCAACAGAACGAATACGAGATATACCCGCACTGGCGTCACCGCTACCCGCTCGGCGTCACGCGCAACACCGAACACGTGTTCGGCTTGCAACTTCCACACCCTGTTCCTGTCAACCTCTCGCCGCGCGAACACTTGAATCTGCTGTGGTTGCCCTGGCGGGAAGCGGCGGATAAAGTCTTCTCGCCCAGCAACCGCGAAGCGATATTGCAATTACCGGAACATATCCAACATGGCTGACAACACCATCTCCATCGCCTACGAACATCCAGACACAGCACAGACTAGCTGCAGCACTGCGCACGCTTGGGCCAAAAAACCGCGCGAGCCAGAGCCGGAAGAGAAAGCAGAATTGATCGCGCGTATCAAACGCATGCTGAAAGAGCAGGACGCCGTGCTGGTCTCGCACTACTACGTGCATCCCGACCTGCAAGATCTGGCCGAAGCGACCGGTGGCATCGTGTCCGACTCACTGGATATGGCCAACTTCGGTCACCAGCATCCGGCCAAGACCATCGTTGTTGCGGGTGTGCGATTCATGGGCGAGACGGCGAAGATTTTGAATCCCGAAAAGCGCGTGCTGATGCCCGACCTCGAAGCCGAATGTTCACTCGACCTCGGTTGTCCCGCTGATGAATTCACCGCCTTCTGTGACGCCCATCCAGACCGTACCGTGGTGGTGTACGCCAACACCAGCGCTGCGGTGAAGGCACGTGCCGACTGGATGGTGACCAGCTCCATCGCACTGCCGGTGGTGAAACATCTGAAGGAACAGGGCCAGAAAATATTGTGGGCGCCGGATCGTCACCTCGGCGGATATGTGCAGGACCAGACCGGTGCCGACATGCTGATGTGGCAAGGTTCATGCATCGTGCTCGACGAATACAAATCCCGAGAGTTGCAGGAACTGAAAGCGCAGCATCCGGACGCGCTGGTGCTGGTGCACCCCGAATCCCCGCGCGCCGTGGTGCAACTCGCCGACATGGTCGGCTCCACCACGCAGATCATCAAGGCCGCGCAGAATTCCAAGGCAAAGGAATTCATCGTTGCCACCGACAACGGCATCCTGCACAAGATGCGCACGCTGTGTCCCGACAAAATCTTCCTGGAAGCCCCCACCGCCGGTCACGGCGCCACCTGCACCAGTTGCAGCCACTGCCCGTGGATGGCGATGAACGGCCTGATCAACCTTGCCGAAGTGCTGGAAAAAGGCCACAACGAGATCCATGTCGATCCCGCCATCATCCCGCGCGCCGTACTACCCATCAAACGCATGCTGGACTTTGCGAAGCAGATCGATTTGCCGACCAAGGGGATAGGGAATGCTTGATGGGGCTGTAAACGGCCAGAAGCGGACAATCCATTATCTAGGCCAGATATAGGCCAAACGGCATATTGACCCCACTGCAATGGCGAGATAGGTTCCGGCATCACCTTTCCGGATGTTTACTTTCCATGAACAACAGCCCAATGAAACTTTCGAAGCTGTTCCCTTTGATTAGCCTGCTGCTACTGGCATGCGATGCGCAGGGTGCAGAAAAACAATTGCCGCTATCGGAGACAAGAGAAGATCACAAAATCGAATCCATGTCGGTGGAGATCAAGGCGCATCGATACAGCGGTGATTTGACTAAGCTGGAAGAAGAACTGCTTGCCGCGGGCTACAAGAAATTAAATGGCATGATGGTAAAAGGCGGTGATGCCACGCATCCGTATCACTCTAGTGACAACGTAGCTACCGAAGAGTGGTGCATTCTTGATTTGAGCAAACAGCCTGTAGTAGCAAAGCGATGTGTTTACGCTGTTCAATCAATAGTCCAGCGCGATAGCAGGGGGAATCCAAGGTTCCAGACAGAAGGGGCATTGGAATTTTCGCCAGTCTCTGGTTTCGATTTTCTTGATGATGATACGAATTGTGCAAGCCCTCTTTATCCCTATCGAACCATCGTGGCAATCGGGCGTTTTAAATTACGCGAAGGCCGTGGAAATGGGGGCTATGCCGAGGATATCCGGCAAGCCTGGGTGATAGACATCGAAGCTAGGAAGTTTGTAGAAATTTCGACCAAAGAAGTGACTTGTGAGGTCAATGAAGATCGAGATTGAGCTATTGGACTGAAAAGAGCGTGAGTTATCAATTTCAAATGGCCGCTTTGGGTTAATAACCGCCTCTCAAACCCTTCCGGAAACACCGTCCGAGTAAGCCCGCCTCACCATGACTGCTTGATTGGGTAGAATGCAGCCATGCCCCATCTCAAGGTCGCTACCTACAACATCCACAAAGGTTTCTCGCTGTTCAACCGGCGGGTGGTGTTGCATGACTTGCGCGAACAGATACGCGCCCTGAATGCCGACATCGTGTTCCTGCAGGAGGTGCAGGGGGAGCATGCGAACCATGCTTTACGCCATGTGGCATATCCGGCGGGGCCGCAGCATGATTTCCTGGCGGATGAGTTCTGGGCGCATCGGGCTTATGGCATGAACGCGGTGTATGAGCATGGTCATCATGGCAATGCGATCCTGAGCCGTTTCCCTATCGTGCAGTCGCGCAACCGCGACGTGTCTGCACACCGTTTCGAACAACGCGGTCTGCTGCATTGCGAGATCGATGTGAAGGGGCAGCATGTGCATTGTTTTTGTACCCACTTTGGTCTGTTCGCGCGCGGTCGGCGGCGGCAGATGCAGACGCTGATCGAGCATGCGCAGTCAGTGGTGCCCGCAGATGCCGCGCTACTCATCGCGGGGGATTTCAATGACTGGCGCAATGAACTCACGAGAGGTTTGACTGAAAGCCTTGGGGTGCAGGATGTATTTCATTTCAGTTACGGGCATCCCGCCCGCAGTTTTCCGGCAGCCTTTCCCTTGCTCAAGCTGGATCGCATCTATGCGCGCGGTTTCGATGTGATGGGTTGCGACATCCACGGCGGTCGGCGCAAGTCCGACCATGCAGCACTTTCCGCCAATCTGATAAGAAGATGAGCAGCAATTTCCAGGTTGGGTTGAATCGACTCACGCTGTTGATGAACGGCACGGATTTCTTTCCTTCCCTTTGCGACGATATCGATTCGGCGCAGCATTCCGTCCATCTCGAAACCTATATCTTCGCCGCCGACGAGACCGGCAGACTGGTGTCGCAGGCCCTGCAGCATGCGGCGCAGCGTCAGGTTGCGGTACGTTTGTTGATCGACGGTTTCGGTTCTGCCGGTCTGCCGGAATCCTGGGTGGAGGAGATGCGCAGCGCGGGGGTGGAAGTGTTGTGGTTCCGTCGGGAACGTGGCTTCTTCCGCATGCGACGCTATCGATGGCGGCGCATGCATCGCAAGCTGGCTGTGATCGATGGCGAGATCGCCTATGTGGGCGGCATCAACATCGTCAACGATATCCCGGATGGACAAAGTTTCGATGCACCGCGCCTGGATTATGCGGTGCGACTGCAGGGCCCGCTCGCGGGGGACGTGCAGGAGGCGATGCGCCATCTGTGGGCCAGTGTGCGCTGGGCCAGTATGCGCAAACGTATCCGGCGTTTGCGCGTGCAGCTGCGCCAGCCCAAGGCCGCTGCAAACGACCCGGGGGCTTCGCTGCTGGTGCGGGACAATCTGCGACATCGGCATGCGATCGAAGCGGCTTATCTGCACGCCATTCATGATGCACGGCATGAGGTCGTGCTGGCACAAGCGTACTTCCTGCCCGGGCGCCCGATGCGCCGAGCCTTGAAACGGGCTGCCAAACGCGGGGTGCGTGTGGTGTTGCTGTTGCAGGGCTTGGTTGAATACCGCTTTCAGTATTACGCGACGCAGTATCTGTATGGACAGCTGCTGGCGGCGGGGATCGAGATCTATGAGTATCGTGACAATTTCATGCATGCCAAGGCATGCGTGGTCGATGGTGCATGGGCGACGCTGGGGTCTTCAAATCTCGATCCTCTCAGCCTGTGGATGGCACGCGAGGCGAATCTGGCGGTGCGCGACAAAGAGTTCGCCGGACACTTGCGCGACAGCGTGATGCATGCCGTGCAGCACCATGCGGATAAGATCCTCTATCCTCCGAGACATCCGCTCGCTGTGTTCCTGTCACGCCTGAGTTATGGCGTGATCCGTCTGCTGGTCGGGGTGCTGGTACGGCAAAGGCACTGAGACCGGACTCGTCAAGACGAAGATTCGAGACGTCCGTTTCAAACTCAGGTTAGTATTCCGCCCGGAAAAAAAAGAGGGTATTCCTTAAAGGGGAGGGGAATGGCATATCTGTTGGGAATAATCCGGCACATGTCGCTGGGGCGACTGCTGCTTGTTTTGTCCATGTTCGCGATGGTGCTGGCCTTCGCGCTGATCTTCAGTCTTTCAGGTGCGATCCGCGACCGCGCGGTACACGAGCTGGCGCGGGAGGATGCGCGACAGACCTCGCAACTGGTGTTCCAGAGTCTGTATTCCGCCATGCGCAAAGGCTGGAGCAAGCAGGATATCAACGACTCCATCGAGCGCCTGAACCGCCAATTCCCCGACTTGCAGATACGCGTGTTCCGCGGCGAGGCGGTGGCCCGCCAGTTCGGCGCGATGCCGCAGGAGGCGGAGGTGGTGGCCGCCGATGCGCCGCTGCGCAAGGTGCTGGACGACGGGCAGGAGGCCTTGCTGTTCCCGAATGCGG
Source organism: Pseudomonadota bacterium (assembly GCA_043826585.1). Taxonomy (GTDB): domain Bacteria; phylum Pseudomonadota; class Gammaproteobacteria; order Burkholderiales; family Gallionellaceae; genus Sideroxyarcus. The sequence goes on from JBDRPZ010000068.1 coordinate 25,609, forward strand.
ACCAGATCCGTTATCTCTATCCCCTGCAGGCGACGGAAGAATGCCTGGCTTGCCACACGCAGTCGCAGGTCGGCGCGGTGCACGGCGTGATCGACATCGTCTATCCGGTGAACAACCTCAAAGTGTCGTTCAGCAGCGTGCTCAATTCCATGCTGGTCTATACCCTTGCCATCATCGGCTTCGTGTTCCTCGTGCTGTATTTCAAACTGCGTTACCTGTTCGTGCTGCCGATCGCCAGACTGGTGGGGGTGATGCGCGAGATCACGGCAGATATGGATCTGACGCGGCGTGTGAAGAACGATATCCCCTTGCTGGAATTGCGCAGTCTGGCCGAGTATTTCAACGGTCTGCTCAAGACCGTGCATGAATACAACGAGAAACTGGAAGAACTCTCCACCCATGATCCGCTGACCGACCTGTACAACCGGCGCAAGTTCGAGGACTTCCTGCACTACGAGATCATTCGCTCGGCGCGGCATCAACGCAGCTTCTCGGTGATGATGGTCGATCTGGACAACTTCAAGTACATCAACGATACCTTCGGCCATCCGGTCGGCGATCTGGTGTTGAAGGAACTCTCGATACTGCTGGGCGCCACGCTGCGCAAAGGCGATGTGCTGGCGCGTCTGGGCGGCGACGAGTTCGCCATCCTGTTGCCCGAGACCGAGCTGGCGAAGGGTATGCAAGTGGCGAACAAGCTGCTGCAGTCGTTGCAGGACAGGGAGTTCGAGCTGCCTGTCGGCAAGGTGCGCTGCACCGCCAGCTTCAGTCTGGTCAGCTATCCGGAGGACGGACTGACAGAGGGCGAGATCTATTCGGCCATGGACGTGGTGTTGTACAAGGCGAAGTCGCGCGGCAAGAATCAGGTGATGACGGCCGAGAGCGAGGAAGACCGCAGCATGATGAACGTGTTCCGGCAGGGCGAGTTTCTGCGCGCCGCGTTGCGCGAGGGGCGGGTGGAGGCCCATCTGCAGCCCATCGTCAATCTGCACGACGGTTCCATCAAGGCTTACGAAGTGCTGGCACGGATACGCGACGGCGAGGTGATCGTGCCGGCCGGCGAATTCGTCGATGTGGCGGAGAAGCTGGGCATGGCGCAGGAGCTGGACAGCGTGGTGTTCCGCAAGGGACTGGCGCACTATGCCGCGATCAGTCGCAGGGAGCCGCAGGCCAAGCTGTTCTTCAACCTGTTCCCGCGCAGTTTCAATGACATCGAATGGGTGCGTGCCATCCCGGAGATCGCGCGCGAGGCGGGGATGCCCTGCGAACAGATCGTGCTGGAGCTGACCGAGCGCGAGGCCTTGCCCAATCTGTCGCAGGTGCGCGCCGTGATCGAAGAATTGAAAGGGACGGGGATCAAGATCGCGCTGGACGATTTTGGCAGCGGATTCTCCTCGTTCCTGTATCTCAAATACCTGCCGGTGGATTACGTGAAGATCGAAGGCAGCTTCGTGCAACAGATCGTCCACGACCCGCGCGACCGCATCATGGTCGAGCATATCAACAGCATGGCGCACGAGTTCGGCCTGAAGACCATCGCCGAATTCGTCGAGGACGAGGAGACCGCGCGTATGCTGGCCGAGATCGGTGTGGACAGCGCGCAGGGCTATCACTTCGGACGGCCGACTGCGCCGGACTGAGCGGCCGGGGGCAGGGCTGCGGCTATAATGCAGCCCGTCCTTGTTCATGGTTTACCCGATGCGCCACTCTAGTTCGCACCACGCCTCTTCTTCCGGAATGCCCACCCGCACCGACTGGACGGTGATCCGCAGCCTTGTTCCCTATCTGCTTGAGTTCAAGTGGCGGGTCGGTTTCGTCATCCTGCTGCTGGTCGCCTCCAAGCTGGCCAACGTGGTCGTGCCGCTGGCGCTCAAAGAGATCGTGGACGAGATGAGCAAGCCGCAGGCGATGTTGGCCGTGCCGGTGATGCTGATCATGGGTTACGGTCTGCTGCGTTTGATGTCCACCTTGTTCGGCGAATTGCGCGATGCGCTGTTCGCCAAGGTGACGCAGCGCGCCATCCGTCGTGTCGCGTTGCAGGTGTTCGAACACTTGCATGCACTCAGTCTGCGTTTCCATCTGGAGCGGCAGACCGGCGGCGTCTCGCGCGATATCGAGCGTGGCACGCGCGGCATCAGTTTCCTGCTCACCTTCCTGTTGTTCAACATCCTGCCCACGCTGCTGGAGATCGGTCTGGTGGCGGCCATCCTGTTCGTGAAGTACGACCCGATGTTCGCCATCATCACTTTCGTGACGCTGGCCGCCTATATCGTGTTCACGCTGGTGGTCACCGAGTGGCGCATGGTGTTCCGCCGCACCATGAACGACATGGATTCCAAGGCCAACACGCGCGCTATCGACAGCCTGATCAACTACGAGACGGTGAAATATTTCGGCAATGAGAAATACGAAGTCGCGCGTTACGACGAGCAGATGAAGAGCTGGGAAGTGTCGGCGGTGCGCAACCAGACTTCGCTGGCCACGCTCAATGCGGGGCAGAGCGTCATCATCGCGGTGGGTGTCACCCTGCTGATGCTATTGGCATCGCAACAGGTGGTGGCGGGCAAGATGACGGTCGGCGATCTGGTGCTGGTCAACGTGTTCATGTTGCAGTTGTATATGCCGCTGCACTTCCTCGGCTTCGTCTACCGCGAGATCAAGAATGCGCTGGCCGACATGGAGAAGATGTTCCGCCTGCTGGATGTGAACCGCGAGGTGGAGGATGCGCCGGATGCGCCGCCTCTGAAGCTGGAGCGTGCTGCCGTGCGATTCGAGGATGTCACGTTCTCTTATGATCCGACACGGCAGATCCTGCACGGTGTCAGCTTCGATGTTCCGGCTGGTCATACCGTGGCCGTGGTGGGGGCGAGCGGTGCGGGTAAGTCCACCCTGTCGCGTCTGCTGTTCCGTTTCTATGATGTGGACAGTGGCGCGGTGGTGATCGACGGCCAAGACATCCGCAGTGTGACGCAGGCCAGCCTGCGCGCCGCCATCGGCATCGTGCCGCAGGACACGGTGCTGTTCAACGACACCATCTATTACAACATCGCCTATGGTCGCCCCGATGCATCGCGCGAGGAAGTGCTGAGCGCTGCCAAGTCTGCGCATATCCATCACTTCATCGAATCGCTGCCGCTGGGCTACGACACCATGGTGGGCGAGCGCGGCCTGAAACTGTCCGGCGGCGAGAAGCAGCGTGTCGCCATCGCCCGAGCCATGCTGAAGGATCCGGCCATCCTGATCTTTGACGAGGCGACCTCGGCCCTTGATTCCAAATCGGAAAAAGCCATTCAGGATCAGATGCGCCTGATCGCACACGAACGCACCACATTGATCATCGCCCATCGCCTGTCCACCGTGGTGGATGCCGAACAGATATTGGTGATGGACAAGGGCGTCATCGTCGAACGCGGCACGCACCGTGAACTATTGGCGCAGCAGGGGGTATATAGCCAGATGTGGGCCTTGCAGCAGCAGGAAGATCGCCTGCAATAGCGCCAGCGACCAGCGGCAAGCCTTAGCCGATAAGTGGCCCGAGCTGGCAACGGACTGGCTTCTGCCTTTAATTGTGGGCAACTTCCGCAAAATGCGCGTCATGATAGACATGGCGGAGGATGGCGGATTGGGGGTTTTGCAACACTCTGACTTGCCAGTACAGACATATAGGTTATCCTGCGCCCCGTCTTGTAAGGTATCAAGAGGATATAAATGCGGTATTTTCTGATCTCAGCTCTGTTTGCCACTTCCGCGCTCACCGCGCATGCGGCCGGCTTTGAGCATGTAAGTCATGGCAAACTGCCCCAGCTGGGCTCTGCTATCGCCATGATCTATGACGAGCAGACAGGCCAGCCGGTATATAGCAAGAATATCAACAATGTGGTGCCTATCGCCTCCATCACCAAGCTGATGACCGCCATGGTCATTCTGGATGCGCATTTGCCGCTCGATGAGCCCATTACCATCACCCGCGAAGACAGGGATCGCCTTAAAGGCACCAAGTCCCGCTTGAAGGATGGCATGACGCTGACCCGCGGCGATCTGTTGACGCTGGCCATCATGGCTTCCGAGAACCGTGCCGCTTCGGCGCTGGCACGCACCTATCCCGGCGGCACGCCGGTGCTGGTGGCGATGATGAATGCCAAGGCTCGCGAGTTGGGTATGGACGATACGCATTTTGAAGGGCCGGTCGGACTGCACAGTGAAAACGTCTCTACCGCAAAAGACCTGGTGCAGATGGTATTGGCCGCGCAGAGCTACGAACACATTCAGCGCGCTTCCACCCAAAGCCGTCATGTGGTGAAGATCAATGCCCGCCAGTCACTGCGTTACGGCAACACCAATCCTCTGGTACGCAGCCGCAACTGGGATATCGGCCTGTCCAAGACGGGTTATATCAGCGAGGCAGGACGTTGTCTGGTGATGCAGGCAAAGTTGTCGGAACGCCCTACTGTTATCGTTCTGCTGGATTCCTGGGGTAAGAACACCCGTGTTGGCGATGCCAACCGCATCAAGAGCTGGATGGAACGCCCTGTTCGCAGGGCACACCAAAGCCGAATACGCTAGTTATCAAATAGAGTGAAGAAAGGGGCCGCTGTTGCGGCCCTTTTTATTTGCGTGGCGGTCTGAGCGCCAATACCACCACGGCGACCACAATTGCGAGTATGAACAGTTCGATGAACATGGCTTGTCTTTCAGCAGGATTCAGGCGTTATTCTACGCGCCCCCAGTGCAATATGCCGGCGCACGTAAGGTACAATTCCGCGTCCAAAATTTTGTTGCCAGCATATCGCCGGAGGAATTTCATGAATCGCCTGTTTGCCTTGTTCGTACTCACCTTCACCCCGTTATTCGCCCACGCATCCGGAGAAGGCATGCGCCTCGACCTGACCGGGCATTGGGTGGGGATCACCGCCTTGCTGTTGTTCTTCGTGGCCTATCTGGCGGTGATGGCGGAAGAGTTCACTCATCTGCGCAAGTCCAAGCCGGTGATGCTGGCGGCGGGCATCATCTGGGGCTTGATCGCGTGGTATTACCAGGGGCACGATATACCGCATGTGGTGGAAGCAGCGCTTCGACACAATCTGGAAGAATATGCAGAGCTGATGCTGTTCCTCATCGTGGCGATGACTTACATCAATGCCCTGGATGAGCGGAACGCCTTCGAGGCATTACGCTCCTGGCTGACGCGCAAGAATTTCAGCTACCGTGCGTTGTTCTGGGTCACGGGTGTCATCGCATTCTTCCTGTCCGCAATCGCCGACAACCTGACCACCGCCCTGCTGATGGGTGCGGTGGTGACGGCAGTCGGCAAAGACAATCCGAAGTTCGTTGTGCTCGCTTTGATCAATGTGGTGGTGGCGGCCAATGCGGGGGGGGCGTTCTCGCCGTTCGGTGATATCACCACGCTGATGGTATGGCAGAAGAACATCATGGCCAGCAACGGCCAGATCGGTTTCTGGACTTTCTTCAATCTGTTTGTGCCTTCGCTGATCAACTGGCTGGTTCCTGCCATCGTGATGCATCTGTTCCTGCCCAATGCCAAACCGGAAAGCGGCGGCAAGATGGTGGAGATGAAGCGCGGCGCTATCCCTATCGCATTGCTGTTCCTGTTCACCATCGCGCTGGCGGTGAGTTTCCATAGTGTGTTGGGCCTGCCGCCGGTGATCGGCATGCTGACCGGTATGGGGGTGCTGAAGTTCTACGCCTTCTATTTGCGCAAAACCACCAGTGGCCGGGCACAGAAGGAAGTGAGCGAGATCGGCAGTCCTGCCGCGTTCGATATCTACCGTGAAGTGGCGCGCAGTGAGTGGGACACGCTGTTCTTCTTCTACGGTGTGGTGATGTGCGTGGGCGGTCTCGGTTTCATCGGCTATCTGGCCATGATCTCGGAAGTGATGTATGGCGAATGGGGCGCCACCAATGCCAACATCGCGGTCGGTGTGATCTCCGCGATCGTGGACAACATCCCGGTCATGTTCGCTGTGCTCACCATGCAGCCCGACATGTCCATCGGTCAGTGGCTGTTGGTCACGCTGACGGCAGGTGTGGGTGGCTCGCTGCTGTCCATCGGCTCGGCAGCCGGAGTCGCCCTGATGGGACAGGCGCGCGGTGTGTATACCTTCTTCGCCCACCTTAAGTGGACGCCTGTGATCGCGCTGGGTTATGCCGCCAGCATCGCGACCCACCTCGCCTTCAATCACGTCCTGTTCTGATGGAGTGTGAGTTTCCCCTGCGTCGGTGCAAGCTGACATGGCGACGATGGCTGTTTATGCTGCTCGTCCTCGCGTGGGGGATGCCGTCATTCGCTGCCAGCAGTATTCCGGCTGTCGTCATCGATGTGCCGGATGATCTGCGTCCGCTGTTGAACCAGTATTTCAAACTACCCGAGGAATTGCTGGAATCGGAATCCGAGCGCGGAGTGTTTGTGCGTCGAGCGCAGCGCGAGATACCCGAATTGCTGGCGACGGAAGGCTATTTTTCAGCTGAAGTGCGTTTGGGCTCGGTGAACAAGGCAGGGGTCCTGAACCTGCAGGTGCTGCCCGGAACGAGAACTACCGTTGCTTCAGTAGACATCGAATTGCGTGGTGATCTGCAGCAGACTGCTGCACAACGCGCACAACAGGTTCGTAACGCCTGGTCGTTGCCGGTCGGACAAGCCTTCCGCTCCGGCGCATGGGATCGTGCCAAGACTGCATTGTTGGACAGTGTGGCCAGTGAAGATTATGCCGCGGCACGCATGGTGAGCAGCGCTGCAGAGGTCGATGTCGAGCACGCGGTCGCGCGTCTGCGGGTGGTGGTCGATTCGGGCCCGCGTTATCGGTTCGGTACGCTGCAAGTGCGCGGACTGGAACGTTACGAGCCATTGTTGATCGAGCGCCATACGACATTCAAACCCGGTCAGCCCTATCAGCGCAGCCTGCTGCTGGAATTTCAGACGCGGTTGCAGAAGCTGCCGCACTTCAGTTCCATCATCGTGAATCTGGACACCGCCCGGGCAACCGAGGGTGATGGGCAGGCGGCGCGCAGCGCACCGGTTCAAGTGCAGGTGGTGGAGGCGAAATCGCGCAAGATATCGTTCGGTGTCGGTTATAGCACCAACAACGGCGCACGCAATGAAGTGAACTATCAGAGCTATAACTTCCTCAATCAGGCATGGACGCTGAGCAGTGCAGCCGTGGTTGAGCAGAATCGGCAGAACATCGCACTGGCACTCGACACCCCCCCCAATCCTCTGGGATATCGATTGCTGTGGCGTGCCAGTGGCGAGCGTACCAATATTCAAGAGCTGGTTACGCAGCGCGACAAGTTCGGCGTCACTCGCACGCGTAACCTGTTCGGTATCGAGACCGGTATCAGCCTCAACTGGCAGCAGGAGCGCCGCATCCCTACCGGAGGTATCCGTGAGACCGACCAGGCGCTGGTGCTGGACTGGCACTGGTATCGACGTATGGTGGATGATCCGTTGGCGCCGATGGATGGCAATCTGACAGAGCTCAAGATCGGCAGCGCCAGCAAGTCCTTCGCATCCGACCAGGATTTTGTGCGCAGCTATGCGCGACACCAGTCATGGATAGCGTTCGGGAAGAATGATGTGTTGAGCCTGCGTGCCGAGGCTGGCTATACCGCTTCCAAGTCCCGCCTTGGTATCCCGCAGGAATATCTGTTCCGCGTCGGTGGCACACAGACCGTGCGCGGCTTCGCTTATCAAAGTATCGGCTTCTCGGAAGGTGGTGCGGTGGTGGGCGGACGCGCAATGAGCACGCTGAGCGCTGAATACACCCATTGGTTCGGCAACTGGGGTGCAGCGATATTCGTCGATGAGGGCGCAGCGGCAGATACAGCGCCGACTTTGAAGTGGTATCGCGGTCAAGGGGTCGGTGCGCGCTGGCGCAGCCCGGTCGGGCCGCTGGCGCTGGATGCAGCACGCGGACAAGGTGAGCCGGGGACACGCATACACTTTGCTATCGCGGTGGCTTTCTGATGGTGATCAAACGCATCATGCCTACTCGCCGCCAGCTTTTGTGGCTGGCTTTGCTTTCGCCGCTGGCGCTGGTTTCTGTTACCGGCAGTTGGATGCTGGGGACGCAATCGGGATTGGTCTGGGTCAGTAGTGCCGTGCAGCAATACAGCAGGGATACGCTGGAGATAGATGGAGAGCATGGCTCGTTGCTGGGCAATTTCGGTATGCAACATCTGCTGCTGCGCGGGGAGGGTTGGCGTGTCACGTTGAGCGATGTGGAAGTGTATTGGCAGCCGGCCGCTTTGTTGCAAGGTGAATTGCATGTGCTGCAACTTCAAGTAAAGGCGGTGGATGTGCTGGCGCTGCCATCGGGCAATGCTGCGACATTGCCCGACAGTTTGTCCTTGCCGTTAGACATCAAGATGGAGCAAGTAGATGTCTCCTCTTTGCGTGTGGCGAGTAGCGAAAGTGGCGCTCCCGATTTTGAGGCGGACACAGTGCAAGCGCGCTTTAGCGTGGATGATGACGGCCATCGTTTGCAGGTGGTGAGTGCGCATACCGCTTACGGTGATCTGGTCGGCACCGCAAGCATCGCGCCACAAACTCCATTTGCAGTACAGGCGACTGCCTCACTTGAAACAAAAGTTCCGATGAGTGCAAGTTACCAAGTCGAGATCAAGGGGGATCTGCAGCACCTTGATGTGGTGCTGGACGGTAATGGCGAGGGCATGAGGCTGCATGGAAGCGCGCAAATTTTGCCACTGGCCGGAGTGCCGCTAGCACATGCAAAGATCGTATTCACAGGCTTCGCAACAAATTGGCTTGATGCGGAAGCACCGCCTGCGCGACTTGATGGTCAGCTCGAATTGCGCGGTACAAAAAAGGAACAACTCGAAGGTTCCATATCCATCAGGAATCAGCATGCCGGATCTCTGGATAAAGCCGGTTTGCCTTTGCGCAGCCTGCGGGCGCGCATGCGCTGGTCTGAGCGTTATTGGCAACTTTATGCTGTGGAAGCAAGCGTCGGCAAAGCTGGCCGCGTGACCGGTGAATTGGATTGGCGACCGCAATCAGGGCAGGGAGCGATGCGTTTGCAAGTGAGCGGCTTCGACCCGCGCGACATAGACAGCCGCGCGCCGCATTTGAATCTCGATGGCGAGATCGCGATAGGAAGTACCGGCAGTGAGCAACAGGCTCATTTAGACCTCGCCGACGGGGAATTCGTCATCGAAGGCGGATTGTATCGTCGCGGCGATATGGTCACCTTGCATGCCTTGCGCTTCGCAAGGGGGGACACAGAGCTGGTCGGAGAAGGTGAGTTGAGGCTGGATCGCGTTAACTCGTTCCGCTTCGATAGCAACTTGCGCCGCCTGGATCTGAGCGAATTCATCGATAGTGCAGCCACCGACCTGAATGCAGTGCTGCATGCCTCGGGTAGTTTGATGCCCGAGCCTGATGTGGCGCTCGGTTTCGAACTGGAACCAAGCCGTTTTTCGCGTTATGCCATCGATGGCAGCGGGCAGGTGCACTTCAGCGGCAGGCAGAAGGCGGATGGAGAGATCGAACTACGCATCGGCGACAACACCCTCAATGCCGAGCTGGCCTACGGCACACCAGCCGACTATTTCAGGTTGATGCTGGATGCGCCTAAATTGGAACAATTGGGTGGGAGCATACAGGGCCAACTGTCCGGTCAGGCCGAACTGCTGGGCAGTTTGTCTGAACCGTCCATCACTTTCACGCTGGGTGGAATCAACTTGGCACTGTCTGATAGCGGCAGTATTGAGCAGATCGATGCAGGAGGGCGATTCGACAGCAAGATGCTGGCCCTGCAACTGGCCGCTTCCGGAGTGAGTACCCCGGGCGGGCTGGGAATGACAGAGTTGCGCGTGGATGTGGATGGCAGTCGTGAGCAGCACAAACTGCGCGGCATGGCTAATCTGGTGCGCAACGACCAGGCGCTTGGGCGCTGGCAATTGGAAGCCAGCGGCGGTCTGGGTGAGACAGAAGCGGCATGGCAATGGCTGGGAAGTCTGGATGCACTGGAAGCGGATGGTGTTTTGCCGCTTAGTTTGCAAGCACCGGCGAAGCTGTCGCTTGCACCGGGAGCGGTGGCTTTAGGGGCGGCACGATTTAGCCTTGCCGGCGGAGAAGTCGCTTTGCAGGATACGCAATGGGCAAAGCAGCGCTGGCACAGCGCGGGTCGATTCAGTGGCCTGGGTGTGCGGGCGGTGAATCTGCAAGCACTCGCACCTTCATCATCTGCTTTTGACGCACTGCGCTTCGGCGGTGATTGGGACATCACTTCGGATACGCACTGGCAAGGTCACGCCAATATCAAACGTGAGAGTGGTGACTTGCTGGTCGATGCACAAAGCGGGCAGCAGCTTGGGTTGAACGGTCTGAGTCTGGCACTGAGTGTCGTGGAGGATGTGTTGTCGCTGCAGCTGGATGCGAGCGGGGCAAATCTCGGGAATGTTGCGGCGCTGGTCAAGCTGCCGTTGTCTTTGCAGGAGGGGCGCTGGACCGTGCAGGGCGACGCACCGCTGGCCGGTCACATATCACTGCACGGTGAAGATCTGACATGGATCGGTCCGGTACTGCACGACAACCTGCAAAGCGGGGGCAGCTTGGCACTGGATGCAGATCTGCGCGGTACCTTCGGCGTGCCGCGTTTGCAAGGAACTGTGCAAGGAGATGGTTTGCGCGTGGCACTGCTCGATCAAGGGGTGAATCTGGAGCAGGGCAGCTTGCGTGCCCGCTTCGAGACGAACAATGTGCAAATCGAGAAGCTGGAATTCTCCGCGCCCTATCTGCCCAAACCGGATGACAAGATGCTGGACGATTACCGTTTGCCAGGAGGTGCGGGACGGCTGAGTGCGAGTGGGCGTATCGATCTGGAGGGGGCGGATAGTGATCTGCAAATTCAGGCCGCATCGCTGCCGCTGGCACAAAGAGCCGACCGTTGGTTGATCGTTTCCGGCGAGGGGCATATCGGTTACGCCAGTCGCACCTTGAGTTTGCGTGGCGATGTACGTGCCGATGCGGGTCTGATCGCCCAGATCGAGACAGGCAAACCAGTCTGGTCGGATGATGTGAAGATCATGGGGCAATCAGAGCGCGATAAGAATAATCTTGCCTATGACATCGATGCCGGTTTCGATCTGGGCGAGCATTTCTATCTGCGCACCGCAGGATTGGAATCACGCCTCACCGGCCAATTGCGATTGAAAGGTGAGGCAGGCACGTCTGTGCAGGCTACCGGCATCATCGCGACGCAGGATGGTTTGTTCAATGCATACGGACAGCAGTTGACCGTCGAGCGGGGCATGGTGAACTTTCAGGGGCCGCTTGAAGATCCCGGTTTGAATATCCTTGCGTTGCGCAAAGGGCTCAGTGTCGAGGCGGGTATCGAGGTCACGGGGACTGCGCGTCATCCTTTGTTCAGGCTGGTTTCCACACCCTCGGTGCCGGATGCGGAGAAACTCTCCTGGATCGTGCTCGGCCGGGTGCCGGAAAGCGGCAGCATCGATTCTTCGTTGCTGCTTGCGGCGGCAGGCAACCTTCTGGGCGGACAGTCGGTCGGACAGCTGGGACGCAGCATCGGCGTGGATGAACTGTCGTTGCAACAGCGCGAGACAGGCGATGCCTTGCAGAACCAGGTGGTCACCGTAGGCAAGCGCCTGTCGTCGCGCGCCTATCTGAGCTATGAGCAGGGCTTGTCCGATGTCGGCGGACTGACCAAGTTCAGCTATACCCTCACTCCCCGCATCACGCTCGTTACCCGCACCGGTACCGAGGACGCAATAGACCTGTTCTACTCCTTCCGTTTCTACTGAGTCGGGATCGCTTGAAGCGATTTCAGACTTCTGTTCTAATTGCGTCAACAATTTAATAATCGTTTAACAATCGAAATGAATAATGATGAAACCCGCACAGGTAGTTAAGGCATTGGCGGCGCTCGCGCAGACCACCCGGCTGGCTATATTCCGCTTGTTGGTGAGTGTCGGGCCGGAAGGACTGGCAGCCGGACAGATATCGAAAAAGTTGAAGGTGTCGCCGGCGACGCTGTCTTTCCATTTCAAAACGCTGAGCCATGCCGGACTGGTGGAAAGCAGGCAGGACGGACGTTTCGTGTATTACGCCGCGAACTTCACGGTGATGAACGGCATGGTCGATTACCTGACCGAGAATTGTTGCGGTGGCGCGGATTGCGGCATCGGCGACAAAAAATGTTAAACACAAAGGAAATGAAAATGAGCGAAAAGACATACAACGTATTGGTGCTGTGTACCGGCAATTCAGCCCGCAGTATTTTGGGTGAAGTGTTGTTCAACAAGCTGGGTAAGGGGCGATTCAAGGCCTACAGTGCGGGAAGCACGCCCGCCGGACAGGTCAATCCTGGGGCGCTGGAATGGATGCAGGCCAACGACTTCAGTACCGAAGGTCTGCGCAGCAAGAGCTGGGACGAGTTCGCCGCACCCGGCGCGCCGGAGTTCGACTTCGTGTTTACCGTGTGTGACAACGCCGCGGGCGAAGTCTGCCCGGTCTGGTACGGTTCGCCGATGACCGCGCACTGGGGCATCCCGGATCCTGCGCATGTCGAAGGTGACGAGGCGCGTCGCGCGGCCTTCAACAAAGCGGCAGACCAGCTGACGCGCCGTATCCAGTTGTTCATGAGCCTGCCCATCGACAAGCTGGACAAGCTGACGTTGAAAGAGAAGATGAACGAGATCGGGCGTTCAGCGGACTGACGACATGAGCATCTTCGAGCGTTATTTGACCGTCTGGGTCTTCCTGTGCATCGTGGTCGGCGTGCTGCTGGGGCAGTTCATGCCTGCGCCGTTCCAGTGGCTGGGTGGGCTGGAGATCGCCAAGGTCAACCTCCCGGTCGGCCTGCTGATCTGGGTGATGATCATCCCCATGCTGTTGCGCATCGACTTCGGCGCGCTGCACGAGGTGAAGAAACACTGGCGCGGCATCGGCGTCACGTTGTTCGTGAACTGGGCGGTCAAGCCGTTCTCCATGGCGCTGCTGGGCTGGCTGTTTATCCGCCATCTGTTTGCGCCGTACTTGCCTGCAGAGCAACTGGATAGTTACATCGCCGGACTCATCTTGCTGGCCGCCGCACCCTGCACCGCGATGGTGTTCGTATGGAGCCGACTGGTGAACGGCGAGCCGCTGTTCACGCTGTCTCAGGTCGCGCTCAACGACACCATCATGATCTTCGCTTTCGCGCCGCTGGTGGCGTTGCTGCTGGGCATCTCGTCCATCATCGTGCCATGGGACACCCTGCTGACTTCGGTGGTGCTGTACATCGTGATCCCGGTGCTGCTTGCTCAACTGTGGCGCAAGTGGTTGCTGGCGCGCGGTGAAGCCGCTTTGCAGCGCACGCTGGAGGCGCTCGGGCCGTTATCCATCTCGGCCCTGTTGCTGACGCTGGTGTTGCTGTTCGCATTCCAGGGTGAGGCAATCGTGGAGCAGCCTTTGATCATCGCCATGCTGGCAGTGCCGATCACCATCCAGGTGTATTTCAATTCCGCGTTGGCGTACTGGCTGAACCGTCGCGCGGGCGAGGCGCATTGTGTGGCTGGCCCCTCGGCGCTGATCGGAGCCAGCAACTTCTTTGAGCTGGCCGTTGCGGCCGCCATCAGCCTGTTCGGATTCCAGTCCGGTGCAGCATTGGCGACGGTGGTCGGTGTGCTGATCGAGGTGCCGGTGATGCTGAGCGTGGTGTATCTGGTGAAGCGCAGCCAAGGCTGGTACGAAGTTTCAGAGAAACACTGATATGTTCAAGCTGATGGCCGACTGGCTGGTGTATGACATGGCAGGCATGAGCGGCAGCCAGCTCGGTGATGCCGTGCACTTCTTCGTGATGGATGTCAGCAAGATACTGGTGCTGCTCACGCTAGTCATCTACGTGATGGGGCTGCTGCGTGCATTGCTCAAACCCGAGCGCGTGCGCGAATTCATTCGCAGGCGGGGCAACGTCAGTTCGCGTTTCATGGCGGTGGGGCTGGGCGCAGTCACACCGTTCTGCTCTTGTTCGTCGGTGCCGCTGTTCATCGGCTTCGTCGAGGCGGGCATCCCCTTGGGCGTCACGCTGTCATTCCTGATCGCCAGCCCGATGGTGAACGAAGTGGCGATCGTCGTGCTGGCCACCGTCATCGGCTGGAAGCTGGCGCTGATCTATGTGTTCAGCGGATTGAGCGTGGCTTTGATCGGCGGCTTTGTGCTGGAGCGTTTCAAGCCGGAGCGCTGGGTCGAGGACTATGTGTGGCAGATCAAGATGGGTGATGCGCAACTCGAAGCGGAAGTGATGACACTTAAGTTGCGACATCAGTATGCTGTGGCGCAGGTCAAGGAGATCGTCGGCCGTATCTGGAAATATGTGCTGATCGGGGTTGGTGTCGGTGCGCTGATGCACGGTTATGTGCCGAAGGAATTCATCGTGGGCATCGCCGGTGACGGCGGCCTGCTTTCGGTCATCGGTGCTGTGTTGGTGGGCGTGCCGCTCTATTCGGATGCGGTCGGCATCATCCCGGTGGCCGAGGTGTTGTTGCGGAAGGGCGTGCCACTGGGCACGGTACTGGCATTCATGATGGCCGTGGTCGCGCTTTCCTTTCCGGAGATGTTGATCCTGCGCAAGGTGGTGAAGTGGCCATTGCTGGCGATCTTCGCGGCCTATCTGGCGACGGCTTTTGTGGTGACGGGCATGCTGTTCAACAGTTTGTCCGCCGGATTGTGAATAACAGGAGTTTGAAAATGAATGAGACTGAATTGCATCCTTCCATCGTCGCGCTGGTGTCGCTGGCGGCGGACATCGCGTCCAACCATCCCAAGCAGGGGCTGTGCAAAATTGACCGGCTCAAGCAATATGGTGTGCCGCGACGACATGTCGAGACTGTGATCGAGATCGCGCGCCACATCCGCGATGAAGCTGCGCAGAAACTCGTTGCCAGTTTCGATCAGGCGCTGGCCGAACGGTTGGATGATGCAACCCCGGCCCAGCCAGAGCAAGCGGCATGCTGCACGCCGACCGCATCCGGTCAGTCATGCTGCTAGTTATCGGCACTACGTAAGGAGAGTGATATGCAAAACATCAAAGTGCTCGGCACCGGCTGTGCCAATTGCAAGAACACGCTGAAGCTGATCGATGAGGTAGCCAAGGCAAAAGGTCTGGAAGTCGAACTGGAAAAGGTGGAAGACATCGCGGCCATTATGGGCTACGGCGTCATGTCCACACCGGGCGTGGTCATCGACGGCAAGGTGGTGCATGCTGGTGGTGTGCCGGATCGTCAAAAGATCGAGGGCTGGCTGGCGTAGTTCTATCGATATGAGTCACGACCATTCACACGCAGCGAATTACGACCGAGCCTTTGCAGTAGGCATCGCGCTCAATGTGTTGTTCGTGCTGGTCGAGGCATTCTACGGCTGGATGGCGGATTCGCTGGCGTTACTGTCCGATGCCGGCCACAACCTGAGCGATGTGTTGGGGCTGCTGCTGGCATGGGGCGGCTACTATCTGGCCAGGCTGCGTCCGAGCCGCAGCCACACCTACGGTTTCGGTCGCGCCACCATCATGGCGGCACTGTTCAACGCACTGTTGCTGCTGGTCGCCGTCGGCGGTATCGCATGGGAAGCTTTCGACCGGTTCGCGCATCCGGTAGCGATACAAGGAATGACAGTCATCGTCGTCGCGGCCATCGGTGTGCTGGTCAACGGTGTGACCGCCTGGCTATTCATGTCCGGCAATCATCATGATCTGAATCTGCGCGGAGCGTTCCTGCACATGGCGGCAGATGCGCTGGTCTCGGTCGGTGTGGTGGCTGCGGGGGCATTGTTCCTGTGGACGGGATGGTATTGGTTGGATCCGTTCATCAGCCTGGTCATCGCGCTGGTGATCCTGATGGGGACCTGGGGTTTGTTGCGACAGGCGCTGCACCTGTCGCTGGACGGTGTGCCCTTATCGGTTGAGCTGGAACAGGTAAGGGACTATCTGGCAGGCTTGCCTGAAGTAAGTGCCGTGCACGATTTGCATGTGTGGGCGATGAGTACCTCAGAAGTGGCGCTGACGGTGCATCTGGTCATGCCGCGGGGGCATGCAGGGGATGAGTTCTTGTGCAAGGTGACGCAGGCATTACATGACGACTTTGGCATCGAACATGCCACGATCCAGATCGAGGCTAACAGCGAGCTGTGTGCATTGACGCATCACGCGTGATACTACTGGCTACAGTTACAGCAGAACGAGATTGTGGCTCCGACATCACATTCGCTGCGCGTTGTGAGTCTCCACCTCAACCTGGTTCTGTTCTTTCAAAGAAGAACCAGGTTGTGGCTTCGGCCGTCGCGTTGCGACTTAACTTGCTGCGCAAGTGAGCCTACACCGCAATCTCGTTTTGCTGTTTTACAGAAGAACGAGATTGTCCCGATGTATCAACTCCGGTTCATCCACGTAGCCCAGGATCTTCTCGATCTCGCTGCTTGATTTCTTTGCGATGAGGCGCGCCTCGTCGGCGCTGTAGTTGACCAAGCCGCGCGCGATGTCGCGGCCTTCAACATCCAGCACGGCAACGACCTCACCACGATTGAATTCGCCGCTGACCTGAGTGACACCGATGGGTAGCAGGCTCTTCTTGTCCTGGCACAGGGCGCGCACTGCGCCGGCATCCAGGCTGATTCTTCCACTCACTTGCAGATGGTCGGCCAGCCATTGCTTACGTGCTTCCAGCGCAAGTTCGCTGGCAGTGAGCAGGGTGCCGATGTTTTCGGCTTGCAGCAGGCGCTGCAACACGTCCGGTTCATGGCCGGAGGCAATGACGGTGTGCGCACCGCTGCGTGCCGCGCGTTTGGCGGCCAATATCTTGGTGAGCATGCCGCCGCGTCCGATGTGGCTGCCTGCGCCGCCAGCCATTGCTTCCAGCTCCGGTTTGCCTGCCAGTGCTTCATTGATGAGTGTGGCGTTCGCGTCTTTGCGCGGGTCGGCGGTGTACAGGCCGGTCTGGTCGGTGAGGATGATCAATGCATCGGCTTCGATCAGGTTGGCTACCAGCGCGCCCAAGGTGTCGTTGTCGCCGAACTTGATCTCGTCGGTGACCACGGTGTCGTTCTCGTTGATGATGGGGATGACGCGCAGATTGAGCAGACTGCGCAGGGTCGAGCGGGCATTCAGGTACCGTTCGCGGTCGGCCAGATCGGCGTGTGTGAGCAGTACTTGTGCCGCATGCAGACCATGCTGGCGGAAACAGCTTTCGTAGGCTTGTACCAGGCCCATCTGTCCAACGGCGGCGGCGGCCTGCAATTCATGCACGGCGCTGGGACGTTGTTTCCAACCCAGTCGCTGCATGCCCTCGGCGATGGCACCTGAAGAAACGAGTACGACTTCACAGCCATTCGCGCGCAATGAGGCGATCTGTTTGGCCCAGTTGGTCAGGGCGTTCAGATCCAGTCCGGCACCGCTGTTGGTGACCAGGCTGCTGCCGACTTTGACGACGATACGTTTGGCTTGTGTAAGAACGCTTCTCATCTCTCATACCAGTGGGTCGTGGATATCGATCTCTGTTTCCTGCGCGCTTTCGGTGATGGCATCCTGCTCGGCGCGCGCGACCTCGTCCAGATGTTCCATGATGGCGTAAGTCAGTTCCTTGCATCCTTCACCGTTGATGGCGGAGATGGCGAACCAGCGCGTGTCCTCGCCGAATTCGTTGAGGAAAGCCTGCACGGTCTCTTCCTTGTTTTCCAACAGGTCGAGCTTGTTCAGGATCAGCCAGCGCGGTTTGTTGTACAGCGCCTCGTCGTACTTTCGCAGCTCATTGAGGATGGCATGTGCCTCTTGTACCGGATCGACACCCTCGTGCAGCGGGGCGATGTCCACCAGATGCAGCAACAGACGCGTACGCGCCAGATGGCGCAGGAACTGGTGCCCTAGTCCGGCACCTTCCGCAGCGCCTTCGATCAGACCCGGAATGTCGGCGATGACGAAGCTGCGCTCTTCCGAGACGCGCACCACACCGAGGTTCGGGTGCAGGGTGGTGAACGGGTAGTCCGCGACTTTTGGACGCGCCGCCGAGACTGAGCGAATGAACGTGGATTTTCCGGCATTCGGCATGCCCAGCAGACCGACGTCGGCCAGCACCTTCAACTCCAGTTGCAATTCGCGGCGCTCGCCTTCTTCGCCGGGCGTGCATTGGCGCGGCGTACGGTTGGTACTGGACTTGAAGTGCAGGTTGCCAAGGCCGCCTGCGCCGCCTTTGGCGAGTATGGTGCGCTCACCGTCTAGTGCCAGATCGGCGATGACCTCGCCGGAGTTGATATCGGTGATGACAGTGCCGACCGGCATGCGCAGCACGATGTCGTCCGCACCTTTGCCATAACAGTCCGCACCGCGTCCCGATTCGCCGTTCTTGGCGCGATGCATACGCGCAAAACGGTAGTCCACCAGTGTGTTGATGTTGCGATCCGCGACTGCGATCACACTGCCGCCGCGTCCGCCGTCGCCGCCGTCCGGGCCGCCCTTGGCGATGTATTTCTCGCGACGAAAGCTGGCCGCGCCGTTGCCGCCGTTGCCTGCGATGACTTCGATCTTCGATTCGTCGATGAATTTCATGTGTGTCCTGCGCTGTTCGTTCTGGATTGCCGTAGGGCAAATAAAAAAGCCCTATCTCGCGATAGGGCTCATTCTAGCTGTTCACCGCGAATTTATGCGGGAACGATGCTGACTGTCTTGCGGTTCAGAGCACCCTTGGTTGCAAATTTCACCGTACCGGTGGTCTTTGCGAACAGAGTGTGGTCTTTGCCCATGCCGACGTTGTCGCCTGCGTGGACCTGAGTGCCGCGCTGACGGATGATGATGCTGCCTGCGCTGATCAGTTCGCCGCCGTAGCGCTTAACGCCGAGTCGTTTCGAGTGCGAGTCGCGGCCGTTACTGGTACTGCCGCCGCCTTTTTTCGATGCCATGTTATAGCTCCTTTATTAAGCGGAGATGCCGTCGATGCGGATCTCTGTATAGTTCTGACGATGTCCCTGGTGCTTCTGGTAGTGCTTACGGCGACGCATCTTGAAGATGGTCACTTTGTCGTGACGACCGTTGGAGATGATGGTCGCCTTGACTGTAGCGCCCTCCAGCATTGGCTTGCCGATCTTGATGCCTTCGCCATCGCCGACTGCCAGCACTTTGTCCAGCACGATTTCGCCGCCCACATCACCGGCAACGGTTTCGATCTTGAGTGTTTCACCTTGGACAACACGGTACTGCTTGCCACCGGTCTTGATTACTGCGTACATGACTACCTCGCTAGCTGCGGTTATTCGGTTACGGTAAAACCCGAAGGGATGCCTTCGTCTGAAACTTGGTTTTTCCGAAAGGCGCGCATTATACCCAAATCGGCTTTTTCGTCAAAACCTTTTCTTTAGTAAATCAACGCTTCATGGAATCAAAGAATTCCGCGTTGTTTTTGGTCGCTTTGACCTTGTCCAGCAGGAATTCCATGGCTTCCAGCTCGTCCATGGGGTAGATCAGCTTGCGCAGCAGCCAGATGCGCTGCAGCAGATCAGGCTTGATCAGCAGTTCTT
>JBDRPZ010000069.1:0-6524 GCA_043826585.1 Pseudomonadota bacterium
CATCAGCGCAAACCCCAGCATGATGCCCATGCCTGACTGATAGTCGTCCAAGCCCAACGGGGTCTCACTTCCGGCATGGGCACGGTCGATCGCCCACCCCACCAATGGCTGCATGATGGCTGTTCCCAGAAATGCCCCCACGTTCACCACACTGGTGGCCATGCCGGACAGCGCAGGCGGATTCACTTCCTTGGCACACGCCCAACTCAGTGTGAAGCTGGGCGCACTCAAGCCCATCATCAGGAACAGCAAGTG
Source organism: Pseudomonadota bacterium (assembly GCA_043826585.1). GTDB lineage: Bacteria > Pseudomonadota > Gammaproteobacteria > Burkholderiales > Gallionellaceae > Sideroxyarcus. Next base: position 256 of record JBDRPZ010000069.1, read on the forward strand.
GCTCAGTACACTGCTCATCTGCGTGCCAGTCCAGAGTATCCACCAGCACAGGCAATACACCAGCGCGCCGACGAACATCACCGGCTTGCGCCTTCCCATGCGATCCGACAACGTACCGATGAAGAAGGCTCCGATGGCGAAGCCGGCCAGCAGCAGCGTGGTGTGGTCGGTCGCCAGTGCGCGGTCCATGCCGTGCACATCACGCAGGTATGGCACGGCCCACAATCCGCCAAAAGCGAATAACGTACCGGCCAGACCCATGTTCACCCACAGTCCCGGCCAGGTCGCGCGATTCTTCATCACCACCAGCAAACCGTCGTACCAATGCCCCTCATGGGCAGGATGCGAGTCCTTTCCATCCAGTTCTCGCAGACTGGGCAGCCCGGCTTCACCGGGGTGGTTGCGTACGTACCACCATGCCAATGCCGCCAACAACAGTGAAACCACGCCAACCGCAACGAACACCGTGCGCCAGGAGACGAAGCCCAGCGCCCAAGCCAAAGGTGCCGCAGCCAATACCGAGCCCATATTGCCGAGCAGGATGGTGGCACCGGTCGCTGTGCCGAAGTGCCGGTCATGGAACCACACTGCATTGAGCTTGAGCATGCAGATGAAAGAGACCGACACACCGAGGCCGACCAAGAGGCGACCGACGGATGCCATCGCCAGCGTATCCGCCATACCGAACAGGATGGAACCTATACCCGCGATGACACCACCGATAGCGACCACACGACGCGGCCCCAGCGTGTCCGCCAGGATGCCCGTGGGGATCTGCATCACGGTGTAGACGTAAAAATAGGTCGCGGCCAGACCGCCCAGTGATGCGCCTGTGGTATTGAACGCCAGTTGCAGGTCTGATGAGATCGCCGCCGGTGCGAAGCGATGGAAGAACGACAGCACATAAGCCAACCCGACGATGGCAAACGCCGTCCAGCGCAGTCGCACAAGCTGGGCGGCCTGATGGGGATTGAGCATATGAACCTAAGCGTCCTTTTTTACGAACAGCGTCTGCGAGGGGTAGGCGAATTCGATACCTTCTTTTTCGAATGCCTCGAAGATCGCCAGATTGATCGCCTGCTGGACATCCATGTATTTGGCGTAGTCGGCACCGATCACGTAGTACACGAACTCGAAGTTGAGGCTGAAATCGCCATAGTTAGCGAAATGCCCCCGGTCGAACTCGGCCTCTGCTTGAGTAAGGATGATGTCCTTCACCATCTGCGGGATGCGTCTCAGTTTCTCGGCGGGAGTCTGGTATGTCACCCCCAGCTTGAATACGATCCTGCGCCGCTCCATCTTTTTGAAATTGTGTACGCGCGAGTTGGTCAGATCGGTATTGGAAAATACCAGTTGCTCTCCACCCAGCGCACGCAAACGCGTGGTCTTGATACCGACATGCTCTACCACCCCCATCTTGTCGCCCACCACGATGAAGTCGCCCACCGCAAACGGCTTGTCGAAGAAAATGACGAAGTAGCTGAACAGATCGCCCAGCACGGCCTGCGCCGCCAGCGCCACCGCGATACCGCCGATGCCCAGACCGGCTACTACCGCCGATATCTCCACGCCCATGTTGTCGAGCAGGAACAGAAGCGCCAGTACCCAGATCACGAAATTAAGCAGACTGCCGATGCCCTTGAGTTGTTTGGCAGCCTCATCTGAATCTGAATTACTCGATGCATAGGAGCGCAACAAGTGATGCACCCCTGCAGTCAGGGTGCGTACTGCAAGGATAGTGATCAACACGATGGCCGCAATATTGAAACCGCGCTCGAAATCCTTGCTCAGGTGCAGCGTATGCACGGAGGCGTACAACACGCCGAAATACAGGATGGGAACCAGTGTGCGTTCAATCGCCTTAACCAGCAGATCGTCGATAGTGGTGGCCGACGACTCGGCCAACTTCTTCAGGCGACTGAGGATATAGCGCTTGAATACAGAGATAGCCGCCATCCCGCCCAGCAGGATGGCAAGCGATGTGAGGTAAGCAAGTACCGTATTCCCAAAGTATGTCTGTTCAAACATGAGCTGCTGTCTTCCCTGTGGTTGGCTATGGCAAAGTCGCTGAGGGCGCCGCGCAATACGCTATGCTTACGCCCCCGCGCATTGTGCCGCAATGCACCGTAACAGGAAAACACATGGCAATCAAAGCGACCGTATTCAAAGCCAATCTGCAGATCGCGGATATGGAGCGACACTATTACCAAGACCACGCGCTGACGCTGGCGCAACATCCATCAGAGACCGATGAACGCATGATGGTGCGCCTGCTGGCATTCGCGCTACATGCGCACGACTATCTGGAGTTCGGGCAGGGCATGACAGACGAGGACGCGGCCGACCTGTGGCAGAAAGACCTGACCGGCGCCATCGAGTTATGGATAGATGTTGGCATTCCCGACGAGAAACTGATACGCAAAGCCTGCGGTCGCGCCAGGCAAGTGGTGGTGTACAGCTATGGCGGGCGCGTGGCCGACATGTGGTTCGCGCAGCACCGTGCCCAGTTCGAACGTCAGAAGAACCTCACCATCATCAACCTGCCGCCCGAGAGCACACGAGACCTGCCCAAACTGGTGCAACGCACCATGAATCTGCAATGCACCATTCAGGATGGACAGGTGTGGTTGAGCGATGGCGAGCACAGCCTGGAGGTCGAGCGCATCAAGTTGCGCTGAACCTCGACGTGATCAGGCAGTAGCAGTCGCTTTTTCGATCAGCGGTTGCAACTCGCCCTGCTCGAACATCGCCAGCATGATGTCGGAACCGCCGATCAACTCGCCATTGATATAAAGCTGCGGGAAAGTGGGGAAGTCGGCGTAGAACTTCAGATAATTCCAGGACACCGGGTCTTCCAGCACGTTCACGGCCACGTATTTTGATACGCCCGCTGCTTTCAGCACCTGCGCGGCACGGCCGGAAAAACCGCATTGCGGAAATTGCGGCGTGCCCTTCATGTACAACACTACCGGGTTCTCGGTCACCGTCTTGCGGATGATCTCCAGTGCGATCTCTTTATCGTCCATTGCTATTTCCTTATTGGTTGTTGGCCCACTGCGCGGGCGTCAGGGTCTTCATCGACAGGGCGTGGATCTTCTCCATCTTGTCTCCCAGCACCTGATACACCAGTTTGTGCTGCTGCAACATGCCCTTGCCTTCAAAATCCTTGCTTACGATCACCGCGTCGAAATGGCGGCCATCGCCTTCGACTTGAATGTGTTCGCACGGCAAACCTTCCAGGATGAAATCCTTGACGTTATCGGGTGTGACTTTCATTGATGTTCCTCAGACGCAACCAGTCGGCTTCGGCATGCCGCCGTACTTGGTGATCGGCTTCATCGGGCCGGTCATCCACAGGTCGAACACGTCTTTCTGGTCTTCATCGATGTATTTGGCGAACTTGCGGATAGGCGGCACCGAGGTGAATTCCTCGTAATACTCGCGCGCCTTCATGATCTGCTGCCACTTCTTGTCGTCCAGCTCGTAGCCGTCGGCCTCGGCCATGGCACGACCGATCTCTTCGGTCCAATCGCTCATATCGACGAGATATCCGTCACCGTCACGTTCTGGTAATTGCATGGTCTGCCCCTCTCTAGTGAAAAAGTGCAGCTATTTAACCTAACCCGAGTAATTTAGTCAATTACTCTTAATGGGGGGGGATGGACATCCGGGCGGATCAGTGTCCCGTCAGTTCGATCAACTTGGCATCCTCGACGCGGATGTGGTGGATCAGCCAGTCGCGCAGGTAGGTCAACACGTCGAACTGCGCCACCAGCGGGTTGGCGTGCAACTCTTCGTAGAATTCGGCGATCTTTTCCTCAAAGGCATGGTGCTGGTGCAATTGGCGATCAATACCGGCGAATGCGTAGTGATTCATCATCTGCTCTTCCGAACGGAAGTGGATCTTGGCATATGCATCCAGTGATTTGATCAACCGTGCCACTTCACGTGCACCGCGCTTTTTGATCACGACCTGATACAGATCGTTGATCAGATCGAACAGATAGCGGTGATGTTCATCGATGACATCGATCCCCACACTCAGGCTGTCGTCCCAAGGGATCCATTCGTTCTCGCGGTGGCGGATAGGTGGCAGGGTCAGCACCTGTTTGGGATCGATGATGTCATCGCGATAAAGTTCACGGATGCGCAATATCTCCGGCATCGAGGCATCAAAGGCGCGCACCACTTCCGGATCGAAATGCTTACCTGCCTCGCTCATCACCCAGTCATGCGCCTGTTCCACCGACCAGGGTTCCTTGTAGGGGCGGGTCGAGGTGAGCGCATCGAACACATCGGCGACGGCGCAGATGCGCGCCAGCATGGGAATCTCCTCACCCTTCATCCCGCTGGGGTAGCCTTTGCCATCCCAGCGTTCGTGATGGCAACCGGCGATATCGCGTGCCGCTTTGATCAGCTCATCCTTGCCTTCGAGGATGGTGACGCCGATGTTGGTGTGCGTCTTCATCACCTCGTACTCTTCGTCGGTCAGCTTGCCCGGCTTGAGCAGCACCGCATCGGCGATGCCGATCTTGCCCACATCGTGCATGGGTGCCGCGATGTATAGCAGGTCGCGCTGTTCCTCGGGCAGATGCATGGCTCTGGCGATGGATTGCGCAGAGTTGGTCATGCGCATGATGTGCCAGCCGGTCTCGTGATCGCGGTATTCGGAGGCCACGCCCAGACTGCGGATAGCGTCGGCACGGGCTTCTTCGAGTTCCAGCTCGCGTATGCGCAAGGTCTCCATGGACAAGGTGCGCTGCACAAGACCGGATAGGGCGCGCGACAGATCGCTGAAGAAATCCTGATAGACCTCGCACAGCTCATATCCCATCGGGACGAACAAAGTCACATAACCGATATAGCGTCCTTCGACGCGCAACGGCAGCAGCATGACGCGGGTATGGACGATGGCACCAACGGCTGGGTCCTCGTAGGAAACCTGTTTGGTATGGCAGCGTTCAACTGCACCGGGTTCGGGTAGTTTGAGCATCTCCCAATCCAGCGTGTTGTCCCATGCGGGCGGCATGCCGAACTGGGCTACCTGAAAATATTTTCCACGAGGATTGAGTAACAGGATGGCACCACGCGACTCTACGGGGATATCTCGATGCTCCTGCATCAGAATGAAAAGATGCTCCAGCAGATTGTCCAGGTCACCCGACTCATTTCCAGACACTGTCAATTCAAAGACCAGTTTGCTTATTGCTAGCTTTTCCTGACCCCGTTCCATCTATCTGCCCTTTCTTATCCTGCCCGTTGTTCGATCTAGGTAGCTACTTGTGCATTTCGTCGAACTTTTCGCATTAAGACACATTTCATTGAGGGAGACAATTCAAGTTGGCACTTTCAATAGATATATTTTCCTCGCGCCCGGACCGCGCCTGAGAACGACATGGTCAGCGGCAGAGTATCAGGTGATAATCCGGCATGAGTACCGCTGAACGACAACACCGATAAGGAGTCCACCATGCCCCATAACCCACTGAACCAAGAGGCCCTGGATCAACTCTTCCTGGCAGCACACACCCATAACATCTGGACCGACAAGCCCGTCGCAGACGTGTTGTTGCACCAACTTTATGACACCTTCCGCATGGCACCGACCTCGGCCAACTGCAACCCAGCGCGAATCGTGTTCGTTAAATCGATAGAGGCCAAAGAAAAGCTGCTGCCAACATTGATGGAAGGCAACCGAGCCAAAGTCATGGCCGCCCCTGTCACGGCCATCATCGGCTATGACCTGCACTTCTACGAGAAGCTGGGCAAGCTGTTCCCCAATGCGCCGGATGCGCCGAGCTGGTTCAACGAGGACGAAAAGACCGCCTTCACCAACGCCTTCCGCAACGGCGCCTTGCAAGGGGCGTACCTGATCATCGCGGCACGCGCACTCGGTCTCGATTGCGGGCCGATGTCCGGCTTCGACAATGCCAAGGTGGATGAACTGTTCTTTGCGGGAACGAATGTGCGATCGAACTTCATCTGCAGCCTCGGATACGGCGACCCCAAGGGAGTCTATCCGCGTAATCCGAGACTGAGTTTCAGGGAGGCCTGCCGCATCGAGTGAAATAGCAGGCATGAAATGAAAAAAGCCGCGAGCGTCTTGCTCGCGGCTTTTTTTTCATTTGGCTCAGGCGTGCATTTGATTCAGTTGCTTGGCGATCACGTCGTGGTTCAGCCACAGCACAGGACCGGCCGGGTTCGATGTCTCATGGAACATCAGCGGACCGGTGCCTTCCAGTACCAGTGAACTCAACACATCCGTCACC
>JBDRPZ010000070.1:0-10443 GCA_043826585.1 Pseudomonadota bacterium
CGCGTTCGCAGAACGCTGAAAATGAATCGCCCAACCGCTTACCCGGGTGGGCACAGAAGCGCGCCGCAGCCAAACGCAGCATGCCTAACTTGAAGGCAGTGACAACCTGATAGTCGACGCGCGCATCAGAAAAGTCGGGGGTTACGGCCAATTCATCCTGTGACAGCCATTTATGCTCGGCTAGCGCGAGCAAGTCGATCAGCATGATATTGCCGGCGAAGGCGGAACTGCTCATGTAAGGAGAATTTCCCGGTCCGACTTCACCCAATGGCAACATTTGCCAGAGTGATTGACCGGTTCCGACCAACCAGTCGACGAATTGATAAGCTTCGTGACCGAAGTCTCCGCAACCGTGAGGGCCAGGGAGAGAGGTAGGGTGCAACAAAATACCGCTGGAGCGGATAGATAGTGGGTTCACTTGACGTTCTCGTTTTTATTTCCGCCTGAACGCATGCTACCAGCTTTCAATACGGCAATAACCTTTCTGCAAATCAGGCTATCAATCCTTGCCGAACAGGTCACGGCTATACACCTTGTCCGCCACGTCGCGGATATCGTCGGTGATGCGATTCGCCACGATCACATCCGCCTCTTTCTTGAACTGCTCAAGATCATTTACCACGCGCGAATGAAAGAAGCTGTCTTCCTTCAGCGCCGGTTCGTACACGATGACCTCGATTCCCTTGGCCTTGATGCGCTTCATGATGCCCTGGATGCTGCTCGACCGGAAATTATCCGATCCGGCTTTCATCACCAGTCGATGGATACCAACGATCTTGGGATTACGCTTGAGGATATCGAAGGCGATGAAATCCTTGCGCGTGGTATTGGCCTCAACGATGGCGTGGATCAGGTTCTGCGGCACATCGCTGTAGTTCGCCAATAGCTGCTTGGTGTCCTTGGGCAGGCAGTAACCGCCATAGCCGAAGGAGGGGTTGTTGTAGTGGTCGCCGATGCGCGGATCGAGGCTGACGCCCCTGATGATCTGCAAGGTGTCCAGCCCGTGCGTGGCGGCATAGGTGTCCAGCTCGTTAAAGTAAGCGACACGCATGGCCAGATAGGTGTTGGCGAACAGTTTGATCGCTTCGGCCTCGGTGGAGTCGGTGAACAGGGTGTCGATGTTTTGCTTCACCGCACCTTGTTGCAACAATCCGGCGAAAGTCTCGGCGCGCTTTGAGCGCTCGCCGATGACGATACGGGAAGGGTGCAGGTTGTCGTATAGCGCACGGCCTTCGCGCAGGAACTCGGGCGAGAAGATCAGGTTGTCGCAGTTGAACTGCTCGCGCGCCTTGGCTGTGTAACCCACAGGAACTGTGGATTTGATGATCATCACCGCCTTGGGATTGATGGCCATCACGTCCTGAATCACCGCCTCGATGGAGCGCGTGTTGAAGTAATTGGTCTCGGGATCGTAATCGGTGGGCGTGGCGATGATGACGTAGTCGGCGCCGGTGTAGGCATCGACCTTGTCCATCGTGGCGCGGAAGTTCAGCGTCTTGTGCTGCAGATAGTCTTCGATCTCGACGTCTTCGATGGGGGATTGCTTGCGGTTCAACATCTCCACCTTCTCGGCGATGATGTCGAGCGCGACGACTTCGTTATGCTGGGCCAACAAAATGGCGTTGGAGAGTCCGACGTAGCCGGTGCCGGCGATTGCGATCTTCATAGGTAAATATCCGGAGTGATCTGTTGATATTGGAACAGACGCAGTTTACCGGAATTTGACAGTGTTCCGTGTCAGGCAGTGCCCAACATCGCTTTCAATTTGGCCAGTTTGTCCATGCCTTCTGACTTGCTCACCACTGGCGCAGTACCAACCTGCGTCACACCGGCAAAGACGAGATCATCCTGCGGCAACTCGGCAATGAAACGGCTCGGATCACAACCGGCTGTTTCCTTGCCGCGCTTGCGCCGCGTGCAATAGCTGATCTGCAAGGAGCGTTGTGCGCGGGTGATGCCCACATACATCAGGCGGCGCTCTTCCTCGATCTGCTCCGGCTCCTCACTGCGCTCATGCGGCAGGATGCCTTCCTCCACCCCCACCAGATACACATGGCCATATTCCAGACCTTTGGAAGCATGCAGCGTGGAGAGCGACACCGCATCCGTATCCTGATCGCGCGATTCAAGCAGATTGAGCAGGGCGATCAACTGCGTCATCGCGATCATGTTCTTGTCGTCTTCCTCGGACTTTCGGTTCATCCAGCCCGTGAAGTCCTGCACGTTCTTCCATTTGTTCTCGGCCTGTTTCGGCTCGAAGCTATCGAACAGCCAGGTCTCGTAATCGATGGCCTCCAGCAGATCGTTCATCACCTCGTTGCACGGTTCCTTGTCGGCACGCGACTGCATACGATTGATGAAGTTGCAGAAGGTGAGCAGATCCTCGTGCTGGCGCGGCTGCAACTGCTCGGCTATGGCCGGTTCGAACGCCGCCTCGAACAGGCTGATATGACGCGTCCCGGCATGTGTCGCCAGCTTCTCCAGCGTGCTGTTGCCGACGCCGCGTTTGGGCGTGGTGATGGCACGGATGAAAGCCGGATCGTCGTCCGGATTGGCAATCAGACGCAGATAGGCGGTCAGGTCCTTGATCTCGGCATGGTCGAAGAACGAGGTGCCGCCGCTAACGGTATAAGGCACCTTGTGCGTGCGCAGCTGTTGTTCGAACACGCGCGACAGATGGTTGCTGCGATACAGGATGGCGTAATCGGCGAAGCGGGTACGGTGCTCAAACTTGTGCGCCAGCAGGCGCAGCACCACCGATTCAGCCTCGTTCTCTTCATCCTTGGCCGCAAACACCCGCACCTGATCGCCGGGGCCATGCTCGCTCCACAACTTCTTCTCGAACAGCTTGGTGTTGTTTTTGATCAGTTCATTCGCGCTGTGCAGAATGCGCTGCGAGGAGCGGTAATTCTGCTCCAGCTTGATCACCTGCAAGCTCGGATAGTCCTTCTGCAGATTACTCAGATTGGCCGTACTGGCACCGCGCCAGGCATAGATGGCCTGGTCGTCGTCGCCCACGGCGGTGATCGCCGCGCGGTCGCCCGCCAGCAGTTTCATCATCTGGTACTGGCAGTCGTTGGTGTCCTGATATTCATCCACCAGCAGATAGCGGAAACGGTGCTGCCAACGTTCCGCTACCTCGGCATTGGTCTGGAACAGCTCCACCGGCAGACGGATCAGATCGTCGAAATCCACCGACTGATAGGCGCGCAAGGTCTCCTGATAACGCTGATAGAGCAGGGCGAGGCGCTGCTGATCCTCACCCTCAGCCATGCTCTGCGCCTGGGCCGGTGTCAGAAAAGCCGCTTTCCAGTTCGACATCACACTCTGCGCGGTACGGATCTCCTGTTTGTCTGGACTACCCAGCAACTCACTGATGATCTTGCTCGTGTCGGCCGTATCGAAGATGGAAAACTGTTTCTTGTAGCCGATATGCGTCGCTTCTTCACGCAGGATCTGCATGCCCAGTGCATGGAAGGTGCTGATGGTCAGTCCCTTGGCTTCGCGCCCGCCCAGCAACTTGACCACACGCTCTTTCATCTCGTTGGCCGCCTTGTTGGTGAAGGTGATGGCCGCAACATTGCGCGCCTGATAGCCGCATTCGCTGATCAGGTAGGCGATCTTGTGCGTGATCACGCCGGTCTTGCCGCTGCCCGCACCGGCCAGCACCAGCAGCGGGGAGCCCAGATGTTTGACGGCTGCGCGTTGAGTGGGATTGAGTCTGCTTAACATTCCGATTGAAAATAATGGCTAGGCCCATCGACATTGCTTGTCGGTCTTAGGAGCGATGAGAGTCTTCCGGTTGTAACGAATACATGTCAGGATGCAATGCAATCGCAAGTTCAGGCAGCGACAAAGATACAAAACGCTGCGAATATTGCTTCATAATCTCATCTGACGACTTCGTCAGATGTTGCGGTCAACCCAACGAAGAGCGGCGCGTATGCTACCAGAAGCCAACCCGATTTACGGTGAATCGCCCCGATGCGATCTTCATGCAGATCTGCATGATATCGTCGCAAGGCATTGTGGTGAAAAGACTAACCTTCTGCAGCTACTGATCGAAGTGCAGGCTTGTGCGGGCTACATCCCGGATGATGCCGCCTCATATATCGCTGCCACGCTGGACATCCCGCGCGCCCGTATCGAGAGCGTCGCCTCTTTCTACTCCTTCCTGCACCTGAAGCCCGTCGGCGAATATCGCGTGCTGTTCTCCGACAATATCACCGACCGCATGCTGGGCAATCAGGACCTGCTGGAGCAGATGTGCCGCCAACTATGGTTGCAGCCCGGCAAAGTCTCCGAAGACGGCCTACTCAGCATCAACACCACCTCATGCACCGGCATGTGCGACCAAGGCCCAGCCATGCTGGTCAACGGCCGTGCCATCACCCGTCTCAGTTCGCAACGTATACAAGAGATCGGGCAGCTGATCCGCAACCGCACACCGGTCGCCGAATGGCCCGCTGACTATTTCAAGATCGAGAACAACATCCGCCGTGGCGGATTGATACTGGATAACAAACTCGCCTATGGTGAAGTGATGCAAGCCACGAAGGCACTCAAGCCTGAAACGATCATCAGCACCATCAAGGATTCCAATCTGCGCGGCCGCGGCGGCGCGGGTTTCCCCACCGGCATGAAATGGGAAGCCTGCCGCAATGCCGAAGGCGATGCGCATTACGTGGTGTGCAATGCCGACGAAGGGGAACCCGGCACCTTCAAGGATCGCGTTCTACTGACGCGCCATCCCGATCTGGTGTTCGAAGGCATGACCTTGTGCGCCCGCGCTGTCGGTGCGAAGAAAGGCTTCCTCTATCTGCGCGGCGAATACCGCTACCTGCTGAGCCACCTGCAGGGGGTGCTGCAACGTCGCCGCGATAGCGAACTGCTCGGTGAGAACATCTTGGGTAAGCAGGGCTTCGATTTCGATATCGAGATCCATCTCGGCGCCGGTGCCTACATCTGCGGCGAGGAGTCAGCACTCATCGAATCACTGGAAGGCAAGCGCGGCGTACCGCGCAACCGCCCGCCGTTCCCCGTCACCAACGGCTACCTGCAACAGCCCACCGCCGTGGATAACGTCGAGACCTTTTGCCAGGCCGTGATGGCATTGCACATGGGCGCGGCAGCTTATCGCGCCATCGGTACCGAAAAGTCCAGTGGCAGCAAACTCATCTCCGTCTCCGGCGACTGCGCCAGCCCCGGCATCTACGAATATCCGTTCGGGGTCACCGTGCGCCAGATCCTCAACGATTGCGGTGCGGTCAACACGCGCGCAGTGCAGATCAGCGGCCCGTCCGGCATGTGCATCGGCGAACATGATTTCGACCGTAAGCTGGGCTTTGAAGACCTGCCCACCGCCGGTGCCTTCATGGTGTTCGACGACAGCCGCGACATGTTCGAGGTGGCGCGCAACTTCGTGCACTTCTTCGCCCATGAGAGCTGCGGCTTCTGCACACCGTGCCGCGTCGGCACTTCGATGCTGAAACAGACCATGGACAAGGTCGCTGCCGGACACGGCACCCAGCACGACCTGGCCGAGATCGAGAACCTGGACCATGTGCTGCAGACCACCTCGCACTGCGGCCTCGGCCGCACCGCCTGCAATCCTGTGCTGCACACCCTCAAACATTTCCGCCCGGCCTATGAATCGCGCCTGAAGTCGCTGGATTTCGAACCGGCCTTCGACCTCGACGGCGCATTGGCACGCGCCCGGCAGATGACCGGCCGCGACGATGCCGGCGCACACCTGAAGGAAAGCGAATGACCGATACCTTCCAACTAGACGGCGCGACCGTCCCGTTCGAACCGGGCCAGACCGTGATGCAAGCGGCGCTGGCTGCCGGGCAATACATCCCGCACCTGTGCTACCACCCGGAATTCAAGCCTCACGGCAGTTGCAAGCTGTGCACGGTCAAGGTCAACGGCCGCACCATGGCGTCCTGCACCATGCCCGCCGAAGTTGGGCTGGAAGTGGAAAGTGAGATCGAAGAGATCAACGCCATGCGCCGTACATTGGTGCAGATGCTGTTCGCCGAAGGCAACCATTTCTGCCCTTCGTGCGAAAAGAGCGGCAACTGCATGTTGCAGGCGCTGGGCTACGACCTGGAAGTGCATGCCGCCGGGTTCCGCCACCAGTACCCCGACCGTCCGCTGGACGCCTCGCATCCCGACATCCTGCTCGACTTCAATCGCTGCATCCTGTGCGAACTGTGCGTGCGTGCCTCCAGCGAAGTAGACGGCAAGAATGTGTTCGCGCTGGCAGGGCGGGGCATCACCAAGCACCTCATCGTGAATGCGGAGTCCGGCCAACTGAAAGACACCAACATCGCACTCACCGACAAAGCCATGCAGGTCTGTCCGGTCGGCGTCATCCTCAAAAAGCGCGTCGGCTTCAGCCAGCCCATCGGTGAACGGCGCTACGACCAAAGCCCCATCAGCGCGCAGGCCCTGCAGGATGCGCCGCGCCCATCCGATGCTGCCGGAGATTGTGCAGCTTGCGAGGATGCACCATGAGCAAGAAACTGCGCATCGCCACCACCTCGCTGGCAGGCTGCTTCGGCTGCCACATGTCCATCCTCGACATCGACGAACGCCTGTTCCCGCTGCTCGACCTGGTCGAATTAGACCGTTCGCCCATCACCGACATCTAGCATTGTGGCCCGTGCGTCATCGTCTTCGTCGAAGGCGGCATCTGCAATGCAGAGAACGTGCACGTGCTGCGCGAATTCAGGAAGAACTGCAAAGTGCTCATCGCCATCGGCGCCTGCGCCATCAACGGCGGCTTGCCCGCCCAGCGCAACCACCTCGACCTCAGCGCCTGCCTCACCGAGGTTTACCTCACCGAGCCGGGGCTGGTGCACGGCCACATCCCCAACGATCCCGAACTCCCGCTGCCGCTGGACAAAGTGCACCCGCAGCTCGAAGTGGTGAAGGTCGATTACTTCATCCCCGGCTGCCCGCCCTCCGGCGACGCCATCTGGAAATTCCTCACCGACCTCATCTCCGGCAAGACGCCGGAACTCGGCCACGGGCTGATCCATTACGATTGATGCAGTAAGCGCAGGCGCAGACATATGAAGAACAAGGTTCACCCATGACCCACAGCAACGCGCCCATCCACCGCCTGGCACTGCGCGTGAAAGACACCGCGCAATTGTTCAACTCGATGGACCCGACGCCGTTCCTGAACAAGGACCTCGATCCCCGCGCCAACGAATTCATCGAATCCTGGGCGTCGACCCACCCGCTGAGCAGCCGCTTCCATCTCACGATCCATCTGGAACAATGGCCGGCAGAGGGCGATCCGACCACGATGCTGACCGGCGCGATCCACAACCACTTCATCTACAAGGCCGAGCTGACGCGACGCAGGCTGCGTCAGGTGCTGAAACAAGGCCGCATGAGTCTGTTCATCGGCATCACTTTCGTCTCGCTGTGCCTGATAGCAGCCGATTTCATCGGCGGTCTGGGTGAGGGGGCCGGCTATCGGATCACACGGGAAAGTCTCACCATCGTCGGCTGGGTCGCCATGTGGAGACCGATGCAGATATTCCTGTATGACTGGTGGCCCATGGTGCGCAAGATCCGCCTGTACCTGAGGCTGGGCAGGGCACATGTGCAAGTGGTGCAGGGCAAGTAAGCACACCTGGCTGCCAAGCGATGCCTCAGCCCACCCTCAAGATTATCGATGACGTTTCCAAGATCCCCGCAGCGGACTGGGATAGGCTGACGGATGGCGACCCGACACTTGCGCATGCCTTCTTTTTGGCCTTACAGGAAAGCGGCTGTGCCACGCCCAAGTTCGGCTGGCAGGCGCAGTTCATCACCCTGTGGCAGGGCATGAATCTCATCGGCGCGATGCCGCTCTATCTCAAGACGAACTCCTTCGGCGAACACGTGTTCGATTTCGCTTGGGCCGACGCCTATCATCGGAATGGTCTTCACTACTATCCCAAGCTGGTATGCACCGTACCCTTCACCCCGGTGACCGGCCAGCGATTGCTGGCAAAGTCCGATGAAATGCGCGATTTGTTGCTTCAGCATGCTTTGCGCTATGCGCAAGAGTCGGGCGTCTCGTCACTGCACTGCCTGTTCCTGAACGATGCCGATGTTCAGCTCGCCAAGCACCACGGCATGATGCTGCGTCAGGACGTACAGTTCCATTGGCAAAATAATGGTTACAGTCATTTCGATGACTACCTCGCCACCCTCAGTCGCGACAAGCGCAAGCGCATCAAGCAGGAAAGACGCAAGGTGCAAGAGGCGGGCATCGACATCGCCTGTATCAGCGGACGTGATGCCACGCCGGAACATTGGGCCTTCTTCGCCAGCTGCTATCTGCACACCCTGCAACTACACAACTCGCCACACCAGTTGAATGAAGATTTCTACCAGCGCATCGGTGTCACCTTGCCCGATAACACGCTGCTGGTCATCGCCTCGCGTGATGGCCAGCCTATTGCCAGCGCGCTGAACTACATGACCGACCAAGCGCTATATGGCCGTTCATGGGGCACGTTCGAATTCCATTCCGGCCTGCATTTCGAGGTGTGCTACTACCAGGCCATCGAATACTGCATCGCCCAAAAACTGCAAACCTTCGAAGGCGGGGCAGGGGGCGAACACAAGCTGGCACGTGGCTTCATGCCGGTCACCACCCGTTCGGCACACTGGCTGGCCCATCCCCAGTTCGCTCAAGCCGTGGAGAACTATCTGCAACGGGAGCACGAAGCTATCGCCGGATATGTCGAAGAGTTGAACGAGCGCAGTCCATATAAACGTTAGCCCGCGCAAGGCATTGGATCTATATCTTTCAGCATATGGTCTGGAACTGGCTTTGCTGATAGATTGCGACTTCGCCTCGTAGCGCGCGAAACAGAAATAGAAAGGGAAGAATGGAAACTTACATTTACTGGTTCTTGCTGGCACTGGTTCTGGTCGGGTTGGAGATCGCCACCGGCACTTTCTACCTGCTGGTGATCGCTATCGCGCTGGCTGTCGGCGGTACGGCTGCAGCGCTGGGACTGACACTGGTATGGCAACTCGTGCTCAGTGCCGTGACTGGCTTTGTCGGTACCATCATGTTGCGGCGTTGGAAAAGCGGCCGAACCAGCACCACCCCCGACGTCGGCCTCGACATCGGCCTACCCGTTAAAGTCATCAAGTGGAACGACAATGGCACCGCCCGCGTGTTCTACCGCGGCGCGGAATGGGATGCCGAGCTGGAATCAGCCGACACTCCGCATGAAGGCACGCTCTACATCAAAGCGGTACACGGCTCCGGTCTGGTGCTGACACACAACAAGCAACAATAAGGAGACATCATGGAAATCGCACTATTCATATTGGCCGCAGCCGTCATCTTCGTCGTCAACGCGCTTAAGGTCGTACCGCAGCAAAATGCATGGGTGGTCGAACGCTTGGGTAAATTCCATAACGCGCTGACACCCGGCCTGAACATCATCATCCCGTTCATCGACCGCGTCGCCTACAAGCACATGCTCAAGGAAGTCCCGCTCGACGTGCCCAGCCAGGTCTGTATCACCAAGGACAACACCCAGCTGCAAGTGGACGGCATCCTCTATTTCCAGGTGACCGATCCGCGTCTGGCCTCCTACGGCACCAGCAACTACATCATGGCCATCACCCAACTCGCCCAAACCACCTTGCGCTCCGTCATCGGCAAGATGGAACTGGACAAGACCTTCGAAGAGCGTGACGACATCAACCGCGCCGTGGTCGCCGCATTGGACGAAGCCGCCACCAGCTGGGGTGTGAAAGTGCTGCGTTACGAGATCAAAGACCTCACGCCGCCCAAAGAGATCCTGCACGCCATGCAGGCGCAGATCACCGCCGAACGCGAGAAACGCGCCTTGATCGCTGCCTCCGAAGGCCGCAAACAAGAACAGATCAACATCGCCACCGGCGAACGCGAAGCCTTCATCCAGCGCTCCGAAGGTGAGAAGCAAGCCGCCATCAACACCGCACAAGGCGAAGCCGCCGCCATCCTCGCCGTCGCCACCGCCAATGCCGAGGCCATCCAGAAAGTCGCCCAAGCGATCCAGTCCCCCGGCGGCATGGATGCCGTCAACCTCAAAGTCGCGGAACAATACGTCGAAGCCTTTGGCAACGTCGCCAAAGAAGGCAACACTCTCATCCTGCCGGGCAATCTGGCAGATATGGGCGGCATGGTGGCGACTGCGATGAGTATCGTTAAGGCACAGAAGTAGGGCTGGAATAACAGCTGTGAGCAGAATGTTCTGCTCACAGCTGTATAAAAAATGCCCCCAGCCTTTTCAGGTTGGGGGCAAATGTCTTAACAAAGGGGAGAAGTTAAGACGTCACGCTCAGGGAGGAGAAACGTGAAGTAACTCTCGTTACTGGCACCATAGATAAGCAATCTCTAATAAAGTTCCATCCTTGACAATATTTTTTTGA
>JBDRPZ010000071.1:0-4109 GCA_043826585.1 Pseudomonadota bacterium
GCTGGCTATCAATGCCGTTATGTCCGTCATCGAACTTACGGAGGGACTGATTGGACACTCCGCTTTGCTGGTGGCCGACTCGCTGGATATGCTGGGCGATTCATACTATTTGCGGCTGGTGCGTTATCGGAAAATGTATGAGGGTTTTATGTGTCAGCGTAATCCTGAGCTACAGTGGAGCACTAAGACCGCCCATCAGCTTCATGTTGACCGTCTGCTATTGGGAAGCGCGAGTGTCTCAAATGGGTAGCAAGAGACGGTCGGTCACCATCAAACGCGTAGCTTTGAACGACCGCTGTTGAGCGAGAAGCAGACTTCCCCTTAGCCTGCGCTGACAATCATTTCAGTAAACCGCCGATGTCTCTTATGGCACCGAATTACAGCCTGTCGCATCCTCAGGCAATAACTGACAAGTGACTTCATTAATCCTTGTCCGAGGAGTGAGATGGTGGGTAGAGTGGGGGGGAATTTGATACTCTCGATATCATGATGGATGAAGCAGGTGAGTTAAGTTGCAAACGTCTGGCGGCGCGCGCACGAAAACTAGTGTCGTCTGTTCAGTCGTGGACTTGTAAAACCATCTGCAACTATCTGAATTTTAACGACCACAAGTGCAGTAAAATGCGCCTATTTTCAGGGCTGTATTGAGTTTAATGTGATGAATAATAAGGAAAAAGTTGGCGTTATTTTTATCTGCATGGGCAACATCTGCCGTTCACCGACAGCTGAAGCGGTGTTCCGTCATCTGGTGGAACGGGAGGGGCTGGAAGATGTCATCCATATCGATTCGGCGGGGACGCATGATTACCATATCGGCGAGCCGCCTGATTCCCGCACACAACGGGCAGCAAAACAGCGCGGTTATGAAATGGGTGGTTTGCGCGGGCGGCAGGCCGAGGCGGGCGACTTCGCGCGTTTCGATTATGTGCTGGCGATGGATGAAGCGAATCTTTCCATGCTACAGAGCCTGAGACCGCGTGATGCGCAAAGCCATCTGGGACTATTTCTCGAGTTCGCCGAACATCACCATGAACGAGAAGTCCCCGATCCCTATTTCGGCGGCGCAGACGGGTTCGAGCATGTGCTCGATCTGGTCGAGGATGCCTCGCGCGGTTTGCTGAAACGTATTCGTTCACAACTCGGTCGCTGATTCATGTTGCTCACTTTCTCCAATGAAGCAGAAATGCTGCATGCATTCCAGGTGGCTATGTTCTGGGGGGCGGTGGTGGTCGTGATAACGACCGTGCTGATGACGTTGTCGCTGGAAGGCACGAAATCCGAGATCAGGAATTCGACGGCGGTCATGCTGGGTTGTCTGTTCTATTTGTTGTTCGGCATGCTCACCTACAAAGAACAATACGGCAGCTTTACTGAAGCCGAGATCGACGCTCAGCGGATCACGCTTCATTACGCGGGAAGCTATTTTTCGCCCCGCAATATTGAGGCAAGACAGATCGATGGCATTGAGGTTGGGCATCCGGGAAAAGGTGAACCGCAGCAGTGTTACTTGAGCCTCAATCTGTTGTCGGGGGAAAGCTATCGCAGCGCGCCCGCATCGAATGTCGACTGTGAGGGATACCGAAAGCGGATAGAGACGTTGCTGGAACGTTAGCAGAAAGATCTGGCAATAAAAAAACGCCCGGCATGCCGGGCGTTTTTATTTGAGGCTAGCCTCTCGCTCAGTTGCCTGGGCGTGTCTCCACCTGTTGCAGCGGCTCGCTGTTCTCGATGGTATAGATCTCACGAGGACGTTGACGACGACGCGGTGAATGGGCCGTTCTTTCCTGTGCAGGAGCCACAACAGCGGCGGCCTTGTTCGGGTCGGTCTCGATCATCGTCAGGCCGGTGGCGCTCAGGTCGGCTGCGATTGCCGGCTTGTTCGCCACGGCAGGTGCGGCAACTGCTGCGACAGGTGCCGCAGCTTGCACTTCAACAGGTGCAGCAGCCACAACCGGCTTGTTGGTCGGATGGCACACGATCTCGGTCGGTGTGACCGGGCGGGTCATACCGGCGGGATAAGCTACATATTCCGAAGGCTTTACGCGCGCCGGTGTTCTGGCTTCACGTGCGACCGGTGCCTGCGCTCCCTGTGCGGAAGTCTCGGCATTATTCGTTTCCGGCGTATCCAGCTGTTCACGACGCTCGCGTTCGCGACGACCACCGCGGCGCCCACGCTTGCGACCGCCCTCACGAGGCTGGCCTTCCTGGCCTTGTTGCTCGGGTACATTGGCAGGGCGTGCTTCCAGCACCGGCTTGTTCTCGTCTTTTGCCGGACGGGGCTGGCGTGGTTGGCGCTCTTTGCGATTGCCTTGTTGCTCTTTGTCTCCGCTCTCCTGACGTGGTGCGTCATCACGATCACGGCGCGCCTTCTTGCCGCCTTCGTTGCGTTCACCACGCTCGCCACGGTCACGGCGTTTGTCACCGCGTTCGCGACGACCATTGTTGCGGTTGCCGCCCTTGCGTGCAGGTTCAGCCTTTTTCTCTTCTTCGGAAGCGCCGCCAAACAGCCAGCCGAACAAGCTACCGAGCAGGGAGGTCTTCTTCTCGACTTTTTCGGTGTGCTTCGGTGCGGGCTGTGTCGGGGTGATGCTGCGCACAGCGGCCTGTGGGCGTTGCGCGATCTTGCTCTCGGGCGTTGCGGTGACCGGCTTGGTCTCTTCCGGTGCCACGACTTGCTTGTAGCTGGCCTGCAAGTGATCCGGCGTGATGTCATCCATACGCAGACGATCCACCGAGTAGTGTGGTGTCTCCATATGCGGATTGGGGATCAGTGTGACGCGTACCTTGAAGCGCTGCTCGATGCGGTTGATGTCCGAACGCTTTTCGTTCAGCAGGAAGGTGGCGACATCCACCGGCACTTGCGCATAGATGGCGGCGCTGCTGTCTTTCATCGCTTCTTCCTGGATGATGCGCAGGATGTTCAACGCGGAGGACTCGGTACCGCGGATGTGGCCGATACCGTTACAACGCGGGCAAGTGGAGTGGTTGCCTTCTTCCAGGCTAGGTGCCAGACGCTGACGCGACAGTTCCAGCAGACCGAAGCGCGAGATCTTCGCGCTCTGGATACGGGCACGGTCGAAGTGCAATGCGTCGCGCAGGCGGTCTTCCACCGCGCGCTGGTTCTTGCTCGATTCCATGTCGATGAAGTCGATCACGATCAGGCCGCCGAGGTCGCGCAGGCGCAGTTGGCGGGCGATCTCGTCGGCCGCTTCCAGATTGGTATTGAAGGCGGTGGTCTCGATGTCGGTGCCGCGTGTGGAACGCGCGGAGTTGATGTCGATGGCGGTCAGAGCTTCGGTGTGGTCGATCACGATGGCACCGCCGGAAGGCAGGTTCACCTGACGCGCATGCGCGGATTCGATCTGGTGTTCGATCTGGAAACGCGAGAACAACGGCACGTCATCTTGATAGCGCTTGATGCGGTTCACGTGGTCCGGCATCACCGTGCCCATGAAGGCCTGCGCTTGTTCGAAGATGTCGTCGGTGTCGACCAGGATCTCGCCGATGTCCGGGTTGAAGTAGTCGCGGATGGCGCGCACCACCAGGCTGCTTTCCAGATAGATCAGGGAAGGGGCCTTCTCGGACTGCGAAGCGCCCTCGATGGCGTCCCACAGTTGCTTGAGGTAGTTCAGGTCCCACTGCAGTTCTTCGGCGTTGCGGCCGATACCGGCAGTGCGGGCGATGATGCTCATGCCCTTGGGGACGTCGATCTGCGCCAGTGTGTCGCGCAGTTCGTTGCGGTCTTCGCCTTCGATGCGACGCGATACACCGCCACCGTTCGGGTTGTTAGGCATCAACACCACATAACGACCAGCCAGGCTGATGTAGGTGGTGAGGGCAGCACCCTTGTTGCCGCGCTCGTCTTTTTCGACTTGCACCAGCAGTTCCTGGCCTTCTTTCATTTCTTCCTTGATGCTGGGACGGCTACCGACGCCCGCTTGGTAATACGGCGGGGCGACTTCTTTAACGGGGAGGAAACCGTGGCGGGTGCCGCCGTATTCGACGAAGCAGGCTTCGAGGCTGGGCTCGAGGCGGGTGATGACGGCTTTGTAGATGTTGCTCTTGCGTGATTCTTTACCGGCTGTTTCGATATCGAGGTCGACCAGTTT
>JBDRPZ010000072.1:0-8035 GCA_043826585.1 Pseudomonadota bacterium
CGCCGCGAGAAAGACGAATGACTACCATAATGATTTCCGATATAAAAAGTTGATCTGGCCCGTGCCAAAGGGCGCGAATTCTACGACACCTTGCCGAAGTAAGGCAAGGACAGAATTTTTCAGGGAAATCAGCGCTGGAGAATGACCTGCATGACGAATTCGGTGCCCAGATAGGCCAGCAGCAGGAAAGCAAAGCCACTCAGGGTCAAACGTACCGCGGTATGTCCGCGCCAACCGTAGAAGTGGTGTCCCACCAACAGACCGCCGAAAACGAACCCGGAGATCAATCCGAACAACACCTTATGCGTAAATGTGAAGGGCTGCCCGAACACCTGCTCCGAGAACATGATGCCCGAGACCACAGTGACCGTCAGCATCACAAAACCGATACCGATGACACGGAACAGCAAAGATTCCATGGTCATCAGCGGTGGCAGGCTCTTTAACACCCCGGGCAGCTTGGCATGGTGCAAACGCTTCTCGACTAGCGAGATCAATCCTGCATGCAAGGCTGCGATGGTGAACAGACTGTACGCCAGCATGGCCATCAACACATGTGTATCGAACAGCGCGGACGGGGATTGCGAAAGGATATGCCCTACCGGGAACCAGGCAGGCAACAGCACACTGATCGCCGCCAGCGGCAGCATCAATGCCAACAAACCGGAAAGCGGATAGAACAGACGCGCCACCCAGTAGATCAGCACGGTCAGCCACAGGATCAGGGACACGGCATAAGTCACGCCCAGATTCAGCGCTCCCCACACGAACAGGGATTGATACAGCAAGCCGCCATGCAGCAACAAAGGCAGGATCACCGCAAAACCGAGCGCTCCCCGATTCTTCTGTTCAGCGGTTCCAGCAGCCTGGGCGCGCCAGAACAGGAATGCCAATACAGCGTACAGGGCGAAAGTCAGCAGAGGCAGAGCTTGGTTCGACATGAAGAGTGCGGATGTTTTAGACTGTGCGGATTCTACACCAAGTCAAACAGGCATCATGCTCGACAATCTCACACAACGTTTTTCCGGCATCATCAAAAACCTGCGCGGGCAGGGGCGACTGACTGAAAGCAACATTCAGGACGCCCTGCGCGAAGTGCGCCTCGCCTTACTTGAAGCAGACGTCGCGCTGCCGGTCGTGAAGGAATTCATCGCCAAGGTCAAGGAAGCAGCGCTAGGTGAGGAAGTCATCGGCAGTCTGACCCCAGGTCAGGCATTGATCGGTGTGGTGAATCGCGAACTGACCAAGCTGATGGGCGAAGCCAATGTCGGCATCGACCTCGCCACCGTGCCGCCCGCCGTGATCCTGATGGCCGGCTTGCAGGGCGCAGGTAAGACCACCAGCAGCGGCAAACTGGCCAAACTGCTCAGCGAGCAGCAAAAGAAAAAAGTGCTGCTGGTCAGCTGCGACGTGTATCGCCCTGCCGCAATCGAGCAACTGCGCACGCTGGCCGAACAACTGAAGATCGACTTCTTCCCTTCCGACATCTCGCAGAAACCGCAAGCCATCGCACTGGCTGCGCACGACTGGGCGAAGAAACACCATCACGACGTGCTGATCGTCGACACCGCCGGTCGTCTCGCCGTGGATGAAGCGATGATGGCCGAGATCAAGGACCTGCATGCCGCACTGAAGCCGGTCGAGACCCTGTTCGTGGTCGATGCGATGACCGGTCAGGATGCAGTGAATACTGCCAAGGCCTTCGGCGAGACCCTGCCGCTGACCGGCGTGATCCTCACCAAACTGGACGGCGATGCACGCGGTGGTGCAGCGCTTTCGGTGCGGCAGATCACCGGCAAGCCGATCAAATTCGTCGGCGTCAGCGAGAAGCCGAACGGCCTGGAAGCCTTCCACCCGGAACGCATGGCGCAGCGCATCCTCGGCATGGGCGATGTGTTGTCGCTGCTGGAAGAAGCACAGCGCAACGTCGATGTCGGCGCAGCAGAGAAGCTGGCCAAGAAGATGCAGAGCGGCAAGGGCTTCGACCTCAACGATTTCAAGATGCAGATCGTGCAGATGAAGCAGATGGGCGGCATGGCCGCACTGATGGACAAACTGCCCGCCCAGTTGGCCAATGCTGCCGCGGGCGCCAAGGTCGATGAGCGCCAGATCAACCGCACCGAAGGCATCATCAACTCGATGACGCCGTGGGAGCGCAGCCACCCGGAACAGATCAAAGCTTCACGCAAGAAACGCATCGCCGCAGGCTCGGGTGTGCAGGTGATGCATGTGAATCAGCTGCTGAACCAGTTCGAACAGTCGCAGAAGATGATGAAGATGTTCAGCGGCAAAGGAATGATGAGCAAAATGATGAAATCCATGGCGGGCAAGAAATTCCCGGGAATGCGATAAAGGAAAAAAGATGACTATCAAAGCGATTATTTTTGACGTGGACGGCACACTGGCAGATACCGAAGACGGCCACCGACTATCCTTCAACAAGGCCTTCGCCGAGAACGGACTGGACTGGAACTGGGACGTCGCGCTGTACGACAAGCTGCTGAAGGTGACTGGCGGCAAAGAGCGCATCAAATATTTCGTCTCGGATTTTTTACAAGGCTATACCAAACCCGAGAACTTCGACGACTTCGTCAAACACCTGCATGCCGTGAAGACCGGCCACTACACCGCGATGCTGCGCGAAGGGGCGATCCCGCTGCGCCCCGGCATCAAACAACTCATCCATGATGCGCGTGCTAATGGCATCACGCTGGCGATCGCCACCACCACAACCGCCGAGAACGTGAGTGCTTTGCTGGAAGTCGGCCTGGGCAAGGATTGGGAAAGTTATTTTGCCGCCAACGGCTGTGGCGACATCGTGCCCAATAAAAAGCCCGCACCTGACATCTACAACTGGGTGCTGGACAAACTCGCACTTCAACCCAGTGAGTGCATCGCGCTTGAGGATTCCTACAACGGCCTGCACTCTGCGATGGCGGCAGGCATCAAGACCTACATCACCACCAATCCGTATACGCACACGCAGAACTTCACCGGTGCGGCTGCCGTGCTGAACGACCTGGGCAATCTGCCCGCTTTTTACCAAATGATCGGCCTGCGTATTTAGGAAATCGGCGTGTTTCCTGCTAACCTTGCGGACACTATCAATCGTCCGTGAATCACCATGCAAGGTTATCTGAAACGCATCCTGACCGCCCGCGTCTACGACGTGGCCGTTGAAACACCGCTCGAACTCGCGACCGATCTTTCCACGCGCACCGGCAATACCATCCTGTTCAAACGCGAGGACATGCAGCCTGTGTTCTCGTTCAAGTTGCGCGGCGCCTACAACAAGATGGCGCAGCTCACTCCCGAACAATTGAAGCGCGGCGTGATCGCGGCCTCGGCCGGCAATCACGCACAGGGTGTGGCGATGTCCGCGCACCGCCTCGGCTGCAAGGCCGTCATCGTAATGCCCACCACCACACCGCAGGTGAAGATCGACGCGGTCAAACGTTTCGGCCATCGTTCGGTCGAGATCGTGTTGCACGGCGACAGTTACAGCGACGCCAGCACACACGCCTGCGAACTGGAAAAAGAAAGGCAACTCACTTTCGTCCACCCCTTCGACGACCCGGATGTGATCGCCGGACAGGGCACCGTCGCGATGGAGATCCTGCGCCAGCGCCAGGCCCCCATCCACGCCATCTTCTGCGCCATCGGCGGCGGCGGATTGATCTCGGGTGTGGCCGCCTATGTCAAACAGGTGCGTCCGGACATCAAGGTGATCGGCGTACAGACCACCGACTCGGACGCGATGGCGCGTTCGCTGAAATCCAGGAAGCGCGTCACGCTCAGCGACGTGGGCCTGTTCTCGGACGGCACAGCGGTGAAACTGGCGGGCGAAGAGACATTCCGCGTGTGCAAGCAGTATGTGGACGAAGTGATCCTGGTGAATACCGACGAGGTGTGTGCCGCGATCAAGGACGTATTCCAGGACACGCGCTCTATCCTGGAGCCCGCCGGCGCATTGTCTGTCGCGGGCGCCAAAGCCTATGCCAAGCGCGAACAACTCAAGGGCGAGACCTTGGTCACCGTGTGCAGCGGTGCCAATATGAACTTCGACCGCCTGCGCTTCGTGGCCGAACGCGCCGAGATCGGCGAGAAGCGCGAAGCCATTCTCGCGGTGACCATTCCCGAAACGCCGGGCAGTTTCCGCAAGTTCTGCTCGCTGCTGGGCAAGCGCAGCATCACCGAGTTCAACTACCGCTATGCCGATCCGACTGCAGCGCGGGTATTCGTTGGCATCCAGGTCAAGGATCAATCCGAGACGATGGACTTGATCGACAAACTCGAGCGCAACAAGCTGCCCGCACTGGACCTGTCTGATAACGAGATGGCCAAGCTGCATCTGCGCCACTTGGTGGGCGGTCATGCACCCGAGGCAAAAGACGAGATCATGTTCCGCTTCGAGTTCCCGGAACGCCCCGGCGCGCTGATGAACTTCCTCAACAGCATGAGCCACAACTGGAACATCAGCCTGTTCCACTACCGCAACCACGGTGCAGACTACGGGCGCGTGCTGGTCGGCATGCAAGTGCCGAAGAGCGACAAGAAGGCGCTCAAGACCTTCCTTGATGCCCTCGGTTACCGCTACTGGGACGAAAGTGACAATCCGGCGTACCGCCTGTTTTTAGGATGATTCGATGAGCGCGGATCACTCCCGCGCTTTCTCGGGCGTGTGGCGCGTAACGCATTCGCGCGAAACTTGTCGTCATTACAGCGGATTTAGGCGCATTTGCATTGGCAATGGCGTGTTTTATTCGCTTTGTAGACAATCAAGCAGGGGCTTATGAATATCCAAGCTAGGAAGCAGACCCTCCGGCAACGTATAATCGCCGCCCGCGAAAAACTGGGCGCGTCTGAACGGTTGCTCCTGAGCCAGACGATCCTGAGTGCAGTAAGCAGTTTACCCGCCTACCAACAAGCCTCAACGGTACTGGCTTATCTGAGTTTCGGCGCGGAGCTGGATACCGAGCATTGGGTGGCGCAGGCACTGCGCGACGGCAAACGCGTGTTACTGCCGCGCGTGTACAAGGCAAGCTAGCATCTGGACCTGTATCAGGTGCAGGATCTTCAGCAGGATGTAGCGCCCGGTTCGTGGGGCATACGCGAACCGCTGACTGAGCGATGTATAAAAGAAGAAGCACTGGGAACGATAGATCTCATATTGTTACCCGGCGTCGCGTTCACCCAGGACGGGGGACGCTTGGGCTATGGGGGCGGTTTCTACGACAAACTGCTGGCGCGATTGCCGCACCGACCTGCATTGGTCGCTGCCGCATTCGAACTACAAGTCGTCGAAGATATCCCGCAGGAGGACACCGACCGCGCAGTGGAATGGTTGGTGACGGAAAACGAAATATTGCGTTGTAACCGAGAGAGAGAGTAAGCGATGGCGACACAGATACCCGATCATGATCCGCAGGAAACCCAGGAATGGCTGGAATCGCTCCAGTCCGTACTGGAAAAAGAAGGCGCACAACGCGCCCACTTCCTGCTTGACCAACTGATTAACCATGCGCGACTGGCCGGCGACGATATGCCGATCAGCGCCACCACGCCCTACGTCAACACCATCAAGTTGGACAAGGAAGAGCGTTCATCCGGCAACCATGAACTGGAACACCGCATCCGCGCCCTGACACGCTGGAACGCGATGGCGATCATCCTGAACGCGAACAAGGAATCTTCCGAACTCGGCGGCCACATCGCCAGCTTCGCTTCAGCGGCCACTCTGTATGACGTCGGCTTCAACCATTTCTTCCGCGGCCACACCCAGGATCAAGGCGGCGACCTGGTTTATTTCCAGGGTCACTGCTCACCCGGCATCTATGCCCGCGCCTTCCTCGAAGGCCGCCTGACTGAAGACCAGTTGCGCAAGTTCCGCCAGGAAGTGGACGGCGACGGCCTGTCTTCCTACCCACACCCGTGGCTGATGCCGAACTTCTGGCAGTTCCCCACTGTGTCTATGGGTCTCGGCCCGCTGATGGCGATCTATCAGGCGCGTTTCATGCGCTATCTGCAGCACCGCAATCTGGCGCAAACCGACGGCCGCAAGGTATGGGCTTTCCTCGGCGACGGCGAAACCGATGAGCCAGAATCCCTGGGCGCGATCTCCATGGCCGGCCGCGAGGGTCTGGACAACCTGATCTTCGTGATCAACTGCAACCTGCAGCGCCTGGACGGCCCGGTACGCGGCAACGGCAAGATCATCCAGGAACTGGAAGGCGTGTTCCGCGGTGCAGGCTGGAACGTGATCAAGGTGGTATGGGGTCGCTGGTGGGACCGTCTGCTGGCCAAGGACAAGAGCGGCCTGCTGGAAAAACGCATGATGGAAGTGGTGGACGGCGAATACCAGACCTACAAATCCAAGGACGGTGCCTACGTGCGCGAGCATTTCTTCGGCAAGTATCCGGAGTTGCTGGAACTGGTAGCGGACATGTCAGACGACGAGATCTGGCACTTGAACCGCGGCGGCCATGACCCGTTCAAGGTGTTCGCGGCCTATTCGGCAGCGTCCAAGCACAAGGGACAACCGACTGTGATCCTGGCCAAGACGGTGAAAGGTTACGGCATGGGTTCATCGGGTGAAGCACAGAACCCGACCCACCAGCAGAAGAAGATGGATGTGGATTCGCTGCGTAATTTCCGGGATCGCTTCAATATCCCGGTAAGCGATGAACAACTGCCGAACCTGCCCTTCGTGCGCCCTGCGCCGGACAGCCAGGAAGCCAAGTACCTCAAGGAACGCGGCGCGAAGATGGGCAACATCCCGGCACGCGAACCGTTGGCACATCCGCTCAACATTCCGTCACTGGATGCTTTCGATGCATTGCTGAAATCCAGCGAAGAGCGCGAATTCTCCACCACCATGGCCTTCGTGCGATTGCTCGGCATGCTGGTGAAAGACAAGGCCATCGGCAAGCAGATCGTGCCTATCGTGCCGGACGAGTCGCGCACCTTCGGCATGGAAGGCATGTTCCGCCAGCTCGGCATCTTCTCGCAGGTGGGTCAGCTGTACACCCCGCAAGACGCCGACCAATTGATGTTCTATAAAGAATCGGAAAGCGGTCAGATCCTGCAGGAAGGCATCAACGAAGCAGGCGGCATGGCCGACTGGATCGCTGCGGCGACTGCCTATGCCAACCATGGCGTGGCGATGATCCCGTTCTACATCTATTACTCCATGTTCGGCTTCCAGCGTATCGGCGATCTGGCCTATGCAGCGGGCGACCTGCGCGCGCGCGGCTTCCTGGTCGGCGGCACGGCCGGACGTACCACGCTGAACGGTGAAGGGCTACAGCATCAGGACGGCCACAGCCATCTGATGGCAGCGACCATCCCCAACTGCATATCCTATGACCCGACCTTCGCCTATGAGCTGGCAGTGATCGTGCAAGACGGTATGCGCCGCATGTATCAGGAACAGCAGGACGTGTTCTATTACCTCACGGTGATGAACGAGAACTACACCCACCCGGCTATGCCGAAGGGTGCAGAGCAAGGCATCCTAAAGGGTATGTACAAGTTCAGCAGCATCAAAGCCAAGTCCAAATCCAAAGTGCAATTGCTGGGTAGCGGCACCATCCTGCGCGAAGTCATCGCAGCGGCGGAACTGCTGGCCAAGGATTTCGATATCTCTTCCGACGTGTGGAGCGTGACCAGCTTCAACGAACTGCGCCGCGAAGGTATCGACTGCGAACGCTGGAACATGCTGCATCCCGAGGCCAAGCCACGCGCCAGCTATGTCGAACAATGTCTGGACGCCAAGACACCCGTGATTGCCGCGACCGACTACATGCGCGCCTATCCGGACCAGATCCGTCCGTATGTGAAAGCACAGTACAAGACGCTGGGAACTGACGGCTTTGGCCGTTCCGACTTCCGCAAGAAGCTGCGTGAATTCTTCGAGGTGGACCGCTACTTCGTCGCCGTTGCCGCATTGAAGGCATTGGCCGACGAAGGCAGCATCGAAGCGAGCGTGGTCAGCAAAGCGATCAAGCAATACCAGATCGACGCTGACAAGCCGAAT
>JBDRPZ010000073.1:0-27144 GCA_043826585.1 Pseudomonadota bacterium
CACCAGTAAAGGAAATTGCAGCAAAGGTTTATGGAGTGGTAGTTCAGTTGGTTAGAATACCGGCCTGTCACGCCGGGGGTCGCGGGTTCGAGTCCCGTCCACTCCGCCAAACAAAGGCGAACGAAAGTTCGCCTTTTTTCATATGTAATGCGATATTCGCATTCGTCTATTGAAACAGGTGTCGCTATGTTCGATTTCGTGCATGAAAGAAAGCGTGTAGTACAGGTCGTACTAGCGCTCATCATTTTGCCTTTCGCATTGTGGGGCGTAGATTCCTATCAGAATTCCGGAGATGTCGGCGTGATGGCGACAGTGAACGGAACGAAGATCGGTCAGGCTGAATTCGAGGATGCGCTGATGCAGCAGCGTCGTCGCATGCAAGAGCTGGCCGGAGAGAACTTCAATCCCGCTTTGTTCGATCGCCCTGAGATCAAGCGCTCCGTTCTGGAAGGCTTGGCCGCCCAGCATCTGTTGCTGGAGAAGGCCAAGGAAGAGGGCTTGGTGGTCGGTGACGAACAGATCGCCCAGATCATCGCCGGTGTCGGCGCATTCCAGAAGGATGGTCGTTTCGACAAGCAGGCTTACGAAGCAGCCTTGCGTGCTCAGGGCATGTCGCCGGAGCTGTTCGAATATCGCGTGCGTCAGGACATCCTGAATCGCCAATTGACCGATGCTTATGCGCAGAACGGCTTTGCCGCCGATACGACTGCCGAGACATTGATTCGCCTCAATGAGCAACAGCGCACGGTGTCTATCACTACGCTCGGTCTGGGTGATTTCCTGAAAAAAGCGGTCGTGGCCGATGCCGATGCACAGAAGTACTACGAGCAAAATCCCCAGCAATTCGAAATGCCTGAACGTGCACAAGTCGAATATGTGGTTTTCTCCGCCGATGCACTGGCAGACAAGATCGATCCGACAGATGCAGAAGTGAAGCGCTATTACGACGAGCATCTGAACGAGTTCAGCGACCGAGAGGAACGTCAGGCTTCACACATCCTGATCTCGGTTGCCACACAAGCGAGCGAAGCGGAAAAGCAGGCGGCCAAGGAAAAGGCAGAGCAACTTCTGGCGGATGTGAAAGCGGCCCCCGCCAAGTTCGCGGCCTTGGCCAAAGAGAATTCGCAAGATCCCGGTTCGGCAGCGAATGGCGGCGATCTGGGGATGTTTGCTCGCGGCATGATGGTCAAGCCGTTTGATGAAGCGGTGTTTTCGATGAAGGTCGGTCAGATCAGTGATCTGGTGCAGACCGATTTCGGTTATCACATCATCAAAGTGACTGCGATCAAGCCTTCCAAAGCGCAGCCGCTGAAAGAAGTGAGCGCACTGATCGAGCAGCGTCTGCGTGCGCAACAAGCAGCAGACAAGTTCGCCGAACTCGCCGAGCGTTTCAATGACACGGTGTACGAGCAGAGCGACAGCCTGCAACCTGCGGCCGAACTGGTCGGTGCCAAAGTAGTATCGGGGCAATGGCTGAGCCGTGACCAACAACCCGGCGAGCTGTGGACAGCCAAAGCGCTGGAAGCCGTCTTCTCCGAAGATGCCGTGAAGAACAATCGAAATACCGCTGCGGTTGAAGTGAAGCCGAACACCCTGCTGGCTGCGCACGTCACGTCGCATCAGCCTGCCTCGGTTCGTCCGTACGAAGAAGTGGCTTCCGGCATCCGCAAGTTGCTGCAGCATCAGGCGGCATTGCGGGCAGCGGAAGAGCAGGGCAAGCAGACGCTGGCAGCCTTGCAGGCAGGCGAGAAGAAAAAGATGACCTGGAAAACGGGCATGAACTTGTCGCGGGCTAAGCGTTCCGACCTTGATCCAACCTTGTCGCACCAGATTTTCTTGGCTGACACTAGCAAGCTGCCGGCCTACGTGGGCATGGTTGATGCAAAGAACGGTTATGTCATCGCGCGTATCGATGCAGTCAAGGATGTGGAGACCATCGATCCGGCCAAGCGTGATCGTTATACGCAGCAGATGCGTCAGGTCACCGGCGAGGCCCTGCTTGCCGCCTATCTGGCAGATGTGAAAGCGAATGCGGAAATCACAATGAAGGCTTTCGCCGACGACAGCCAGAATTGATCAGGTTTTAGGTATTCAGGAAACGCCGCTCACCGAGCGGCGTTTTTCATTGTGCAAAGCCTTTGGGAATGGCGGTTAAGGGGCGACGCATGGGGTGGGCGCTATCGTATATAATCCCGCGTTCTTTTTTATCGAGCCGAGCCGCAGCATCCATGCAAGAGTCCCCAAAACTGGAAGTGATCGATCTGGCCTGTGAACGTGGCGACCATCGCCTGTTCAGCGGTCTCAGCTTCACGCTGTCCGGCGGCGAGCTGATGCAGGTGCAGGGCGAGAACGGCAAGGGCAAGACGACATTGCTGCGCGCCCTGTGCGGCTTTGTGCAGCCGGTGGCCGGTGCGGTGCACTGGTGCGGTCGCAATGTCGAAGAATGGGATGAAGATTTCCATGCGCAGACTTGCTACCTCGGACACCTGAATGCGATCAAAGATGAATTGAGCGCACTGGAGAATCTGCTGCTGACCGCAGGTTTGGCCGGTGTGCAGCTGGGCGAGAAAGCGGCACTGGATGCTTTGCGCCGCATGGGTCTGCGCCGCAAGGAGCACCTGCCGGTACGCGTGCTGTCACAAGGTCAGCGACGCCGTGTGGCACTGAGTCGCTTGCTGGTGGTCGATGCCGCATTGTGGATATTGGATGAACCTTTGACCGCACTCGACGTGGGGGCAGTAGACCTCATGCAGGAACTTATTGGAGAACATCTGTCGAACGGCGGCATGACCATATTCACCACGCATCAACCTTTGCATGTGGCGGGTATTGAAACGCGGGAGTTGTTGCTGTCATGAGTCGTCTCTCCGTGTTCGGTCTATTGGGTTTGGTGATCAAGCGTGATCTGTTGCTGGCGATGCGTCGCCGTGCAGATGTGCTGACCACGCTGATCTTTTTTGTGATGGTGGTGAGTCTGTTCCCGCTCGGTGTGGGGCCGGAGCCTGATATGTTGCGCAAGATGGCCGGTGGTGTGCTGTGGGTCGCGGCGTTGCTGGCTTCGATGTTGTCGTTGCCGCGCATGTTCTCGGCGGACCATATCGACGGCACGCTGGAGCAGATGATGCTGGCACCGCAATCACTGACCGTGATGGTGCTGGGCAAGATCGTCGCACACTGGATGTTGTCCGGTCTGCCGCTGGTGTTGATCGCGCCGGTGCTGGGCTTGCAGTTCGACATGCCGGCGGACGCAATTGGCGTATTGATGCTGGCGTTGTTGTTGGGTACGCCGGTGCTGAGCATGATAGGCGCGGTCGGTGCGGCGCTGACCCTGGGTTTGCGCGGCGGTGGTGTGCTGGTGTCATTGCTGGTGTTGCCCCTGACGATTCCCGTACTGATCTTTGGTGCGGGTGCAGTCGAAGCAGTAAGTGGTGGTATGGACGCGGCATCCAACTTGTCGTTGTTGGGTGCGTTCTTGTTGTTTGCGCTGGTGTTCTCGCCCTTTGTGGCTTCCCAGGCGTTGCGAATTTCGATGGAGTGATGAAGATTGGCGATCAACTGGTTTAAATATTCTGCTCCCTCCACCTTCTACGGTTTGGCGGGAAAACTGACCCCCTGGTTTGCGTGGCCTGCAGCGATTCTGTTTGCGGTCGGACTGTACATCGGCTTCTTCGTTGCACCGACCGATGCGATACAGAGCGAGGCCTACCGCATCATCTTCATCCATGTGCCGGCTTCCATCCTGTCCATGTTCCTCTACCTCATCATGGCCGGCTATGCCGCCCTTGGCCTGATCTTCAAGACCCGTCTCTCTTCCATGATGGCCTCCGCACTGGCCCCGACCGGTGCCTTGTTCGCCTTCATTTCCCTGTGGACCGGTGCACTGTGGGGCAAGCCGAGGTGGGGTGCGTGGTGGGTGTGGGATGCACGCCTGACTTCCGAATTGATCCTGCTGTTCCTCTATCTCGGCTTCATCGCCTTGCAGGCTTCCATTGAAGACCCGCGCCGTGCGGACAAGGCCAGTGCCTTGCTTGCCATCGTCGGTTCGGTGAACGTGCCCATCATCTATTACTCGGTGCAGTGGTGGAACACCCTGCATCAGGGCGCGACCATCAAGATGACCGGCACCAGCATGCATGTCGCGATGCAGCAATCGATGTTCACCGTCCTTGTCGCCTGCTGGCTGTATGCCATTGCGATAGGTCTGTCACGCGTGCGCAGCATCATCCTCGAGCGCGAGGCGAATACGCAGTGGGTGAAAGAGTTGAAGGAGGTGCAATCGTGAGTGAATTCTTCTACATGAACGGTTATGCGTTCTACGTGTGGGGCTCTTATGGCGTGGCGCTACTGGTGTTCCTGATCGAGGTCGCCATGGTGCGTAACAGACGAAAACAGGCTTTGCGCCAATTGCGCTTGATGAACGATGACGGAGAAGCAGCATGACACCCAGACAGAAACGTTTCACATGGATATTAGTTGGTGTCGCCCTCGTTGCGGCAGCAGTCGGATTAGTGCTGTTCGCATTGAAGAACAATGTCAGCCTGTATTTCACCCCGACACAGGTCTTCAACAAGGAAGCGCCGCAAGCGCGCAACTTCCGCATCGGCGGCATGGTGGAAGAGGGCAGTGTGCAACGCCAGAAAGACGGCCTGACCGTGCACTTCAAGATCACCGACACGGCCAATGCCATGGAAGTGGAATACAAAGGCATCCTGCCTGACCTGTTCAAGGAAGGTAAAGGCGTGGTCGCACAAGGCAAGCTGAATGAACATAACGTATTCGTAGCCGAGGAAGTGTTGGCCAAGCATGATGAAAATTACATGCCGCCAGAAGCGATGGATGCGATCCAGAAAGCTGAAGAAGCCAAAGCCGCAACCGGCAACGCAACACCCGCCACCAAATAATTTCAGAAAGCACCAGCATGATTCCAGAGATCGGTAATTTCGCACTCGTCGTCGCACTGTTCATCGCCATCATCCAGGGGATATTGCCGATCTATGGTGCAGCCCGTGGCAACGAAGTATTAATGGGTACAGCCCGCACTTTGGCGGTGGGGCAGATGATGTTCGTCGGCATCGCTTTCGCCTGTCTGACCTACGCCTTCATCTCCAACGATTTCTCCGTGCTGTATGTCGCGCAGCATTCCAATTCACAGCTTCCCATCCAGTACCGCATCTCCGCATTGTGGGGCGGACACGAAGGTTCCTTGTTGCTGTGGGCTTTCATTCTGACGGTATGGACGTTCTCCGTTGCTATGTTCAGCAAGCACCTGGCGAAAGAGATGGTGGCGCGTGTGCTGGGCGTGATGGGTCTGGTCTCGGTTGGCTTCCTGCTGTTCATGTTGTTCACTTCCGATCCCTTCGACCGTCTGATCCCGGCCGCGCTGGATGGCCGCGATCTGAACCCGCTGTTGCAAGACCCCGGTCTGGTGATCCACCCGCCGATGTTGTACATGGGTTACGTCGGCTTCTCCGTTGCCTTCGCCTTCGCGCTGTCCGCATTGCTGGGCGGCAAGCTGGATTCCACCTGGGCACGTTGGTCGCGTCCGTGGACGACCATCGCCTGGGTGTTCATGACCGTCGGTATCGCACTCGGTAGCTGGTGGGCGTATTACGAACTGGGCTGGGGCGGCTGGTGGTTCTGGGACCCGGTCGAGAACGCTTCCTTCATGCCTTGGCTGGTCGGTACTGCGCTGATCCATTCGCTGGCCGTCACTGAAAAGCGCGGCGCGTTCAAGAGCTGGACCGTGCTGCTCGCCATCGCCGCTTTCTCGCTGTCGCTGCTGGGCACCTTCCTCGTGCGTTCCGGTGTGCTGACATCCGTGCATGCCTTTGCTACTGATCCCGAGCGCGGCGTGTTCATCCTGTCCTTCCTGGTCATCGTGATCGGCGCTTCGCTGCTGTTGTTTGCATGGCGTGCGCCCAAGGTCGGTCTGGGCGGCAAGTTCGACATCATCTCGCGCGAATCCATGTTGCTGAGCAACAACGTGCTGTTGTCGGTCGCTTCCGCTTCCGTGTTCCTCGGCACGCTGTATCCGCTGTTCATGGACGCACTCGGCTTCGGCAAGTTGTCGGTCGGCCCGCCGTACTTCAACACCGTGTTCGTGCCGCTGATGGTGCCGCTGGTGATGATGATGGGTCTGGGCCCTGTGGCGCGCTGGAAGAAAGCCAGCCTGCCCGACATCTGGATGCGTGTGCGTTGGGCACTGGCTGCCAGCATGGTGATCGCCATCCTGCTGCCGCTGGTGATGGGTGAATGGACGCCGATGATCGGTCTGGGCATCCTGTTGGCCGCCTGGGTCATCACCACCGGCTTCCTCGATCTGAAGCGACGCATGGGCAACGAAGGCAGCTTCATGCAGCGACTCAAGGTGCCGTCGCGCAGCTACTACGGCATGCAACTGGCCCACCTCGGCATCGCTGTGTTCATCATCGGCGTCACGCTGGTGAAAGGCTACGAGAGCGAGCGCGATGTGCGCATGGACGTCGGTGACACGCTGACCACCAGTGGTTATGTGTTCCGTTTCGATGGCGTGACCGAAGAAGAAGGACCGAACTACGTCGCTGCGCGCGGCATCGTCAGTGTCAGCAAGGACGGCAAGCAGATCACCGTGCTGCACCCCGAGAAGCGCCAGTACAACGCTTCCGGCATGCCGATGACCGAAGCCGCCATCGACACCGGTTTCCTGCGCGACCTGTATGTTTCGCTGGGTGAACCCATCCCCAACAGCGAAGCCTGGGCTGTGCGTATCTACCTCAAACCCTTCGTGGATTGGATCTGGGCCGGCTGTCTGCTGATGGCTCTGGGCGGCATACTCGCAGTGACCGACCGTCGCTACCGGATCAAGGCACGCAAGAGCAAGACAGAACCGACTACAAGCAAACCTCTGGAGGAGCAGACAGCATGATGCGTTTCCTGTTACCACTAGTCATCTTCGTCGTACTCGCAGGCTTCCTGTTCGTCGGCCTCGGCCTGAACCCGCGCGAAGTACCGTCGCCGTTGATCGACAAACCCGCACCGGCTTTCACACTGCCTCAGTTGCATAGCGAGCAAAAGACATTCTCGCCTGCCGACATGAAAGGCAAAGTCTGGCTGCTCAACGTGTGGGCCTCCTGGTGTGTCTCCTGCCGCGAAGAGCATCCTGTGCTGATGGCGCTGTCGCAGCAGAACATCGTGCCGATCTACGGCCTGGACTACAAAGACAAGCCCGAAGACGGCAAGATGTGGCTGGCGCGCGGTGGTGATCCCTATGTGCTGAGCGTGATGGATCGCGAAGGCCGCATCGGCATCGACTACGGTGTGTACGGCGTGCCGGAAACCTACGTCATCGATAAACAAGGCGTCATCCGCTACAAACAGATCGGCCCTGTCAATCAGCGTAATCTGAGCGAGAAGATATTGCCCCTGGTCGCGGAGCTGCAAAAACAATGAAAAAGATACTGATCCTCCTGTTCTGCCTGTTGCCTAGCTTCTCTTTCGCCGGTGAGGCGCAGGACATGGCCGAAAATCCGGAACTGGAAAAACGCATGATCGTGCTGGCCGAGAAGCTACGCTGTCTGGTGTGCCAGAACGAATCATTGGCCAGCTCGCATGCCGAACTTGCCGAAGACCTGCGCCGCGAAGTGCGCGAGTTGATGCAGAAAGGGATGAGCAACGACGAGATCGTCGACTATCTGGTCTCGCGTTATGGCGACTTCGTGTTGTACGACCCGCCGATGAAGAGCTACACCATGTTGTTGTGGTTCGGTCCGTTCGCACTGTTGCTGGTCGCCGGACTCGGTCTGTTCTTCCAGTTGCGCCAGCGACGTGAGACCGTGCCGGAAGCAGAATTGACACCTGAAGCGCATCAGCGCGCAGCCTCCCTACTTAACGAAGAAGAAAAATCATGACCCTGTTCTGGTTCCTCAGTGCGGCACTGATCGCCCTTGCCATCGTATTCATCGTCTACCCGCTGTGGCGCGGTGCGCCCAAGAGCAATGCCGTGGCGCGCGATGCCGCCAACCTTGAGATCCTGCGCGACCAGATCGCCGAGATGGATGCCGACCTGAAGAACGGTCTGCTCACACCCGAACTGTACGAGCAGGGCAAACGCGAACTTGAAACCCGCGTGCTGGAAGAAGTCGTACCCGAAGAAGCCCCGGCGACAGCGGGCAACTACAAGATACTGGCCATCGTGCTGGCGGTATTGCTGCCCATCATGTCGTTCGGTGTCTACTTCATCGTGGGCGAACCCAATGTCATGCTCAAGGGCGAGTCCGATGC
The DNA here is from genome assembly GCA_043826585.1 of Pseudomonadota bacterium. Taxonomy (GTDB): domain Bacteria; phylum Pseudomonadota; class Gammaproteobacteria; order Burkholderiales; family Gallionellaceae; genus Sideroxyarcus. The sequence continues at coordinate 8,260 of JBDRPZ010000073.1, forward strand.
CATGTCGCAGGCCAACCCGCATGCAAGCATGGAGGGCATGGGCGGAACGATGCGCACAGAGAGCGGCATCAGCGCACTGGAAAAGAGAGTGCAAGCCAACGATCAGGACGGCGAAGCACTGGTGATGCTGGCGCGCAGTTATATGGACATGGATCGTTTCTCCGATGCCGTGAAGATGTACGAAAAACTCACCAAGCTGATCGGTGACGAAGCCTGGGTATGGGCAGACTATGCCGATGCAAAAGCGATGGCCATCGGCCAGACCCTGCGCGGCAAGCCGACCGAGTACATCAACAAAGCATTGGCACTCGACCCGAACCACATGAAGGCGCTGGCACTGGCCGGCTCTGCCGCCATGGAGCGCGGCGACTTCGCTGCCGCCATCAAGCACTGGGAAAAACTGCTCAAGCAATTGCCGCCGGGTGGTGAAGATGCCATGGCGATCCAGGGTGGCATCAGCGAAGCACGCCAGTTGTTGTCGCACATGAAGAGCGGTGGCAAGGTGGCACCGTCGCTGGAACAGATCGCACCGCCTGAGCAGATGGCAAGCGCCGCCCCCGGAAAAGAACGCATCACCGGCCGCGTTACGCTCGATCCCAAGCTCAAAGGCAAATACAGCCCGGATGACACCCTGTTCGTGCTGGCCCGTGCCGCCCAGGGTCCCAAGATGCCGCTCGCCATCGTGCGCATGCGCGTGGCCGATCTGCCGCTGGACTTCGAACTGGACGACAGCATGGCCATGGCGCCGCAGATGAAACTCTCCAACTTCGACGAAGTCGTCGTGGTGGGCCGCATCTCCAAGTCGGGCACAGCCATGCCGCAGTCGGGCGATGCCGAAGGCTTCAGCATCACCATCAAGCCGGGCACCAAGAACGTGAAACTGAAGATCGATCACGTCGTGGAGTAATTCTGTAACGTAGCCAAAAAAGCCGCCCCGATCTTCCGGTGCGGCTTTTTTGTTGGCGGTGAAAATATTAGGGGCGTGATATGAGATCGAAACTGCTTACAACTTGCCTGACCGCTGCCATGTTGCTGTGGCAATCGACAGCCGCCGCACAACCCTTGCAGACCGTCCCCGAGGTCGACCTGCAGCGCTACCTCGGCAAATGGTACGAGATCGCCAGCATCCCGCAATATTTCCAGCGGCAATGCGTGGGTGATGCCATGGCCGAATACGCGCAAGCCGGAGAAGACATCGCCGTCACCAACAGTTGCCGCACAGAGAACGGCGAACGCTCGGTGGCGCAGGGGCGGGCGAGGGTGGTCGAAGAGGCCAGTCGCGCCAAACTCGAAGTGACCTTCGTCAAACTGTTCGGCTGGCTCTACCTGCTGGGCGGGGACTACTGGGTGATCGATCTCGCATCCGATTATCGCTACGCCGTGGTCGGCCATCCCGACCGCGACTACGCCTGGATACTGTCCCGGCAGCCCTCGCTAGCGATGCCGGACTTGGTCGGTATCGAACAGCGATTGCGCAATAACGGCTACGACAGTTGCGCCTTGATCACCACCATCCAGACCGGCGGCCTGTCGGAGAAAATGCCCTTGTGTAAGGCGGTTGAAAATCGGCAGGCGCTATAAGGGAGAAATCAAGACATCCGGTGTGCACTGCGTTTATTGCACCCTACGCGGGCTCATTTACTCAAGAGTTTCATTGCGCGCCCTCTCGTATTCATCGAAGGATTTTCTTGTGCCTTCCATGCAGGCATCATACTGTGATGGCGGAAGCTTCAGACACTGCTGTCGATTATGTAGCTGTACATTGTCATAAATCGCCTTGTTGCTACATCCAAGTAGCGTGCACGTGGCGGTCAACATCAATATCACTCGTATCATTTTCAATTTATTCCTTGTGCTGGTGTTTCAGGGCTGACGTATAGCTAATGGGGGCGCGGTAGCTGCTTTCTGCCCTGAGATTACTGCCTCCTGCTAAGCAGATCGGCGGCAATGCGCGGGCGAATCTGACAATGCGCTGAAACAGCGTTCTTGCTACCCTTTATCGCCCCTTTGAGCCACCAAACTTGTCCATGTTATTGAGCATAAGCATCTTGCAACGCTCAACTTCCTCTTTCAATGCGGTTCTCTGGTTTTCAGTCGACGCCGAGGGCAATGGTTCGTTCATCATCAATTGCAGGAAGGGACCGCCGGACACAAGCTTCCCGCCCGCCCCCATAAAATTTCTCCTCCATCGCTTATAGTCAGTGTCTGAATCGATCAAGCTGTCTGCAACCACGGCGCACCGAGCTAGCTGCTTCGCGAGATCTGGTTCTGCCTTCGCTGTCGTAGCGCAAGCAGCGAGCAGACAACAAATAGTGATAACGCATACCGGTCTCATCGAGTTCTCCTTACAGTAAAACGGGTCAGACATCGAATTGTCTTAGCCACACGAACATCGATGCTGGAACGTATCCTGGCCCAACACTGCTTACAGCCACAGCCAGAAATTTGGCCTGTATATTTTCCGAAAATATACAGGCCTGCGCAGTGAGAGTTATTGTTTGGCGTTATCGATGTTCAACTGCAGCCAATACTCCAGCAACGCCAGATGCCACAACTTGCTACCGTTCAATCGCGTGAAGTGTGACTCGGGCTCTGCGAGTAGCTTCTCCACGTAGGATAGGTTGAACAAGCCACGCTTCTGGCAGGCATCCGACAGTAATATCTCGCGCATGAATTGCAGGAATTCGCCGCGCACGTATTTCAATGCGGGGACGGGGAAGTAGCCTTTGGGGCGGTCGATGACGCTGTCGGGGATGAGGCCGCGCGCGATGGCTTTGAGGGGGAATTTGCCGCCTTCTTTCAGGCGTAGCGAGGGCGGCATCTTGGCGGCGAGTTCGACCAGCTCGTTGTCGAGGAAGGGCACGCGCGCTTCCAGTCCCCAAGCCATGCTCTGGTTGTCCATGCGTTTCACCGGATCGTCCACCACCAGCGTGCTCACGTCGAAGCGCAACACTTGGTCGAGGAATTCGTCGGCATGCGGTTTCGCCAATTCTTTGGCGACCAGTTCGCTGGTGACATCCTCCGTGTGATACGCCTCGTTCACCGTTTCCAGATACTCGGCGTGGTCGCGGTCGAAGTAGTTGTTGCGAAACTTGTCCAGCGCATCGCCTTCCTCCGCATCCATCTTGGGGTACCAGAAGTAACCGCCGAAAACTTCGTCCGCGCCCTGTCCGGCCAGCACCACTTTCACATCTTTCGATACCTGTTCCGCCAACAGATAGAAGGCGATGTTGTCCGGGCTCACCATCGGTTCGGACATGCTTTGCACGGCTTCCGGCAGGCGCTTCAACACTTCGCTGTTGGGGATGAGCATCTTGTGATGTTGCGTGTGGTAGCGAGCTACCACTTGATCGGAATATTCGAACTCGTCGCCTTTCTCCGCATCGCCGCCGATGTCCTCGAAGCCGATGGAGAAGGTGCGCAGGTCGGGCACGTGGTCGGCGAGCAGGGCGACGATCAAACTCGAATCGAGTCCGCCCGAGAGCAGCACGCCCACCGGCACATCCGCTGCCAAGCGGTGACGTTCCACTACTTTTTTGAACACATGGCGCGTGGCGTTGAGCCAGTCCTGTTCGCTCAGTCCCACATCGGGACGCGTCGCATCCAGTTCCCAGTAACGCTTGAGTTCGATGTCGCCCTTCGCCGAGATGCGCATCCAGTGCGCCGGCGGCAGTTTGCGGATGCCGTTGAGCAGGGTGCGCGGTGCGGGGACGGAAGAATGCAGCGTGAGGTGATGGTGTAACGCTATCGGGTCTATGCTGGTGTCGATGCCGCCGCCCGCCAGCAGCGCTTGCGTGCTGGAGGCGAAGCGCAGCGATGCGCCGTCCAGCGCGTAATACAAAGGCTTGATGCCGAAGCGGTCGCGTGCCATGAACAGCGTGTGCTCGCGCTGGTTCCAGATGGCGAAGGCGAACATGCCGTAGAAGTGCGACACGCAATGTTCACCCCATACGTGATAGGCCTTGAGGATGACTTCGCTGTCGCCGTCGGAGAAGAAGTCGTAGCCCATCTCCTGCAGCTCTTCGCGCAACTCGCGGTAGTTGTAGATGGTGCCGTTGAACACCAGCGTCAGATGCAGCGTCTCATCCACCATCGGCTGACGCGAACGGTCGGACAGGTCGATGATGGACAGGCGCCTATGGCCGAAGGCGAGCGGGCCGTCGGCATACATGCCGGAAGCGTCCGGCCCGCGCTTGATCAGCGCGTCGGTCATGCGCATCAGTCGCGCGTGGTCAGGTGTTTGTTTATCGAAGCGTAGTTCGCCGCAGAGACCGCACATGGGGGGTACTTTCAGAATTCGATGGAAGGACGGATCACGAAGGTCAGCGTGTTATTTTCGATACTGCGCAGACTGCCGGCATATTCTTCCGGGCTGGTCCAGATAAAACCGGCGCTGAGAGTCGGGGTGTAGCCTTTGTCAGGCAGCGGCAGCTTCTTGCCCGCGATCAACTCCGTGCGCACCAGCTTGCCGGTCTGCTGCAGGAAGTGCACGCGGAACTCGGCGGTGGTGTTGTCCAGCCAGTCGAGGCCGGGTGAATGCAGTTCGGTGTTGCTGCGCGACAGGGCGACGTAATACACGTCGTTCACTTCGACGTTGTTGTGGAATTTGGCGCCGCCACGGAAGCTCCAGGAAAGTTTCTTGTCGGTGTAATCGAGCTGGCCCTTGATCTTCCATTCCAGTTCGAACCAGTGATCCTCGACCATCATGTTGTTCTTGATGTGCTTCTCGCCCATGCTGAACAGATAGCCGGTGTAGCCGTAGTTGTTGCCGATACGTTTTTCGCCGGGACGCTTCAGCTTGGCCACGTTACCGAAGAACAGCGACACCGCCCACGGCTCCTGAAAGCCGGCGGTCAGCGACTCGATGATGTTGAAATTCTTGCCTATCGCTGCGCTGTCGTAAAAACCGGGATGATGGGTCTTCAGCCAGGTGCCCAGTATCGGCATCGGATACAGGCTGGCTTCCACAGTCATATAACGCGGTACGACCGAGTCCTTGATCAGTTCGCGATAGATCACCGCTTCGCTGCCGGATTCTATGGTGGGGATGGGCTTGTCAGTGAGCGGAACGTTGTAACCCGCATTGGTGTAATAAGGGTCGATCTCATAGACGAACTCTGCATGCGCCGCTTCTTCCTGTGCCCGGGCCGGTCCGAATGCCAGAGCGGCGAGGGCAAAGAGCAGGAAAGGGCGCAGGTTCAGGATCATGTCTGGATTCTATAGGCAGAAGCGCCAGCCTCAAAGCAAAGCCTACTGTGGTGAAGGGTTTCGGTAGAATGTGCCATCACCAACAGGAGCGAACCTTGAAAAGTCTCACAAGCAACGATCTGGCCGACCTCGGCCAACAAGCGCAACGCTCGCCGCGCCTGCGCATGAACAGCAACCTGCATACCGACCTGAACGATCCTATCCAGCGCCTGGCCATCGCCATGGAACCGGACACCCTCATCATGCCGCATCGCCACCCGCACACTTGGGAGATACTGACCGCGCTGAAAGGCCGCTTCACCGTGCTGCTGTTCGATGATGCAGGTACTGTCACCGAGCGAGCCGAACTGGGCGAGGACACCAGCGTGCTCGAGATCCCCGCCGGCGGATGGCATGCCGTGTTGTCGCGCGATGTCGGCGCGGTCATCTTCGAAGTGAAACACGGCCCGTATGCGCCCATCGCGGAAGCAGACGTGGCGGCGTGGGGCAAGGGCCGCACGGCCACGGAATTGAACGCGTGGTATGCAGTGGCACAGGTGGGCGAGCGTATCGCTTGACGGAGCGATCCATGGAGGAGCGATGCGACTGATGTGGCATGTGCTGGGGATTTTGCTCGCGGTCTATGTCGGCCTTGCGCTGCTGCTGTTCCTTTTCCAATCGCAACTGGTGTTCTATCCGCAGATGGATAGAGCGCTTTCCGCCACGCCAGCGCAGATCGGCTTGCCTTTCGAGGAAGTGCAGCTGAGGGCCGCCGACGGCGTCGAACTGCACGGCTGGTATGTGCCGGCCGAAAAGCCGCGCGGCACGGTGCTGTTCACGCATGGCAACGCGGGCAACATCTCGCATCGTCTCGACTATGTGGCGATGTTCCACCGTCTCAGCTACAACACCCTCATCTTCGACTACCGCGGCTACGGCAACAGCAGCGGCACAGCTTCCGAACAGGGCACTTATCTCGATGCCGAAGCGGCATGGGCATACCTCACGCAGAACAAGCATGAACCTGCCTGTCGCATCGCATTGTTCGGCGAATCGCTGGGCGGTGCGGTCGCCGCCCAGCTAGCCGCCCAGCATCAACCGGCCGCGCTGGTGCTCGCCTCCAGCTTCATCTCAGTCCTTGATCTCGGGCAGCAACTCTATCCCTGGCTGCCAGTGCGCTGGCTGGCGCGCATCCGCTACGACACGCGCGCTTCTGTGCAGCAGGCGCACGTCCCGTTGCTGGTCGCCCACAGCCCGCAGGACGAGATCATCCCCTACGCGCACGGGCAGGCGCTGTTCGCCGCAGCCCGCGAGCCCAAGACCTTCCTCGATCTGGCGGGGGGGCACAACGATGGATTCATCTTCATGCGCGAGGACTGGGTCGGCGCGCTGCGCGATTTTCTGGCGCATCATATGGGCGCTGCTTGCGAACGCTGAGGGGCGAGAGCACCTGGCGTTGACGGATGCCGTGCCGCGCGCCATGCTGGAAGCGTCGGCACAAGCCGTCAGCCATTGCTGGCATAAGGCCTGACAGGAGGAACCATCATGCTGAGAAAAACCCATATCCGTCGTCCTGTTGCAGTCGCGTTGATGCTGCTGGGCACAGTGATGATGTATTCGGCACCCGAAAGTCGGGAGGGGGTATGGCTGCTGGCGCTGGGCGTGACCATCGAGCTGGTCGGCATCGCCATCAAACGCAAGGGATGAATCTGCTGAATCGAACCTTGCTCCCGGCGGTACACTTGCACCGCAAGAACATTCAATCGGTGCGCTTCGTGCCGCTCACCGGAGAGGGGCAGTCCCTCACCATCATGGCCGTGCCGCGGATGACACTTTCATCCGTGCTTTCGAAAGGTCGCCATGAACAACCGGGTACGTCAGCTCCTCCTGCAGATCACCGCGCTAGAAGACGAATTGAACGAGGCACTCAAGGATCAAGGTGATCGTCTGCGCTACCAGATCGAAGGCCGCCGCGTCGTGTTCGAGCAAACCATCAGGGAGACCCACCAGCGCATCAGGCAGAACCTGTTTCGCTGGTTCCTTGGCGTGCGACCGCAGAACTACCTCACCATGCCGGTCATCTACGGCATGGGCATCTCGATGCTGGTGTTCGATCTGTGCGTCACGCTCTACCAGCACATCTGCTTTCCCGTATACGGCATCGGCCGCGTGCGGCGCGGCGACTACTTCGTGCTGGACCATCAGCATCTCGCCTATCTGAATATCATCGAGAAAGCGCACTGCCTGTACTGCTCCTATGCGGTGGGCCTGCTCGCCTATGCCAGCGAGATCACGGCGCGCACCGAACAGTACTTCTGCCCGATCAAACATGCACGCAAGATACGCGGCGCACATGCGCGTTATGCGCGCTTCCTGGAGTATGGCGAAGCGGAAGATTTTCACGCCAAGCTGGAGAAATACCGCGGCGAACTTGCCGCCGAAGCACAAAAAGTCGACCGCCTGCAGGAATCCTCCGGAACAGACGGCGGCAAGCAGTAGCCATTTTGTTAAACTCACTTCGATACCCGCGAGGTGGCGTAGAGAAGTTAAATTACGCAGTGCAGGAGTTGATAGATGAGAGTCGGCGTACCCAAAGAGATCAAGACGAATGAGAGCCGCGTGTCGCTGGTACCCGCCGGCGTCGCGGCTCTGGTCGCAGCAGGACACAGCGTGCTGGTGGAAACCGGCGCAGGGAATGGCAGCGGTTTCGACGATGCAGCCTATCAGGCAGCAGGTGCCAAGATCGCAGCCGATGCCGATGCAGTGTGGGCAGCGACAGAGCTGATCGTGAAGGTGAAAGAACCGATCGAAGTGGAATGGAAGCGCATCCGCCCCGGTCAGATCATCTTCACCTATTTCCATTTCGCAGCCAGCGAACGTCTGACCCAGGCGCACCTCGCATCAGGTGCTATCTGCATCGCCTACGAGACCGTGGAACTGCCCTCGCGAGAACTCCCCTTGCTGACGCCGATGTCGGAAGTGGCGGGGTGCATGGCGGCGCAGGAAGGCGCCAAGTATCTGGAGAAACTGCACGGTGGTCGCGGCATCCTGCTGGGTGGCGTGCCCGGTGTCACACCTGCCAAAGTGGTCGTGCTCGGCGCGGGTGTGGTCGGCGTCAATGCCGCCAGAATCGCGGCGGGCATGGGGGCGAACGTGGTCATCCTCGATGTGTCGCTGCAACGCCTGCGTTACCTGAGCGACGTCATGCCTGCCAATGTGCAGTTGCTGTTCTCCGACCGTCATCAGATCCTGGCGCAGATCGCCGATGCCGATCTGGTCATCGGCGCGGTGCTGATCCCCGGTGCCATCGCACCCAAGCTGATCCGTATGGACGACCTCAAACTGATGCGCAAGGGTGCGGTGATCGTCGATGTCGCCGTCGATCAGGGCGGCTGCATAGAGACCACGCGGCCGACCACGCACGAGGAGCCGACCTATATCGTGAACGGTGTGGTGCACTACGCCGTGGCCAACATGCCCGGCGGCGTGCCGGTGACCTCCACCTTGGCGCTGACCAACGCCACCTTGCCTTACCTGCTGCAACTGGCGAACAAGGGCTACCGCGAAGCGTTGAAACAATCGCCGGCCCTGCTTAACGGACTGAACATCATCGCGGGCAAAGTCACCCACCGCAAAGTCGCCGAAGCCTTTGGCATGGAATACCATCCCGCAGAATCCTTGCTCGATTGAGAAAAAAATATGCCGACACCCAGCCTGACACCCGCCGAACTCCGACTCACCATCCAGCCCGATTCACTCGGTTTCAAAGACACCACCGAGTTGCTCGATCTGCCTTTGCCGTGGATCGGCCAAGAGCGCGCCGAGATGGCCGCGCAATTCGGCTTGCAGATGGAGCAGCCGGACTACAACCTGTTCGTGCTGGGCGAGGTCGGCAGTGGTCGCGCCTCTTTGCTCAAGGGCGCGATGGAGAAGATCGCCGCCACCCGCCCGGTGCCCCCCGACCTGTGCTATCTGCACAACTTCGATGTACCCGAGCATCCGCTCGCCTTGCGTTTGCCCGCCGGGCAGGGGCGGCAACTGCGCCAGATGATGGTGCAACTGGTGAAGACGCTGATCAAAGAGATCCCGCTCCGTCTGAACGGGCAGGACTTCAAGACCGAGAACGAGCGCATCGAGAGCGAATACAAAACGGAAGAAGCCAAGGAATACGGCGCACTGGACGCCTCTGCCGAGCAGCGCAACTTCACCCTGCACCGCGAGAACGGGCACATGGTGTTCACCTATCGCAATGCCAAAGGGAAGACGCTGACCGAAGAAGAGATGCTGGCGCTGCCCAAGGAAACGCGCGCCAAGATCGATCAGGCAGAACTGGAACTGCGCGCCGAGATCAGTCTGTACTTTGACAAGATCCTCGCCATGGGCCGCAAGAAAGACGACGCTCTGGCTGCCTTGCGGCGACAGCTGGTGAAGCCGCTGTTGGATCACGAACTGCAGGAGATACGCACCGCGCTGAAGAAACAGATCAAAGACTCGGTCAAGCTCGGCACCTATCTGGATCAAGTCTCGCGCGACGTGCTGGACAGGCTGGAACTGTTCGAGCCGCTGGCCAGCGATGACGACATCCGCGTTGAAGCGCTCACCAAAGTGGTGTCGCGCTACCGCGTCAATCTGGTGGTGGACAACGACGGCCTCACCGGCGCGCCGGTGATCGTCGAAGACAATCCCATGCACCGCGTGCTGTTCGGCAGTATCGAATATCAGTCCGAGAACGACGTGTTGATGACCGACTTCTCGCGCATCCGTGCCGGCAGCCTGCACAAAGCACACGGCGGCTTCCTCTTGCTGCATCTGCGCGACCTGCTGGTGGACGGCCTGGTATGGGAAAAGCTGCGCCGACTGTTGCGCAGTAGTCGTTTGAAGATAGAAGAACCGGGCACGACCTTCACACCCATCGCCACCGTCTCGCTGGAACCCGAAGCGGTGGATGTAGATATCAAGATCATCCTCATCGGTTCGCGCGAGCAGTATTACGAACTGCAAGACAACGATCCCGAGTTCGCGCGCCACTTCCAGGTCAAGGTGGATTTCTCCGCAAGCTTCTATGCCAGCGCCGAGACACGCCACGCCACGGCGGTGTTCGTCGCCGATGCCTGCAAGCAGCGCGGCCTGCCGCACTTCGCCGCTTCCGCGGTGGCGCGTCTGCTGGAAGATGCGCACCGCGCGGTGGATGACCAGTCGCGCCAGAGTGCGAACTTCGCGCGCATCGAAGCGCTGGTGGTGGAAAGTGCCTTGATGTGTTCCGCGCGCAGCGGGCGGCTGGTCGAAGCGGCCGATGTCGATGCCGCACTGGCCGCGCGCATCAAGCGCCACGACTATCCCGAGCAGCGCATGCACGAAGCCTTCGCCGAGGGCGATCTGCTGGTCGATGTGCACGGTGCCAAGGTCGGGCAGATGAACGCGCTGACCCAGATCGATCTGGGCGAATACCGATTCGGCTTCCCGGTGCGGCTCACCGCGCGCACCTTCGCCGGTGAAGACGGCCTGCTCAACATCGAACGCGAAGTGGAACTGTCCGGCCCCATCCACGACAAGGGTGTGTTCATCCTGCAGAACTATCTTTCCGCGCTGTTCGCGCATAACGCGCCGCTCAACTTCAATGCCTCCATCGTGTTCGAGCAGGAATACAACGGCGTGGAAGGCGACTCTGCCTCCTGCGCCGAGCTGTACACCTTGCTGTCCTCACTGTCCGGTCTGCCGATCAAGCAAGGCATCGCCGTCACCGGCGCAGTCAACCAGCACGGCGAAGTGTTGCCGGTGGGCGGGCTCAACGAAAAGATAGAAGGTTACTTTCAGGTCTGTGTCTCGGCGGGGCTGGACGGTAGCCAGGGTGTGTTGATCCCGCACCGCAACAAACGCCACCTCATGCTGTCACGCAAAGTGATCGACGCGGTCGATCAGGGCTTGTTCCATATCTACACGGCCGAGCATGTGAGCGAAGGCATCGAGTTGCTCACCGGCATACCCGCCGGTGTGGCGGATGAAGAAGGCAACTATCCGCAAGGCAGTGTGCTGGGCCACGCCCAGCAGACGCTGCTGGCTTTCCATCACGCTTGCCAGCAATCGGAGCATCACAAGAAAGACGATTAGACGTCGCTCGGTACGAGCTGTCCTCTGGTGCGGGGCGCGAGGGCAGGGGGCGACACCACGGCGCGATCCTTAGTCGCAAGGAGACACGATGCCTTTTTCACCATTGCGCATGCTGTTGTTCTTTCTGGCGCTGACCTTTCTGGTCGTCATCGTCCAGTTCGGGCTGATCACCATCGCCTTCGATAAACTGGGACTGTCGGCCGATTCGGCCTATCTGCTGCTGATCACCACGCTGGTCGGCAGTCTGCTCAACCTGCCGCTGTTCAGTCTCAAGAGCGATATCGAAGGTACGCCGCGCATTCCGCCGATGCTGGCGCGCATGATGTTCATCAAACTGCCGCCGGTCACCGACCGTGTCATCGTCACCATCAACGTCGGCGGTGCGGTGGTGCCGCTGGCATTCTCGTTCTACCTGTTCGTCCACAGCCCGCTCAGCCTGCTGCAGATCGCCTCGGCGGTGGCCGTGGTCAGTTTCGTGGTGTATCGGATCAGCGGTCCCATCCCGGGTATCGGCATCGGCATGCCCACCCTTATCGCGCCGCTGGCCGCCGTCATCATCGCCACATTGCTGGACCCGCTGCAACGCGCACCGCTGGCTTACATCGGCGGCACGCTGGGGGTACTGATCGGGGCTGATCTGTTGCGGCTGGGCGACGTGCGCAAACTGGGTTCGCCCATTGTGTCTATCGGCGGTGCAGGCACTTTCGACGGCGTGTACATCACCGGCCTGCTGGCCGTGTTGCTGGCCTGAGCCTTTAGACTGCAAAATCATTTCATCCACGAACGACACGAACGACACGAAATTAACAACAACACAATCAGGTTTGTTTTTGCATTGTTCGTGATTTTCGTGTCTTTCGTGGACAAGCAAGGTTCTTGAGTTTTTATTCGGCGCGGATCAGCAACACCGGCATCGTCGATACGCGCACCACGCCTTCCGCCACGCTGCCCAGCAACAGACGGTTGAGCCCGGTGCGGCCGTGGGTACCGATCACGATCAGATCGGCCTGCCAGCTTTGTGCTTCATCCTCGATCACGCTGGCGATGCGCTCGCCGCCTGTGTCGCGTATCGTGGTCTCGGCCGTCCGTCCCGCTTGCTGCACCTGTTCCGCCGCGTCCGCCAGGATATGTTCGCCGGCGGTGCGCGCGGCCTTGTGCAGTTCCTCGTAGTCGATGAACTCATAGCCTTCGGTCAGCGTGACGTAATTCTGCACCACATGCAGCAGGCGCACTTGCGTGGCGTTGTCGCCCTGCTGTAGCGCTTCCTGCAATGCGCGCTGCGAAGTCGAACTGCCGTCGACTGGAACCAGAATACGTTGGTACATGGCTCACTCCTTTCCCGCACGTTATCCCTGTACGTGCGCGGTGCGATCAGCGCGACCAGCTCACCCGCAACAGGTTCTGGTCGGGGTTGTAGTGGTACTCCAGCTCGCCCTGATAGGCATGATGCAGCGCCTCGCCTATGCCGCGCGCCAGATGCATGTCGGTGGTGGTCACCATCAATCCGTCGGCGGTGTCCTCTATGTCCATGACACGATTCAAAGGATGTTCGGCCTTTTCTTTGTCTTCGTGGTGGCTGATGAGCTGGCGGATCTCCGCCTCGTTCGCCGCCAGAAAATCACCGCTCAAGGCAAGGTAACCGGCGGGGTATTCATCGCGTATGCGCTGGCATGCCGGGCACACGACCTCATGTGCGCCTGCGGGGGCGTCCATCCATTGCCAACGCCCGCCATGGAACACGACCCCGCAATCCGGGCAGCGTGCCGGTTCGGCGGGTTTTCCTTTGCTCTGATAACTGTCGTGCACCGCTTCCTGCATGAGCTGGTCGCGACGGACGAGTTTGAAACCGGGTGGATGCTTGGACATGACGATCTCCTTTAGTGAATGCGGCCTCCAGCCGACAGGCGGAGGCCGTTGATCGGATCAAGACACCGCGACGTTGATCGCTTTGCTCTTCGCCTTCGCGGACTTGGGGAGGGTGACGTTTAGAATGCCGTCCTTGAACTCGGCCTTCACACTGTTCTCGTCGGCGTCTTCGGGCATGCGGAAGCTGCGCACGAAGTTGCCGTATGAACATTCCACGCGGTGGAACTTCTTGCTCTTCTCTTCCTTCTCCATCTTGCGCTCGCCCTGTATGGTGAGCATGCCGTCCTGCACGGAGACCTTGACGTCTTCTTTCTTCACGCCGGGGATCTCGCCCTTGATCAGATACGCATCGTCCGTTTCGCTGATATCGACAGAGGGCGACCAGTCGGCGACAGCCAGCATGTTCTGGTCGGATTCCTCGGTACTGCTGGTACGTCCGAATAGACGGTTCAGGCGATTGGACACATCTTCCAGCTCTTTGAAGGGGTCCCATTTGATCAGGTTCATGATGTTCTCCTTTCTTAGTTGCGGGTTGCTGCTGTGAAACAATCCTCCCGCCAGCGGCAATTCAACTGGTCGCACTGGCCATTCCTGGCCGTGGCGAAACAGTCGAAATTGCCTTCGGCGCGCTGAATCGTGCGGATCAATTCGATCTTGTACATATGGTCGGGTTTGATGCCGCATGCCTTGGCGATATGGTGTATCTCTTGCATGTTCATGACGCACTCCTTGTTACAAAGGCCACTGTCATAAAAAGCGCTGCACGCAAGTGACATGCGTGCGGTGGGGCATATATTCTTCTCCTATAACTTTATGATTGCAACAGGGAATTTGGCCTATATACAGGCCTATATACATAGATGGCCAGTTGTCGGGATGCGCTGTCGAACATGCTCGCCGAACAGATGGCGTAGCATCCGGTTGCCGGAGAAGTGGCCGGGCGCAGTAATACATACAATCAACTGGATAGGTGCAGGATGAGGATGGTTGTGAAAACGAACAGGTTCACGCAGGTGCTGCTGGCGCTGGCGTTGTTGCTGCCAGTTGCGGGCGAGACGGCGGAAGTTGCACAGACGGCAGACATCGAAGCCTTCGTGCACGAGGGTTGTCCGCATTGCGCCAAGGCGCAAGTGTTCCTCGCGCAGTTGCAGCAGGAGCAGCCGGACTTGCGCATCGTCGTGCGCGATGTGGGCAAGGAAGCGGCTGCCAGGCAACGCCTGCAGCAGATCGCCGCCGACCGTGGCCCGGTGCGTGTGCCGACCTTCTATATCGGCGAACAAGTCATCGTCGGCTATTCGGCAGAGAGCGGCACCGACCGCCTCATCCGCGACACGCTGGCGAAACATCACAGTCGCGAGTTCAGCGTGGCATTGTTCGGCCATGAGCTGACGCTGGAGCAGATCGGCCTGCCGCTGTTCACGCTCACGCTGGGCCTGCTGGACGGTTTCAATCCCTGTTCGATGTGGGTGCTGTTGCTGATGCTGTCGCTGCTCGCACCGCTCAACGACCGCAAGCGCATGTTCGCTGTGGCGGGCACCTTCGTCGCGGTGCAGGGCATCGCCTACTTTCTGTTCCTCGCCGCCTGGCTCAACCTGTTCCTGCTGGTCGGTCTGTCGCGCATTTCGGAGATCGTCATCGCGGTGCTCGCGCTGTTCGCCGGTGCGGTCAATCTCAAAGATTTCTTCGCCTTCGGTCGCGGGCTGTCGCTGTCCATCCCGCAAGCGGCCAAGCCCGGCATCTACCAGCGCATGCGCAGCATCCTGCAAGCCAGGAACCTCGCCGCCGCCATCGTCGCCACCATCGTGCTCGGCGTGCTGGTGCAGTTCGTCGAGCTGATGTGCACCTCGGGTTTCCCTGCGCTGTTCACGCGCATCCTCACCCAGAATGAACTGGACGGCGCGAGTTACTACGGCTACCTGCTGTTGTACGACTTGGCCTACATGCTGGACGATCTGCTCATCCTCGCCGTCGGTGTCATCACGCTCAGCCAGCGACGCTTGCAGGAAAAGGAAGGGCGACTGCTCAAACTGCTGAGCGGTCTGGTGATGGTGGGGCTGGGGGTCTATCTGTTGTTTCCTTGATGCCGTCATTCCCGCGCAGGAAGCAAGGGAAGGTCTGATCAAGTCCGTTCGTGGTGAGTATTTTCCGTTCGCTCCCTCGATATACCGCGCAAGCGCGGCACTCGGGACGAACGGAAAATGTATCGAACCATGGCTTTCGGACTTGATCAGACCTTCCCTAGACCGTATGCAACGCCAACCTGAACAAGGCACCGCCGTCCGGCGCATCGGCCAGCGACACCTCGCCGCCGCCGTGCGCCTCCGCCACCGCCTTGCATAAGGCCACGCCCACGCCGGTCGACGGCGCATTGCCCGAGGGATGATCCAGGCCGGGGCCGTCGTCCTGCACGAAGAAGGTCACCGTTTCCGCATCCTGCTCGAACCATACCCGCACATTCCCGGCGGCATACCGCACGGCATTGTTCAGCGCCGATTCGATGGCCATGCCGGTCAGGTACTCGTCCAGTTGCGCACTGCCGCCATGTTTCAAACCGGGCGCGATGCGGATGCGCGCTTCGTCCACTTCCATCTCTAACGCGTGACCGTGTTTGCCGCTGGCGGAAGGGCTGACATCCAGCGTGTCTTGCAGGAACTCGTTCAGATCGACTTCCACCAGATTCGGCTGGAGTCCGAACTGCTCATGTTTGTAGAGCGTGAGGAAAGAGACCAGCCGCTGTTTCAGTTCGCTGCAACGCTGGTAAGCCTTGCGCGCTTCTTCCGGCATGTCCGGATGATGGTTGAGCTGTTCCAGATCGGCTTCCAGCAGGGCCAGCGAATTCTTGATGTCGTGGATCACTAATGTCGATAGCGCTTGCTTCATGATGTACCTCTCAGGCCCCTGATATCTGATCGTAAAAGCGGTAGAACGCCATCACCTTCTCGTTCTGCGGCACGAGTTTATCCAGCGTCGCCAGATACTGTTTGGCGCGCTCGTCTATCTCTTCATCCATGCCATCCTTCTTCAGCCACAGCAGATGCAACTGCGCGGCGGCCAGCAGGGCTTCGATGTTCTCGTCGTGGATGGCCAGTGCTTCATTCACCTTGGTGAAAGCATCTTCGAAATGTGCGCTACGCATCAGTTTGTGCGCCTCGTCCACCAGCGCAAGTATCTGCCGCTGCCCCGCGTCGATCACATCGCCCACCTTGTCGTGCCGTCCGGTGTCTTTCATCGACTTGCTCACATGGCGCGCGATGCGGTGGCGTTCCTTGCCGCTGGCCTGCACTGCCTGCGTCATCAACTTCAGGCCCAAAATCTCGTCGCCCAATTTCAGCGCCGCCTTGCCGAGCCGGTTCATCGCCGCGCTGGTGTTGTTGTCCGGCGTGATGAGGCGCTGCGAACGTTCCAGCAGCTTCTTCGCTTTGTCTTCCTCGCCGGTGTCGAAATAGGCCTGCGCCAGGATGGCGTTCTTGGAGATGCCGAACTCATCCTTCTCCGCATACTTGCGGGCCAGCTTCTCCAGTGTGTGGATGGCGGCCTGCGGCTCGCCCAGGTCGGTCTGTATCTGCGCCAGCGCCAGGAAGTCGTCCGGCCTTTCCGTGATGGAGCCGGTAGAAAGCTTGATCGCCGCTTCCGAGTTCTTCTTCGCGTCGTCCAGCTTGCCCAGCAGGAAGGCCGATTCCGACGTGGTGCGGAAGCGTCGCGCCGTGGGCAATATCTCGGCGGCGCGCGTCGCCATCTCGTAAGCGCCTTCCTCGTCGTGCTGCTCCAGGCGGATGTCGGCCAGCAGTTCATACGCCGCGACATAACTCGGGTGACTGTCGATGATCTCCTGCGCTGATTTGGCCGCGCCCTCCAGATCGCCGGACATGCGCTGCGCCCGCGCGAAACCGATCTTCACCCAGGGCACGTTGTCGTGCAGCGCCAGCGCCTGCCGGTAGGTGGACAGCATGTTCTCCACATCGTGCAGCGCATGCTGCGCCTCCGCCTTCAGACGCAGGGCCGCCATCCGCCAGCGGTCGATGCTGTCCAGCGCCAGCAACTTGTCGCATTCGTTCACCACCTGCGCATAGTCCTTTGCGTCCATCGCCGTCAGCGCGGGCATCAGAAAGTTGCGCCGGTCGAACAGGCGCTCCAGACGCGTGCGCAGTTTCTTCTCGGGGCAGGGCTTGAGGATGTAATCGTCCGGCGCGAACTCGGCCGCGTTCGCCACATAGGCGTATTCCGCCTCGGCAGTCACCATCACAAAGATGGTCTTCGCGCTCAGCATGTTTTCGTTGCGCAGGTATTCGAGGAAGTGCTGGCCCGAGCTGGCCTTGTTCAGGTTGTAGTCGCACAGGATCAGGTCGAACTGGCGGATCTCAAGCTGGCGCAGCGCTTCTTCGGCATTGGAGACACCCTTCACCGAATTGATGCCCATCCATTCCAGTTGCGAAGTCAGCGCATGGCGCATCGCGCCCATGTCGTCGATCACCAAAGCGGTGAATTTGTCGAACTGGATGAACTCGCTCTGCACGGTCGGCTTCTTGCCGCCGATGATGTCGGCCATCGTCCCTGCGCCGGGCTTTTCCTGCATCGATACACTCCCTGATCGATGTTGCGTAGTGGCGTAACGTACGTTGCGTTACGGTAATGACCCGAATAATAACGAAAATCATTGGCGCGTCAGGGTTTTTCTCGGTGAACATCGGGGAGCTTTACGGTAAGCTACGCCACCTTTTTGAATCATCACCAAGCAAAGAAAGCACAAGCAAATGGCACAAGGTCAATATGTAATGTCCATGCTCCGCGTGAGCAAGATCGTTCCCCCCAAGCGTCAGATCATCAAAGACATCTCCCTCAGCTTCTTCCCCGGCGCCAAGATCGGCCTGCTCGGTCTGAACGGCTCGGGTAAATCCACCGTGTTGCGCATCATGGCGCAGCAGGACAAAGAGTACGACGGCGAAGTGCAACACCTGCCCGGCATCAAGATCGGCTACCTGCCGCAGGAACCGGTGCTCGATCCAGCCAAGACCGTGCGTGAAGAAGTCGAATCCGCCTTGGGCGAAGTGATGGACGCGCAATCCAAGCTGGACGCCGTGTACGCCGCCTATGCCGAAGAAGATGCAGACTTCGACGCGCTCGCCGCCGAGCAGGCGCGACTGGAGAACATCATCGCCGCATCGGGTTCCGATGCCACCCACCAGATGGAGATCGCCGCCGACGCGCTGCGCCTGCCGGAGTGGGACGCCGTGATCAAGAACCTCTCCGGTGGTGAGAAGCGCCGCGTGGCGCTGTGCAAACTGCTGCTGGAAAAACCCGACATGCTGCTGCTCGACGAACCCACCAACCACCTTGATGCAGAATCGGTGGAATGGCTGGAACAGTTCCTCGTTCGCTTCCCCGGCACCGTGGTCGCCGTCACCCACGATCGCTACTTCCTCGACAACGCCGCCGAATGGATCCTGGAACTGGACCGTGGCCACGGCATCCCGTGGAAGGGCAACTACTCCAGCTGGCTGGAGCAGAAGGGCGAGCGACTGGCGCAGGAACAGAAGCAACTCGACGCGCATTCAAAAGCGATGAAGCAGGAATTGGAATGGGTGCGCCAGAACCCAAAAGCGCGTCAGGCCAAATCCAAAGCGCGTATCGCACGCTTCGAAGAACTGAACTCGCAAGAACACCAGGCGCGTAACGAAACGCAGGAGATATTCATCCCCGTCGGCGAACGTCTGGGTAATGAAGTCA
>JBDRPZ010000074.1:0-2508 GCA_043826585.1 Pseudomonadota bacterium
CCGATCTGGTCGCGCGGCACTGCCGGGGATTCTTTTGCTGCCTGTTCGAGTTCTGCGGACATGGTGCTTGCCTGTAAAAAAGGCCGCAAGTCTAAAGGCTTAGGGCTGCAATGTCTAACCGGAGTGCGCCTTTGCAGGCGCACTATCGCCACCATGGGTGAGCGACCCCAGCCGCCTGCCGTAGTAGAATCGCACCTGCAAAAATACACGCCTCACCCGCACCCCACACATTCAAACGCATGACCACCACGGACAAACTAGGTAAATACGAATTACGCCGCGAACTCGGCAAGGGCGCGATGGGTATCGTCTATGAGGGTTTCGACCCCTTCATCCAGCGCACCGTCGCCGTCAAAACCATCCAGAAATCGCTGGTGGATGCGTCCGAGATGGAGGAAGCCTTCGCGCGTTTTCGCCGCGAGGCACAGGCCGCCGGTCGGCTTTCCCACCCCAAGATCATCTCCATCTACGACTACGGCGAAGAAGGCGATCTGGCCTATATCGCCATGGAATATGTGGACGGTGACGAACTCAAAGACCATCTGGAAGCGGGCGAGACACTGCCCATCGCCGACAGTGTGCGCATCATGCTGCAAGTGCTGGATGCGCTGGAATACTCGCACCAGCGCGGTGTCATTCACCGCGACATCAAGCCAGCCAACATCATGATCACCGCCAACGGCAGCGTAAAGATCGCCGACTTCGGCATCGCCAAGATGGATTCCAGCCACCTCACCCAGGCGGGCATGGTATTGGGCACCCCGACTTATATGTCGCCAGAGCAGTTCATGGGCAAAGATGTGGACGGACGCAGCGACCTCTATTCGGCGGGCGTCATGCTGTATCAGATGCTGACCGGGGAGCGTCCATTCACCGGCAGCCCCATCACCATCATGAACAAAGTGATGCACCAGTTACCGACACCGCCTTCGCACTTCAATCCCAAGGTATCTCCGGAACTGGACCTGGTGGTGATGCAAAGTCTGGCCAAGACGCCCGAAGAACGTTTCCAGAATGCCGGCGAATTCATGCGCGCGCTCAAACGCACCATCGGCAAGACCGCCATTTCGCCAGCCATCTCGGACTCCACGCTGGTCACTTCGGCAGACGACCTGGCCGCAGAAGAGATCGGCGAAGACGACTTCGCCTCCCGGCAGCGCGACATCAAACTGTGGCGCGAGATCAGCGACAGCACGCAGCGCGCCGGCTTCGAGCGCTATCTGAAAGAATTCCCCAAAGGCGAGTTCATCGATCTGGCGAAACGTCGTCTGGCCAATATCAACAAGCTCGAACAAGAAGCCGCCCGGGAGCAGGAAAAGAAACGGCTGGCGTTGCTGGCAGCAGCCGAACGCAAGAAGCAACTGCAACTGGCACAACAGAAAGCGGAAGCCGCCCAGCTGGCCAAAATGGAAGCAGCCGCCCGCGCCAAAGCGGCGGCAGAAGCCAGACAAAAAGAGGATCAGGCACGCAAAGCGCTACTGGCAAAGCATCTTGCCAAGATCAAGGACGCAGGCAAGGTGGAACGCCAGTCCGCCGCCGAGGTGCAAGCCAAACTGGCCGCAGCGCAAGCGATCAGGCAGAAGCAGTTTGCCGATCTCGCGGACGATCGCGCAAAAGGTTTTGCAGAGATCATGAGCAGACGGACTGCCGAAGCGCAGGCGAAAGAATATCTGGGTTCGGAATCCCCGCGCAGATTGCGTCGTCGCAACCCGCGCAAGGACAAGTAAGGATCAGCAGCCTTCGCAGGAAAAATCGATCGCGCCTGCGGCATCTTTGCTGAACGGATGACCCAGACAGATACTGCCGCTGCCGCGCAGCACGATCTCTTCCCGCCGCAACTGCAACTCGTTCTCCCCCGCGAAGGTGATGTAACTGCCGTTCGAGCTTTGATCGATGTAGACGAACTTGTCGCGCCGTAATTCGATGGTGGCGTGCAAACGCGAAGCGCGTTTGTCATCAACCACGAAGCCCGCCTGCACATCACGCCCCAACACCAGCTTGCTGTGAGCGGCATCCACTACCGCCTCGCGCCCGTGGTGCTGCAAACGCAATACGCCGGACGAGGCTACGGGTGCGTGTGTACGCCCCACCATCAGCGTCGCGTCATCCCCTTCCTGCCACAGCACTTCGACCACCTTGATATTGGAAGCCTTTCCCTTGATCGGCAGCAGATCGAGACTGCGCGTGGAGGTACGCAACAAAGCGGGCAACGCCTGCACCGTGGAAGCGTCCGAAAGTATCTGCCCCGCATTGGCCAGCTCGGTCAATCTCGCCGCCACATTGACGGTGTCGCCGAACACATCGGAGTTGCCTTCCTGCATCAGCACCGGGCCGTGATACAGACCGATGCGGATCGCCAGCCGCACCGCATCATCCAGCGGCACCATGGCCTCGACTTCGGATTGCATCGCACACGCAGCCTGCACTCCGCTCAGTTCGGAAGGAAAGACCGCCATGATCTCGTCGCCGATGGTCTTCACCACCCGCCCCTTGAACATCTCGGTCACG
>JBDRPZ010000075.1:0-5372 GCA_043826585.1 Pseudomonadota bacterium
TTGCTTGGGATACATCCGACCCGGAGGCATGTGCCCCCGAGCGCGTCTTCCTTTTCGACGCAGGCCACGTTCAGGCCCAACTGCGCCGCACGAATGGCCGCGACATACCCCCCGGGGCCGGCGCCAATCACGATGCAGTCATGCCGTTCTATCGAATCCCCCGACTGTCTTCTTTCTTCGTTCTTCCTTCTACCTTCATCCTTCCAGCAGCATGGGGGCCGGGTTCTCGATGCGCTCCTTGATGGTGCGCAGAAACAGCACGGCTTCCCGGCCGTCGACAATCCGGTGGTCGTAGGTGAGCGCCACGTACATCACCGGGCGGATTACGACCTGGCCGTCTACGGCCACGGGACGATCCTGGATCGCGTGCATGCCCAGGATGGCGCTCTGCGGCGGGTTGACGATGGGGGTCGACAACATCGAGCCGAACACGCCGCCGTTGGTGATAGAGAAGGTGCCACCCGCCAGCTCTTCCATGCCGATCTTGCCGTCCTTGGCGCGGGCGGCGAAGTCGGCGATGCGGCGCTCGATGTCCGCGAACGAAATTCGATCCGCGTCACGGATGATGGGCACCACCAGGCCGCGCTCGCTGCCGATGGCGACACCGATGTCGAAATAGTTGTGGTACAGCACATCCGTGCCGTCGACCGATGCATTGACGACGGGGAACTTCTTCAGCGCATGCACCGCCGCTTTGACGAAGAAGGAAGAGAAACCGAGTTTCACACCGTGCTTCTTCTCGAACGCATCCTTGTAGCGGCTGCGCAACTCCATCACCGGTTGCATGTTCACTTCGTTGAAAGTGGTGAGGATGGCGGCATTTGCCTGCGATTGCAGCAGGCGTTCAGCGATGCGCTGACGGATGCGTGTCATCGGTACGCGCTGTTCGGTGCGTTCAATACTGGAAACAGTTGCCGGCACTGGCGCTGCAGCAGCTGCCGAAGCAGGCTTGGCCTGCACTGCGTTCAACACATCTTCTTTGGTGACCAAGCCATGCTTGCCGCTGCCTTTCAAAGTCGCGGCATCAACATCATGCTCATGTGCCAATTTGCGGGCGGATGGGGATACGGCAGTCGCTCCGGTGGTAGCCGCTTCCGCTTTCACCTCTGCCACAGGTGGTGCGGCAACGGGTGCACTGGCAGCAGAGTCGATCTGCGCGATGACCTCGCCGCTCACCACCTGCGAGCCGCTCTCTTTGAGGATGCGGCTCAGCACACCGCTCTTGATTGCGGGCAGTTCCAGCACAACCTTGTCGGTCTCGATGTCGATCAGGTTCTCGCCTTCGCTGACTTGCTCGCCGACCTTTTTGTTCCAGGTCAGCAGTGTCGCTTCGGAGACGGACTCGGATAATTGCGGGACTTTGACTTCAATGATGCTCATAGTGGTGTACTCCTGGTCTGTTCTTGACGTCCAGATCTGGGCGGAAGGCGGCCTCGATCACAGCTTTCTGTTGTTCATTATGGATGGCGAGATAGCCGGCAGCCGGCGATGCTGACGAAGGTCTCAGCGCGTAATCCAGACGCATGCCTTTGCGCATCTGGCGCAGCAGGTAATGCTGGATACGATGCCAAGCGCCCTGATTGCCCGGCTCTTCCTGACACCAGACGACTTCGGTTGCGTTCGGGTAGGCGGCAACCTGCGCGGCAAATTCATCGTGCGGGAAGGGATAGAGCTGCTCGATGCGGATGATCGCCATGTCGGTGATGCCGCGCTCGGCGCGTCCTTTGATCAGGTCGTAATACACCTTGCCGCTACAGGCGATGATGCGACGCACTTTGCCGGCATCCAAGGTATCCACTTCCGGGATCACTGACAGGAAACCGCCGTGCGTCAAATCCGCCAGCGGCGAGGAGGCATCCTTGCTGCGCAACAGACTCTTGGGCGTGAACACGATCAGCGGCTTGCGTGTCGGTCGCACCATCTGACGGCGCAAGAGATGGAATATCTGCGCCGAGTTGGACGGGATGCACACTTGTATGTTGTAGTCCGCACACAGTTGCAGATAGCGTTCGATGCGGGCGGACGAGTGTTCTGGTCCTTGCCCCTCGTAACCGTGCGGCAACAACATGGTGAGGCCGTTCAACCTGCCCCACTTTGCTTCGCCGGAAGTGATGAACTGGTCGATGACCACCTGCGCACCATTGGCGAAATCACCGAACTGCGCCTCCCACAGCGTCAGAGTTTCGGGCTCGGCTGTCGCAAAGCCGTACTCGTAACCGAGCACCGCGGCTTCCGACAGGATGGAGTTGATGACCACGAAGTCGGACTGCTCGGGTGCAAGGTTCTGCAACGGCGTGTAATAGCCTTTATCCCATTGCGTCCGGTTCTGGTCATGCCACACGGCGTGACGGTGGAAGAAGGTACCGCGCTCGCAATCTTCGCCCGACAGACGCACCGCATAACCTTCGGTAAGCAAAGTGGCGTAGGCCAGGTTCTCGGCCATCCCCCAATCAAGCGGCAGTTCGCCCTTGCCCATGGCCACACGGTCGGTCACGATCTTCTGCACGCGCGAATGCAAGGTAAATCCCTCGGGCACATCCGTCAGTCGCTCGGCCAACTGTTGCAAGCGTTCAAGCGAGACACCTGTGTCGAGCGGGATGTTCCATGGAACATCGCCGCGGTATTTGGCCCAGCTGACGCCGTATTCAAAGTGATAATCCGGTATCACCTTGGCGATCGGGCTGCGCCCTTCATCCAGCGCATTACGATAGTCGGCAACCATTTCCTCCGGCTCACCCGCCTCGATCACGCCGGACTCCACCAGCTTCTGTCCGTACAACGCGCGCATGCCGGGGTGTTTGTTGATATAGCCATACATGAAAGGTTGGGTGACCAGCGGCTCATCCTGCTCGTTGTGTCCCAGTTTGCGGAAACACACCATGTCGATCACCACGTCCTTGCTGAACTGCTGACGGAAATCCAGGGCCAGTTCGGTCACCATCAACACCGCTTCCGGATCATTGGCATTAACATGGAACACCGGCGCTTCGACCATCTTCGCCACGTCGGTACAGTACTGCGAAGAACGCGCATCCTGTGCCAGCGAGGTGGTGAAACCGATCTGGTTGTTGATGACGATGTGCACCGTTCCGCCCGTCTTGTAGCCGCGCGTCTGCGACAGGTTGAAGGTTTCCTGGTTCACACCCTGCCCGGCAAAAGCGGCATCGCCGTGCAGCAAGATCGGCAACACTTCCTTGCCTTTAAGGTCTTTACGGCGATGTTGACGCGCGCGCACCGACCCCTCAACCACCGGATTCACGATCTCAAGATGGGAAGGGTTGAACGCGAGCGTGACGTGCATCGGACCGCCCGGCGTGTCGATGTCGGACGAGAATCCCTGGTGATATTTGACGTCGCCGGAAGTCAGATGCTCGTGATGGATACCTTCGAACTCTGCGAACAGGTTCTTGGGCTGCTTGCCCAAAGTATTCACCAGCACATTCAGGCGGCCACGGTGCGCCATGCCGATGACGGACTCCTTGACGCCCTGCTTGCCCGCGCGCTGCAGCAGATGATGCAGCAACGGTATCAGCGTCTCGCCGCCTTCCAGCGAGAAGCGCTTCTGACCGACATATTTGGTATGCAGATAACGCTCCAACCCCTCGGCGGCGGTGAGGTGGGAAAGGATGGCGCGGCGGGTCTCGGCGGAATAGTTCGGCATTCCCTGCTCGCCCTCCAGCCGCGACTGTATCCAGCGCTTCTGCGTCACATTGTTGATGTACATGTATTCCGAACCGACACTGCCGCAGTAGATCCGGCGCAGCCGTTGCAGGATGTCGCGCAATGTCATGCGCGCGCCGCCCACCAGAGAACCTGTATTGAACAGGGTGTTCATGTCCGATTCGGAAAGGTTGTAGTAGGACGGGTTCAACTCGGCGATTTCGGGCTTAACATGGCGCGCGAGCGGATCAAGGTCGGCAGCGCGCACCCCGAGGAAACGATAGGCGTTGATCAGTTGCAGCACCGACGCCTGCTTGCGCATCTCATCCGTTTGCGAAACGGAGGGCAGGGATGTGGCAGCGGCGCTGAGCGCCAATCCTTGACGGATCGGCGAATGGGCTACATCGGCTTGCATCCCGGTCGCCTGCAGCCTTGTGAAATATTCCCGCCATTCCGGCGGAACGCTGCCGGGATCGCGCAAGTAGTCTTCATACAAACCTTCGATAAAGACATTGTTGCCGCCGAACAGCGGTGAACTGTCTTGCATCGCTTGCAGGTAACTGCTCTCGGGGGCGGTCATGGTCTGTCCGATCAGCGCTTTTCCACAGGCACGAAATCACGACGTACTTCACCGCGGTACAACTGACGCGGGCGCCCGATCTTCTGCTCGGCGTCTGCCACCATCTCGTTCCACTGCGACACCCAACCTATGGTGCGGGCCACGGCGAAGATGACGGTGAACATATTGGTCGGGATACCGATGGCACTTAATACAATGCCGGAATAGAAATCCACATTCGGATACAGCTTGCGCTCGATGAAGTACGGATCGTTCAGCGCGGTCTTCTCCAGCTCCATCGCCAGCTCGAACAGCTTGTTATCCTCCAGCTTGAGTTCTTTCAACACTTCATAACAGGTCTGGCGCATCACGGCCGCGCGCGGGTCCATGTTCTTGTAGACACGGTGACCGAAACCCATCAGACGGTATTTCTTGTCTTTCACGCCCTGCACATATTCCGCCACGCGCGACACATCGCCGATCTCTTCCAGCATCTTCAGCGCTGCTTCGTTGGCTCCGCCGTGTGCAGGTCCCCACAAGGCGGCGATGCCCGAAGCGATACAAGCGAAGGGGTTGGCACCGCTGGAACCGGCCAGACGCACGGTGGAAGTGGACGCATTCTGCTCGTGGTCAGCATGCAGGATCAGGATGCGTTCCAGCGCGCGCACCAGGATGGGATTGGGCACGTATTCTTCCGCCGGCGTGGAGAACATCATGTACAGGAAGTTTTCCACATAGGAGACCTTGTTCTTCGGATAGACGAAGGGTTCGCCCACGTTGTATTTGTATGCCATCGCCGCAATGGTCGGCACCTTGGCCAACAGACGGTGCGCCGACACCACGCGATGCTGCGGATTATTGATGTCGAGAGAATCGTGATAGAACGCCGACAGCGCGCCGACCACACCCACCATCACCGCCATCGGATGTGCATCGCGGCGGAAACCGTTGAGAAAACGCGCCAGTTGGTCGTGCACCATGGTGTGACGCGTGATATTGCGGGTGAATTCGGCTTTCTGTTCCGCGTTCGGCAGTTCGCCGTTGAGCAGCAGGTGACAGACCTCAAGGAAATCGGAGTTCTCGGCCAGCTGCTCGATCGGATAGCCGCGGTAATAAAGCAGGCCCACATCGCCATCGATGAAAGTGATCTCGG
>JBDRPZ010000076.1:0-4031 GCA_043826585.1 Pseudomonadota bacterium
GCAGCACGGATCGCCTCGGGCGACTGCATGATGTTCATGAAGCTGTTCTTGCCCATCATGGACAAGTCGGGGAAATTGATGGCGATGCGGAAGCGTGCATACAGCGCATAGACGTTCTTGCCGGAGACCAGCACTTCATAGGGCAGATGTGCGGTCGATTTCACATCGTGAAAATCGATCTCGGACATGATGAAGGCGTCGTCCTTGTATTTGTCGTCACTCTTCAGCGCCACGCCGAACACGCTCTCCTGCTTGCCCGGTACGTCGACACGGTAAACCTTGCTCACGCCGTTCTTGTTGGCGGACAGCTTGGCATCGACCGCTTGCACGGCTTCTTCGTAGCTGCCGTAGGTCTCCAATCGGCTCGGCTCGTCGAAATACTCCATGCCGAACATATAGTGATACTTGCGTGCCTGCTTCTCTGTCATTCCCTTGGCACCGTATTCCTCGACGCGGCCCAGTGCCTTCTCCAGAGTTGCGGACACATCGGCCAGATCGCCCTTCATGCGGTACACATAGGACATGTACACAGGATTGGTATAGCTGACCTGCACCTGATCGCCTGCGGCAGTGACCGACACGCGCTGCACCGCGCCGTAGCCGCCATGTTCGGATGCGGCGGCGTTCTGCTTCAGCGCATCGTTGGTGACGATGATGATGTTGGCAGTCGGGAACGGCGCGTATTCGCCGACCACCGTAAATCCGGCGGCAGTCAGCGCACTCTTCACTTGAACAGTCTTCTCGGCGACCGTACCGGCACTGGTCGAAGCCAGCACGAACGGTTTGAGCTTCACATCGGCTGCTTGCGCAACCCATGCAACACACAATAACGCTACGGACAACAACCCCCTCCTCATCACCTGCTTCATCTTCTCTCTCCCTGTTTTTTAGTTGGACTGCGAAGCGAATCTAGTTCTGTTGCGGATGGAACCACGCCAGTTTCTCGCGCAGGGTGACCACCCCGCCGACGATGATGAGGGTAGGCGCCACAGGCTTCTCGCGCTCGGCGATGCCGGGCAGCGTCGCCAGCGTACCGGTGAACACGCGCTGCGTGGGCTGTGTGCCGTGCTGCACGATGGCGATGGGTGTGGTGTCCGGCATGCCATGTTCGATCAGTTTCGAACACAGGATATCCAGACCATGCAGGCCCATATACACCACCACGGTCTGGCGCGGACGGGCCAGTTGCTCCCAGTCCAGATTCATCGAGCCATCCTTGAGGTGGCCGGTGACGAACAGGCAGGATTGCGCATGATCGCGATGCGTCAGCGGGATGCCGGCATAGGATGCAACACCTGCCGCCGCCGTGATGCCGGGCACCACCTGGAACGGGATACCTTCGGCTGCCAGTGTCTCGATCTCCTCGCCGCCGCGACCGAAGATGAACGGGTCGCCGCCTTTCAGACGCAGCACGCGCTTGCCTTCCTTGGCCAGACGCACCAGCAGCAGATTGATCTCTTCCTGCGGCAAAGCATGGTCGGCACGTCGTTTGCCAACATAGATACGGTCCGCATCGCGGCGTGTCATCTCGACGATGGGTTTGGACACCAGTGCGTCGTACACCACCACGTCGGCCTTCTGCATCAGGCGCAATGCGCGGAAAGTGAGCAGATCGGGATCGCCGGGACCGGCACCGACCAGATACACCTCGCCGCGCACGATGTTGTCCTCGTCGGCCAGCATCTGTTGCAGCATGGCTTCTGCCGTCGCTTCGTCGCCGGTCAGCACCTTCTCGGCAACCACGCCGTCGAACACGTTCTCCCAGAAGATGCGGCGCTTGGCCGGGTTGGTCACGCGCTGCTTCACTTCTTCGCGGAAACGCTCGGCGAAACCGGCGAGGTTGCTGTAGTTCTGCGGGATCACGGTTTCCAGCTTGCCGCGCATCATGCGCGTCAGCACCGGCGATGCACCGCCGCTGGAAAACGCCACCATCAGCGGCGAGCGATCCATGATGGCCGGCATGATGAAGCTGCACAGCTCGGGATCGTCCACCACGTTGACCGGGATGTTGCGTGCCTGCGCCAGCTCGGACACCTGCTTGTTCACTGCACGATCATTGGTCGCGGCGATGATCAGTGCGACACCTTCCAGATGCGACGCATCGAAACGCGCGATAACAGCCTCAACATTGGCGTTCGCTTTCAGCTCTTCATCGATCTCCGGCGCGACCACGCGCACACGGGCACCGGCTTCAAGCAGCACACCCGCCTTGCGCGCACCGACCACGCCGCCGCCCACCACCAGACACAGGCGACCGTCGATCTTCTGGAATACCGGCAAATAATCCATTTACTGGATCGCCTTCAGGATCAGCGGCACCAAAGCCTCCGGCAGCTTGATCTTTCCTGCCAGTGCGAACTCATGCGCGCTGTCGGACATCTTGTCCCAGGTCTTTTTGATGATGAGGATCCACTTGGCCTCGTCGTAGTCCGGTTTCATCTCGGCGAAATGCAGCATGTAATGCTCAATGAAGCACAGGTCGACCACGTCTTCCATCAACTGCGTCTCGGGATTCGTCTTGAGGTCCTTCTTGCCGACGATGGTCTTCACGCGTGCGATCATCTCGTCGTCGTAGCCCACTTCCTTCATCAGCGCACCGGCTGTCTCGGCATGGAATTTGTACAGATTGGTGCGCCACAGCATGTAACCCTTCTTGTCCATGGGGTAGTCGCTGCGCGGGCTCTTCCAGCGCTGGATGTGCTGCGCACGGCAAGCCAGTTTCACGGCTTCCGATGCGTCCGGCGCAAAGCGTTCCTGCATCTCGGTCATGCGCTGCGCGTACAACAGTTCCTTGGGATAGGTTTTGCCTTCGAACACTTCCAGATTGGGGTCTTCGGAATTGGCTTGGTCGAATGCCGCGATAGCGGCCTGATACAGGCTTGCGTTCATTGTGCTTTCTCTTTCATGGATGTTGAGTTCAGGGCCTCGCCCTTGCAACGGCGGATGAATCCGACGAAGCGGGTCGCCCAATAGCAACTGCCGATGGTGCGCAGGTGCGTGTAGGAGGCCAACAGGTTGTTGACGATGATGCCGTCTCTATCCCCGTTGATGCCGTAACCGCGCTCCACATGGTAAGCGAAGCGACTGTCGGGCGGAAGATTCTCCAGACTCGAATAGTGGAACTCGTGTGCCTTGATCTGTTTGGCCGGCGCATCCGGACGCGGCCAGGGATGTTCTGCATCTTCCTTCAGGTGCACATAGCCGCGACCGATGGGCTTGGCGTGCATCTTCACATCACCGGGAATGGCACCGACCATGTCGAAGCTGCGGCCCTCGTAGGCGATGCTGCGCGTCAGATACATCAGTCCGCCGCACTCCGCATAGGCCGGCATGCCGTTGGCGATGGCCTGCTTGATCTCCCCGCGCATAGTCGTGTTCGCTTCCAGTTCGGCGGCGCAGGTCTCGGGGAAACCGCCGCCGATATACAGCGCATCCACCTCGGGCAGATGTGCATCGCGCAAGGCATCGAACGGCACCAGTTCGGCTCCGGCGGCCACCAACGCATCGAGGTCGTCAGCGTAGTAGAAGCCGAAAGCACGGTCGCGCGCGATGGCGATGCGCACCTTGTCGCCGCACGGCAAAGCACTCACCGTCGCTTTGTGCGGCACGGTCAACGGCTCTTTTTTTGTCAACGCCAGCAACTTGTCCAGATCGACCTGCTCGGCGATGGCTTCCCCGATCTGTTTGATCTTGGCAGTGGCCACATGCGATTCGTTGCTGGGCATCAGGCCCAGATGACGCTCGACGATGGACAGGCGTGCGTCATGCTGGATGGCGCCGATCACTGGCACATCGGTGTAGTGCTCAATGACTTCGCGCAGCTTGGATTCGTGACGTTTTCCGCCCAAGTTGTTGAGAATGACACCAGCGATATTGATGTCCTTGTCGAACGCTTGATAGCCGAGGATCAGCGGTGCGATGCCGCGCGTCATGCCCCGCGCGTCGATCACCAGGATCACCGGCAAGTCGAGCAGTTTGGCCAACGCGGCGTTGCTGTTGCTACCGTCCAGTGCCAGACCGTCGTACAAGCC
>JBDRPZ010000077.1:0-36324 GCA_043826585.1 Pseudomonadota bacterium
ATCGGTATGGTGATCGGTGTCTCCATCGCAGGTATCGTCGCCTGGCACATGGTCAAGAAGAATCCGGCCACTTTCAACCAGCCTTCGGTGGCGCGAGAGATGCCGAAGCCGGTGCCGCAGATCGTGGTCCCGCAACCGAAATCGACCGAGCCAACCACTGCGGGTCAGCCGCAGTTCGAGTTCTATAAGGTATTGCCGGACAAGTCGGATACTACGGCCACCACAACTGCCCCCAAACCCGTTGCGACCAAACCGCCGGTGGATGCCACCCCCTATCTGGTGCAGGCAGGGTCGTTCCAGAATGCGGATGATGCGGAGAAACTTAAGGCGCGTCTGGCGCTGGGCGGATTCGAAGCCAGTATCGTCAGTGTCAATCTCCCGGAAAAGGGTTTGTGGCACCGCGTCCGGCTTGGGCCGTTCGCCGGTTTGGCTGCCGCGAATGCCACCATCGCCAGTCTGAAAACGAGCGGCATCACCGCGACTGCGGTGCGTGCCCAATAACCACAGGGGAAGAAGATGACTCTCATGCGTAAACTGATCGTTGCTTTGTTGATGTTGTGTGCGGTGCAAGTGCAGGCTGAAGTGATGGCCGGCCGCGATTACAAGGTGCTGAAACCGGCACAGCCGACCAGCAGCGGCAGCAAAGTGGAAGTGCTGGAATTCTTCTTCTACGGCTGTTCGCATTGCTTCCATCTGCACGGCCCGCTCAGCAACTGGGAAAAGACCATGCCCAAGGATGTAGACCTGCAATTCGTGCCGGTCATCTTCCGCGATTCATGGGAGCCGATGGCGCGCACCTTCTATGCGCTGGAAGCGTTGGGTGAGCGCGAGAAATTGCACGACGATCTGTTTCAGGCATGGAACGTGTTCGGTACCGATCTGAGCGATCAGGCAAAGATCTCTGATTTCGTCGCTAAGCGCGGTGTGGATCGTGCCAAATTCGACGCGGCCTACAACTCGTTCACATTGGCCGGCAAGGTCGCACGCAGCAACCAGCTGGTGCGCAGCTACGGCGTGCGCGGCACGCCCACCATCGCCGTGGACGGCAAATACATCATCACCGGGCTGGAGCCGGCTGACACCATCCGCGTGCTGAACGAAGTCATCAAGATCGCCCGCAAGGAACGCAGCAAGCACAAATGAAGGTAGTCATTTCTGGCGCGTCGAGCGGCATCGGCCTCGCCCTCGCGCGCCATTATCTTGAGCGCGGTGCGACCGTCGCCGCTTTCGCCCGACGCGGCGAACTGTTGCAACAACTCTCCGCGCAATTCCCCGATAAAGTCTTTCCCTACACGCTGGATGTGCGCGATGGCGCTGCAATCAGCGTAGCCGCGGATGACTTCATGGCGCGCGCCGGCGTGCCGGACATCGTCATCGCCAACGCAGGCGTGAGCATAGGCACACTGACCCGATACGCCGACGACAGCGATGTGTTCCGCGATGTGATGGATATCAATGTGCTGGGTGCAGTGCAGACCTTTCAGCCCTTTATTGAAAAGATGCGCGCAGCCGGCAGTGGCAGGCTGGTCGGCATCGCCAGTGTGGCGGGTTTCCGCGGTCTGCCAGGCGCGGGCGCGTATTCCGCCTCCAAAGCGGCATTGATTTCCTACATGGAGAGCCTGCGCCTGGAGATGCACGGTAGTGGTGTGAAGGTGGTGACCATCTGTCCCGGCTACATCCGCACCCCGATGACCGACGTCAATACGTATCCCATGCCGTTCATGCTGGAAGTGGACGACGCGGTACGCCGCTTCGCGCGCGAGATCGAACGCGGTAGCTCGTTCAAAGTCGTGCCTTGGCAGATGGGGCTGGTCGGGCGGTTGATGAAACTACTGCCGAACTGGTTGTATGACCTGCTGTTCGCCAAAGCGCCGCACAAGCCGCGCTCGGGGAGCTGATGGCGATCTATAAGCGATTCATCAAGGGCGGCGTGCCCGAATATTTGGCCCGTCATTACTGGTGGGCTTACCTGTGGGACAAGAGCCTGCGCTTCTTCGACCAACAACCCGTCAT
Organism: Pseudomonadota bacterium; assembly: GCA_043826585.1. Classification (GTDB taxonomy): domain Bacteria; phylum Pseudomonadota; class Gammaproteobacteria; order Burkholderiales; family Gallionellaceae; genus Sideroxyarcus. The sequence continues at coordinate 2,014 of JBDRPZ010000077.1, forward strand.
CAACGCCATCCTGTTCGGGCAATACGACAAGCTGCTGCGCAAGACGCTGCGCCATGTTGATGCGCGCTCGGGTGCACGTCTGCTGCAACTCACTTGCGTGTACGGCAAGCTCACGCCTTCACTGTTCCGCAACGCCGACAACGAAGTGCATCTGTGCGACGTGGCGACGGGGCAACTGGAATTGGCGCGCAGTAAGACCGAGGACATCGCGCACCGCATCCATCTATCGCGCATGAACGCGGAGACGCTGGCCTATGCCGATGATGTGTTTGATCAGCTGATCCTGTTCTTTCTGTTCCATGAATTGCCGATAGAGGCGCGGCAGAACGTGTATGACGAGATGGCGCGTGTGCTGAAGCCGGGCGGGTCGGTGCTGGTCACGGAATATGCGGCCACGCCGCATCATCATCCGCTGTACCGTTTTCCGCTTACGCGCTGGATATTGGGAACGCTGGAACCGTTCCTGCCAGGATTCTGGCAGGAGGACGTGACGGCTAAACTGGATGAGGCCTTGCACAAGCAGGGCAAATCACTGGCCGGTGAGCCGCACGTGGAATATTGCTTCGGCGGCTTCTACCGGGTGATGCGCTACAACTTGGCGGCTGACTAGCCGGCCAGCTTCGCCTTCAGGATATCGTTGAGTTGCGCCGGGTTGGCCTGGCCCTTGCTGGCTTTCATGGCCTGGCCGACGAAGAAGCCGAACAGCTTGTCCTTGCCGGAACGATATTCGGCGACCTTGTCCGCGTTCGCCGCCATCACCTCATCCACGATCTTCTCGATCGCACCTGAATCCGAGACCTGCTTCAGACCCTTGGCTTCGATGATGGCATCCACTTCGCCGCCTTCCGCCCACATGGTACGGAACACTTCCTTGGCGCCGGAGTTGGAGATGGTGCCGTCCACGATGCGCGCCAGCATGCTGCCCAGTTGCTGTGCGCTGATCGGGCATTGCGTCATGTCCAGACCGTCGCGGTTCAGTTGTGCGTTCAATTCGCCCATGATCCAGTTGGCGCAGATCTTGGCATCCTTGGGCACGGCAGCCAGCACGGTCTCGAAAAAGTCGGCCATCTCATATGACGCAGTGAGGATGCTGGCGTCATAGGCGGACAGGCCAAGCTCGTTCACATAGCGTGCCTGTTTTGTCTGCGGCAATTCCGGCAGGGTGGCGCGCATCTGCTCGATCCACTCGGGCGAGATCTCCAACGGCAACAGGTCGGGATCGGGGAAGTAGCGATAGTCGTGCGCGTCTTCCTTGCTGCGCATGGCGCGCGTTTCGCCGGTGTCCGGATTGAACAGAATGGTGGCCTGCTGTACTTCGCCGCCGTTCTCTATGGTGTCGATCTGCCACTGCACTTCGTAGTCGATGGCCTGCTGCATGAACTTGAACGAGTTCAGGTTCTTGATCTCGCGGCGCGTGCCCAGCGGTTCGCCGGGTTTGCGCACTGACACGTTCACGTCGCAACGGAACGAACCTTCCTGCATGTTGCCGTCGCAGATGCCGATCCAGCGCACCAGCGTGTGCAGCGCCTTGGCATAAGCCACGGCTTCGGCGGCGGAACGCATGTCCGGCTCGGACACGATCTCCAGCAGCGGTGTGCCTGCGCGGTTCAGGTCGATACCGGTCATGCCGTGGAAGTCGCCGTGCAGCGACTTGCCTGCATCTTCTTCGAGGTGCGCGCGCGTGATGCGCACGGTCTTCTCATAAGGCTTGGCGTTACCAGACAGCGGCGCGACCTGGATGGTCAGCGCGCCTTGCCCCACCACCGGCAGCTCGAACTGGCTGATCTGATAGCCCTTGGGCAGGTCGGGGTAGAAGTAGTTCTTGCGTGCGAACACTGAACGCGGCGCGATGTGCGCACCGGTGGCGAGGCCGAATTTGATGGCGCGCTCGACCGCGCCCTTGTTCAGCACCGGCAGCACGCCGGGCAAGGCCAGACTCACTGCATCGGCCTGCGTGTTCGGCTCTGCGCCGAACGCAGTCGATGCGCCACAGAAGATCTTTGATTGGGTCGAAAGCTGCGCATGCACTTCCAGGCCGATGACGATTTCCCACTGCATCATGTGCTCCGTTTCTTCGATTGGGTAGGCAGGGCGGCGCGTACGCCATCCCAGAAGGCGATGCGCGCATCGATAGCTGCGCAGCCAGACTTGGTCGCGGCGCGCAGCTTCACTGTGCTGTCGCCGCATAGATGGCCCAGCAGTCGTAGCGACAGCGGGCCGTGCAATTCGTCGTCGAGATGGATGTGCCGCTCCAGGTAATAGTGGAACAGCGGTGCCTTGCGCTTGCTGATCTTCATGTCGGCCAGCAGTGCGCGGAACATGCCGGGGATGATCTGCTCGCGGCCGAGCGCGAACGCTGCTGCAACCTGATGTGCCTTGTTTGTGGCGATGAAGCCGAAAGTGGTTTGCATGAAGCGGCGTGCCGGCTCGGGGATCTTTGCCGTCTGCAGGGCTTTCTCGATACCGTTGCGCTGCACCGAGCGCAGGAATGCCTTGACCGGACGGGTGTCCGCGCCGACCTCTTCCATCGCGCCCAGGTAAAGGTCGAAATGGCTGACGTAGGTCTGTTGCCCTTTGGCGACCGGCAGTCCCTCGTCAGTCTCTTCGCCGAGTACGATCTCATTGATGAAACGCTGCGCGGCGGTGACGTCAGCATCGCCGCTCGGCATCCAGGGCACCTGGGTGTCGGCCATGTGGCGTTGCAGGTATTTCAGCAAAGACATGAAATCCCACACCGAATAGACATGGTGTTCCATGAAGCGGCGCAGGCTGTCCATGCCCTGCACGGCACCATAGACCGGATGGCGATCGAGCTTGCGTTTGAGCGGCGCGACGCCGACGAAGCGGGTGATCTTCATGGTCTTACAGTTGCGGCGCGCGAGTGTGCCAGTCGGTCGCCAGTTGGTACTGGTGTGCCACATTCAGCATGCGCGCTTCGTCGAAGTAGTTGCCGATGATCTGCAAGCCGACCGGCATGTTGTTGTCGCCGAAGCCGCAGGGGATGGACATGCCGGGCAGGCCGGCCAGGTTCACCGCGATGGTGTAGATGTCGGACAGATACATCTGCACCGGATCGTCGCCCTTTTCGCCCAGCTTGAACGCGGTGGAAGGCGAGGTCTGCCCCATGATCACGTCGCACTGCTTGTAGGCTTCGACGAAGTCCTGTGCGATCAGGCGGCGGATGCGTTGCGCCTTGATGTAATAGGCGTCGTAGTAGCCGTGGCTCAGCACATAGGTGCCGATCATGATGCGGCGCTGCACTTCGGCGCCGAAACCTTGCGCGCGGCTCTTCTCGTACATGTCGGCGAGGTCGCTGTATTCCGGGGCGCGATAACCGTAACGCACGCCGTCGAAGCGCGACAGGTTGCTCGACGCTTCCGCCGGGGCCAGCACGTAGTACACCGGCACCGACAGTTTGGAATTCGGCAGGCTGATGTCGACGATGGTTGCGCCTAGCTTCTTGTATTCGTCTATGGCGGCCTCGATGGCCTTGGCGACATCAGCGCCCATGCCTTCGGCGAAGAACTCCTTGGGCAGGCCGATGCGCAGGCCGGTCAGCGGCTTGTTCAAGTCGCGCGTGTAGTCTTCCTTGTCGCGTTGCAGCGAGGTGGAGTCGCGTTCGTCGAAGCCTGCCATCACGTTCATCATCAGCGCCAGGTCTTCCGCGCTGCGGCCCATGGGGCCGGCCTGGTCGAGACTGGAAGCGAAGGCGATCATGCCGTAACGCGAGCACACGCCATAGGTCGGTTTCAGGCCGGAGATACCGCACAGTGCGGCGGGCTGACGGATGGAGCCGCCGGTGTCGGTGCCGGTCGCCGCTGCGCACAGGCGCGCGGCGACGGCTGCGGCCGTGCCACCGGAACTGCCGCCGGGTACGCGTTGCGTATCCCAGGGGTTCTTCACCGGGCCGTAGTAAGAGGTCTCGTTGGAAGAACCCATGGCGAACTCGTCCATGTTGGTCTTGCCGAGGTTGATCGCGCCCGCGTTGTTGAATTGGCTGATGATGTGCGCGTCATAAGGCGACACGAAGTTGTGCAGCATCTTGGAGCCGCAGGTAGTCAGCCAGTCCTTGGCGCAGAAGATGTCTTTCTGGGCGACGGGGATGCCGGTCAGCGCATCGGCGTTACCCGCAGCCAGTCGCGCATCTGCCGCTTTGGCTTGCGCCAGCGACATCTCCGGGTTGATGGTGATGTAGGTATTGAGCTGCGGATTGAGCTGCACCATACGGTCGAGAGAGCTTTGTGTCAGCTCGACGCTGGAGATCTTCTTGGCGCGCAAAGCGTCGCCCAGTTGCTTGAGGCTGGATTCGAACATGCTGGATTACTCGATGACTTTGGGGACGAGGAACAGGCCCTGTTCCACTTGCGGGGCGATGGCCTGGAAGGCTTCGCGCTGGTTGTTTTCTGTGACTTTATCCTCGCGCAGACGCTGCGCCAGATCCTGGCTGTGCGACATCGGTTCCACGCCGTCGGTGTCCACTGCCTGCATCTCGGCGATCAGGCCGAAGATGCCGTTGAGCTGCATGCGTGAAGTTTCAATCTCGGACGGTGTCATCGCGAGGCGCGCCAGACGGGCGACTTTTTCTACATCCTGGGTAGTTAAAGACATGGCAAAGACTATATTCAAACAGGGCTGATAGGGTATCATACGCCGCCCTTCGCGACACCTCTTTAGACTACAGGACTCAACATGTTCGGACTGTTCAACAACTATTTCTCCAACGACCTCGCTATCGACCTTGGTACGGCTAACACACTGATCTGGCTGCGCGGACACGGCATCGTGCTCGACGAGCCATCCGTGGTGGCGATCCGCCAGGAGGGCGGCCCCAACGGCAAGAAGGTGATCCAGCAGGTCGGTTTGGCCGCCAAGCAGATGTTGGGCCGCACGCCGGGCAACATCACCGCTATCCGTCCGATGAAGGACGGCGTGATCGCCGACTTCACCGTGACCGAGCAGATGCTCAAGCAGTTCATCCGCCGCGTGCACAAATCCAGCATCTTCACCCCCAGCCCGCGCATCGTGATCTGCGTGCCGTGCGGTTCGACACAGGTCGAGCGCCGCGCGATCCGCGAATCTGCCTACGGTGCCGGAGCACGTCGCGTGGAGTTGATCGAAGAGCCGATGGCTGCCGCGATCGGCGCCGACCTGCCGGTGGAAGATGCGACCGGCTCCATGGTGGTGGACATCGGTGGTGGTACGACTGAGGTGGGTGTGATCTCGCTGGGCGGTGCGGTGTATTCCGGTTCCGTGCGCGTCGGCGGTGACAAGTTCGACGATGCCATCATCAACTACATCCGCCGCAACTACGGCATGTTGATCGGCGAGACCACCGCCGAACTGATCAAAAAACAGATCGGTTCCGCCTTCCCCGGCAGCGAAGTGCGCGAGATGGAAGTGAACGGCCGCAATCTGGCCGAAGGCGTGCCGCGCAGTTTCACCATCTCCAGCAACGAGATCCTCGAAGCATTGACCGATCCGCTGAACAGCATCGTCAGTGCGGTGAAGACCGCGCTGGAGCAGACCCCGCCGGAACTGGGCGCGGATATCGCCAGCAAGGGCATGGTGCTCACCGGCGGCGGTGCGCTGCTGCGCGACCTGGACCGTCTGCTGATGGAAGAGACCGGCCTGCCGGTGGTGATCGCCGACGATCCGCTTACCTGTGTGGTGCGCGGTTCGGGCAGGGCGCTGGACTTCATGGACAAATACACCAACATCTTCACTTCCGATTGATCTAAGTGGCGCTGGAAGACACCCGCACACTGCGTTTCTTCAATCGCGGGCCCAGTGCGGTCGCGCGATTGGTGTTCTTTTCAGTGCTGTCGCTGCTGCTGCTGTTCGTGGACGCGCGCTACCAGTATCTGGAATCCACGCGCCAGGTCATCGCCATCATCATCTATCCCTTCCAGCGGCTGACCGCCTTGCCGGGTGAGCTGTGGGACGGCGTCACCTCATATGTGACCTTGCAAGGGCATCTTGTCGCCGAGAACGAGCAGTTGAATCTGCAACACAATGCGGATGCCGCACAACTCAGGCAGATGGAAACGGTTTTGAACGAGAACGCGCAATTGCGCGCTTTGCTGGATGTCAAACAACGCGCGGAATACACCGTGCAGGCCGCGCAGATCGTCTATCTGGAACGCGACATCTTCAAGCGCAAACTGTTCGTCGATGCCGGCGAGGAGAAAGGTGTGCAGGCCGGTCGCGCGGTGGTGGACAACAACGGTGTGGTCGGTCAGGTCACGCGCACCTATCCTTATCTGTCCGAGGTCACGCTGGTGACCGACAAGGACAACGTGGTGCCTGTGCAGGTGGTGCGCACCGGTTTGCGCGCCGCCGTGTTCGGTTCGGGCAATATCAGCGAACTAGATCTGCGCTATCAGCCGGTGGATGTGGACATCCAGGTCGGTGACGAGCTGGTGACCTCGGGCATGGACGGCACGTATCCCTCGGCCCTGCCTGTTGCAAGAGTGACAAGAGTGGAGCGCGATCCGGCTTATCCGTTCGCGCGTATCACCTGCGTGCCGCTGGCCGGCGTGGACAAGAATCGCACGCTGCTGATCGTCTCCGGCGTGCCGAGTCTGCCGCCGCGTCCGGCATCTGATGAAGCCGCGGGCGCGAAACCCCAGCTTAAAAAATCAACCCGCCGAGGCACGCCATGAGATATGAGATGAGCATGGACAGGGAATTCCTGTTGCCGGCCAGCCGGAGGTTCATCCTGGCCAGCTTCATCGTGGCCGTGTTGCTGGAGTGGTTGCCCTGGCACGGCATGGCGCTGGTGCTGCGGCCCGACTTCGTCGGCTTGATGCTGCTTTACTGGTGCACGCACAAGCCGCACCGTGTGGGCATCGGCATCGGCTGGATGCTGGGTATCTTCGTCGATGTGGCGGATGCCAGCCTGTTCGGACAGCACGCATTGGCCTACACCGTGCTGGCGTTTGGCGGGCTGGTGCTGAACCGCCGGGTGCAGATGTTCAGTCTGCAGGAACAGTCCGTGCACGTGTTCGTGTTGCTGCTCGCCAGCTATGCCGTTTATGCCCTGGTGCACTGGCAGGTGCTGGGTTATGTCGAGTGGAACTACTTTCTCGGCAGCCTGACCTCCGCACTGCTGTGGGCACCGCTGACCTTGCTCATCCAGACGCTGCGCAGACCGCGCCGCAATCCGAACGAACTATGACGCCTCATGTCGAGCTGAAGAACCATCAGCGCGAGCGGTACCTGTTCAGCCTGCGCCTGATCTTCTGTCTCGGCTTCGTCGGTGTGCTGATGGCGGTCCTGGTCGCGCGCACTTTCTATCTGCAGGTGTGGAAGCACGAATACTTCGACACCATGGCGGAGAGCAATCGCATCTTCGTGGTGCCCATCGTGCCCAATCGCGGCGTGATCACCGATCGCAACGGTACAGTGCTGGCGCGCAATTATGCCGGCTACACGCTGGAACTGACGCCCGAGAAGATCCCCGATATGAATGCCACTATCGAAGAGATCGGCAAGCTGGTGGAGATCAAGCCCAAGGACCTGCGTCGCTTCAAAAAACTGATGTCGGAGCGCCGTTCGCTGCAGACGCTGCCGGTGAAGACACGTCTGACTGATGAGGAGTTGGCGCGCTTCGCCACGCAGCTCTATCGTTTCCCGGGTGTGGAGATCAAGGCGCGCCTGTTCCGCGAATATCCGTTAGCGGAGACCACCTCCCATTTGCTGGGCTACATCGGCCGCATCAACCAGCAAGAGCTGGACGATCTGGACAAGAAAGGTATCGCGGGCAATTACATGGGTTCCGACTACATCGGCAAGACCGGTATCGAGGAGCGCTATGAGAAAGAGATGCACGGCGTGACCGGTCTGGAACAGATCGAAGTGGATGCCGGCGGACGCGCGGTGCGCATGCTTTCGCGTACACCGCCGCAGTCGGGCAAGGATTTGAAACTGACGCTGGATGCCGGTTTGCAGCAAGTCGCCGAGCAGGCGTTCGGGGATTATCGCGGGGCATTGGTGGCGATCGATCCGTCCAACGGCGAGATACTCTCTTTCGTCAGCAAACCCGGTTACGACCCGAACCTGTTCATCGACGGTATCGATACCGAAAGCTGGGATGCACTCAATAATTCTCCCGACGTGCCGCTGAACAACCGCGCCCTGCGCGGCCAGTATCCACCGGGATCCACCATCAAGCCGTTCATGGCGCTGACCGGATTGCACTTCGACGTGCGCTCGCCAAGCTTTAGCATCAGCGATCCCGGCTATTTCATGCTGCCGGGCAGTTCGCACCAGTACCGCGACTGGAAGACCGGCGGGCACGGTCAAGTCGACCTGTTCAAATCCATCGTTGTGTCGTGCGATACCTACTATTACGGTCTGGCGACCGAACTGGGCATAGAGCGTATGCACGAGTATCTGGAGCAGTTCGGTTTCGGCAAGCACACCGGCATCGATCTGAAAGGCGAGACATCGGGACTGCTGCCTTCAACGGAATGGAAAAAGAAGCGTTACCAGCAGATATGGTATCCGGGCGACACAGTGTCGGCCGGTATCGGCCAGGGTTACAACCTGGTCACCCCGCTGCAACTCTCGTTTGCGACCGCCACGCTAGCCAATGACGGCGTGGCCTACCGGCCGCATCTGGTAAAAGAGATCCAACATGCAACGAGCGAACCGCAGGCAGCTCCCGAACCGCTTTACGATCTGCAAATCCCGGCAGAGCATCTGGCGCTGGTAAAGAGTGCCATGCAGGCGGTGGTCAAGCCGGGCGGGACGGCAGTGGGTGCGTTCTGGGGCGTAAAGTATCCGGTGGCGGGCAAGACTGGTACCGCGCAGGTCATCAGCATCAAGCAGGGCGAAAAATATGACGAAGAGAAAGTCTCGGAATATAACCGCGACCATGCCTGGTTCATCGCCTTCGCCCCGGCCGACAAGCCGCGCATCGCACTGGCCGTGCTGGTCGAGAACGGCGGCCACGGCGGTTCGACCGCCGCACCCATCGCGCGCAAGGTGCTGGATTATTACCTGCTCGGCACGAAACCATCGCCGATGCAGAAGGTGATTGAAAAAGCAGGAGTGGAGGACGATTGATGAATCTGCGACTGATCAAACAACGTCTCATGGGGCACCTGGATCCGATCCTGCTGTCGGGACTGGGTGCTCTGCTGCTGGTCAGTCTGCTGGTGCTATACAGCGCCAGCGGCGGTAACGAGATGCGCGTGTTCGGCCAGATGGGCAACATTGCCATCGGCTTCGTCGCGCTGTGGGTAGTAGCCAACATGCCGCTGCACTGGTTGATGCGCAGTGCCGTGCCGATCTATGTACTGGGCATGCTTTTGCTGATCGGTGTCGCATTGTTCGGCGAGATCAGCCACGGCGCGCGGCGCTGGCTCAATCTCGGTTTCATGAACTTCCAGCCGTCCGAGCTGATGAAGGTGGCCGTGCCGCTGATGATGGCTTGGTATTTCGAGAAGCACGAAGCCACGCTGACCATGAAAAACTATGTGGTCGCCACGCTGCTCCTGCTTATGCCTGTGGCATTGATCATGCGCCAGCCTGATCTGGGCACTTCCATTCTGATCGGTGCCAGCGGCTTCTACGTGCTGTTCCTGGCCGGCCTGTCCTGGCGCGTCATCATCGGCTTATTGATAACGGCTGCGGCAAGTGCGCCTTTCATGTGGAATATGCTGCACGAATACCAGCGCCATCGCATCATGATGTTGTTCGATCCTTCGCAGGATGCCTTGGGCAAGGGATATCACACCATACAGGGCATGATCGCCGTCGGCTCGGGCGGATTGCTGGGTAAAGGCTATATGCAGGGCACGCAGACGCATCTGGATTTCCTGCCCGAGCGCACCACCGACTTCATCTTCGCCGTCTATTCGGAAGAATTCGGTTTCGTCGGCAACCTGTTCCTGCTTGGCTTGTTCGCCTTCATCATCGGACGCGGCTTCATGATCACGGCCAATGCCTCCACCTATTTCACACGCCTGATGGCGGGCAGCATCACACTCACCTTCTTTACCTACGCTTTCGTCAACATGGGCATGGTCAGCGGCATCCTGCCGGTGGTCGGCGTGCCGCTGCCGCTGGTAAGCTATGGGGGCACCTCCATGCTTACGCTGTTGCTTGGCTTCGGCGTACTGATGAGTATCCATACCCACCAACGTCTGGTCAAAACCTGAGGGAGTCACCATGAACAGAAACCTGATCATCATCCTGGCCGGCATCGCACTGCTGAGTGCTTGCTCGAACATCCCGCGTCGCACCACCGGCGAGCCGACCGCGAGCAAGCCCGCCGCCGCGCCTGCTGCGACAGACGGCAAATATCTGGCAGGCGACGGCCCTGGGGCGGATGTGCCCGACAATCTGGACAGCATCCCGGATGCCATACCCAAGGCCGAACCGCTGCATCGCTATGCCAACCGTCCATATTCCGCGCTGGGCAAGACCTATACGCCACTGCAAACTGTCGGCAGCTACAAAGAGCGCGGCACTGCCTCCTGGTATGGCAAGAAATTCCACGGACAGCGCACTTCCATCGGCGACACTTATGACATGTTCGGCATGACTGCCGCCCATCCCACCCTGCCGGTACCCAGCTACGCGCGCGTGACCAATCTGGCCAACGGCAAGACCGTCGTCGTGCGCGTCAACGACCGCGGCCCCTTCCTGCATGACCGCATCATCGACCTGTCCTATGCCGCCGCCCATAAACTGGGCTACGTCAACAACGGCAGTGCCGAGGTGGAGGTGGAAAGTATTGCAGTCAACGGCAATGTCCCGGTCACGGCGACAGTAACGGCGCCCGTGGTGAAGGCCGAGTCAGTCGCAGCCGAAACCGTCATGCCAGTGATGCCTCCCGATGTCGCCGGAAAGGTCTATCTGCAATTGGGCGCATTCAAAGAGAAACAGGGTGCCGAGAGCTTCCTCTCCAGAATGCGCGCCGAGTTGGGCGATACTGGCAAGGACATCATCATGTTGCGTAGCAGCGGTATCAACCGCATCCAACTTGGCCCGTATGCCAATTCGGAAGAAGCGCGCCGCGCCGCCAACACATTGGCCGGACGCTTGGGCTTCAAGCCTTTCGTGAGCCAACACTGATGCACGCCGCCGCCAACATCGTTGTCGGCCTCGTTGCATTCATTCACCTCTACATCCTTGTGTTGGAGATGTTCCTGTGGGACAAGCAATCAGGAATGAAGGCCTTCGGCCTGAAAAAGGAATTCGCCGCACAGACGAAAGTGTTGGCTGCAAATCAGGGTTTGTATAACGGCTTTCTGGCAGCGGGGCTGATATGGGGATTGTGGTCTGCCCGGGTGGATGTGCAGATGTTCTTCTTGGGGTGTGTGCTGGTGGCAGGGATCTATGGCGCGTTGACGGCCAATGCGAAGATACTTTGGATACAGGGAATGCCGGCGCTTATTGGGTTGGTGTTGGTGGGGCTGGCGTAGCTAGCTTGGATTTTCCACAGGCCTCGAAGTCAAAGCCACCGAGGTTGCCCGACGTTATTGACCTTGAACTCGCCGCCCCATACTTGCCTTGCATCTAAATTAGAATATGCTAATATGCTCACCACTTGATTATCAGGAGGCAGAGCATGTTTGGTATGAGCGTTAAAGAGATCGATGCGCAGCAATTCGCCCAGTGGGTGGAGGAAGGCGGTCACAAGATGCGTGTGATCGATGTGCGCCAGATGGAAGAGATCGCACAGGGCACCGTGCCCAAGGCGGAGGCCTTGCCTTTGCACACCTTGCCGATCAAGGTGAATGAATTGGACAAGTCAGAGAAGCTGATCATGGTGTGCCGCAGCGGCGCGCGTTCGGCACAGGCCTGCATGTTCCTGCAGCAGCAGGGGTTCTCGAATGTCTTCAATCTGCGCGGCGGGATGATGGCTTGGGTGCAGAGCGGTTTCCCTGCACACCAGCTGGCTTGAGGTGAATATGAAGAACAAGATTATGTGGATCATCACCGCTGTGCTGGGGCTGATGCTGGTGATGCAGCAGCTGCAGGCCAGTCAGGGTGTGGATGTGAAGACGGCGCAGAACATGAGCCAACAGGGTGCATTGTTGCTGGATGTGCGTGAGCCGAGCGAATATGCGGCGGTGCATGCTGTGAATGCAAAACTGATGCCGTTGGGTCAAGTGGGCATGCGATTGAAGGAACTGGAAGCCTACAAGGACAAACCGGTTGCTGTGATCTGCCGTTCGGGTCGCCGCTCGGCACAAGCAGTGGCGATCTTGCAGGAAGCGGGTTTTAGCAAAGTGGTCAACGTTCAGGGCGGGACCAGCGCCTGGGTTGATGCTGGCCTGGACGTCGTCGCACAGCATTGATCATTCGAGCGGGCGTTCTGCCCGCTCTTTAACTCTTCTTTTTGGCGCGCGGATGCGCACCGTCGTATATTTTGGTCAGGTATTGAAAATCCAGATGGGTGTAGACCTGCGTGGTGGAGATGCTGGCATGGCCCAGCATCTCTTGCACCGCGCGCAGATCTCCTGAAGATTGCAGCACATGCGTCGCGAAAGAATGGCGCAACATGTGTGGATGCACTTTGCTGTTGAGTCCCTGTTTGACAGCCCACTTCTGCAATTGCAGCTCAACGGTGCGCGGGGAGATACGTGCACCGCGTGTGCCGACGAACAAGGCCATCTCGTCAGCTTTGGCGATCTGATCGCGAACTTTAATCCATTCCTTGATGGCTGAGATGGCCGCTTGCCCGACGGGTACCACGCGTGTCTTGCTGCCTTTGCCGGTGACGCGCACCTCGTGCGAGGCCAACGTGTCTTGCATGCCTTGCAGATCAAGACTCACCAACTCGGCCAGACGCAAGCCTGAAGAGTAGAGCAACTCGAACATGGCTTTGTCGCGCGCATCCAGCGGTGTTTCCACTTTCATCTCAACCAGCTTGACTGCTTCGTCTGGTGACAGGGCGTGCGGAAGCGTCTTGGGCGACTTGGGCGCGCGCAGCCCGACGCAGGGATTGCCGGGACAGCCGTGGTCGCGCATCAGATAGTTGTAGAAACCGCGCCAGGACGAGAGCACGCGCGCCAGCGAACGGCCCGAAAGGCCGCTGCCGTGCAGTTGTGCGATGTAGCGGCGGCTGTGGTGGCTCTTCAGTTCGGCCAGCGCGGTGCTGCCAGCCAACTCGAACAGGCGGCGTATGTCGCGCGCGTAGTTGTCTGAAGTATGGGGTGAATAATTGCGTTCATGCTGCAGGTAGGCCAGATAGCCTGTCAGCGTGAGCGGCTGGTCAGACATGCAATCTGAACGCGCTACCCAGTGTCTCGGCGATGCGTTGCAGGAACACGGTGCCCATCTCGGGATAGAAGCGTTCCTTGTCCTCGCTGCCCAGAACCAGCAGGCCGATGGTCTGGCTGTTGGCGCGTAGCGGCAGATAGGCGAAGGAGCGCAGGTGAGTGCCCGATTCTCCGAACCAACCTAGTGTGTCGGCGACCGCGTGATGCGCGCATACCGGCAATGCATGTTCATCGGCGAAGGCCAGCACTTCGGCACTGGGTGGTTCGTCCTTCCACAGATGCAATGCCACATGCGGTACAGCGAAGATCTCGTTCAGGTTGTGCGCGACGAAGCTCTGCAGCGTGGCACGGTCGTGCGGGCCGAACAGTGCGCAATTGAACTGGTGCACCTTGAGTTGCAGCGCATCGTTCTCCTTGGCGAATTCGATCAGTTCGCGCAGCTTCTTCTCCAGCATCTTCTCTTTCTCGCGCAACGCGACCAGTTGCCGCTCGGCCAGCGAGACGGTACGTCCGCCGTGCGGGTGAGGCAAGTTGATCTCGGTCAGCAGTTCAAGATGCTGTTCGAAGAACTCGGGATGATCCTTCAGGTAGTTTGCGACGTCGTCGGATTTCATGTGGTTCCTTTATAGATTGATCTCGCCTTCGAACACCGTGATGGCCGGGCCGGTCATCAGCACGGGGGCCGTGTCGCCTGCCCAGGTGATGGTCAATGCGCCGCCGCGCGTGGCGACATGCACGGTTTCGTCCAGCAGGCCGCGTCGGATGCCGGCGACCACCGCGGCACAGGCACCGGTGCCGCAAGAAAGCGTCTCGCCCGCGCCGCGCTCGTAGACGCGCAGCTTGATGTGCGTGCGATCAAGTATCTGCATGAAACCGACATTCACGCGTTGGGGAAAGCGCGCGTGGTTCTCGATCAATGGGCCTTGCTGCTCTACCGGTGCGCTATCCACGTCGGCCACGACCTGCACTGCATGCGGGTTGCCCATGGAGACGGCGGTGATCTGCACGGTCTGTCCATCGATATCCAGCGGCTGTATGACTTCGTCGCTGTCGCTCACGAAAGGGATGCGTGCCGAGTCGAGCACGGGTGCACCCATGTTCACCGTGACGCGTCCGTCTTCCTCCAGTCTGGGCGAAATCAGGCCGCTCTTGGTCTCGACCACGATCTCCTTCTTGCTGGTGAGTTTCTTCTCGTGCAAGAAACGCACGAAGCAGCGCGCGCCATTGCCGCACTGCTCGACTTCGCCGCCGTCGCCATTGAAGATGCGATAGCGGAAGTCGGCATCGTGCCGTTGCGATTTCTCTACCAGCAGGATCTGGTCGCAGCCGATACCGAAATGGCGGTCGGCGATGAAGCGCAGTTTTTCCGGGGTCAGCGTGAAGGATAGTCGGGTGCCGTCGATAACAACGAAGTCGTTGCCTGCGCCGTGCATCTTGGTGAATTTGAGGGACATGATGGCCTGTCTGATAACGATGCGCGGATTATACGTCGGCACACAACTGGGTGTGGTCGCGGAACATGCATCGGTCCATCACCACGGTGATGCCGGCCTGCTGCGCGCGCAGCGCAGCTTCCTCGTTCACCACGCCGTCCTGCAGCCACAGCTTCTTGATGCCGAGCTGGATGCAGCTGTCGACGATAGCGGGTACATGCTCGGGTGCGCGGAACACCTCCACGATGTCGACCGGGAAAGGGATACTTTCCAGGTCGGCATAAGCCTGTTCGCCGAGTACCTCGCTGACCAGTGGTCGTACCGGGACGATGCGGTGGCCGAAGCCCTGCAGCGCGCGGGCGACATTGAAGCTGGGGCGGGATGTGTTGGGCGACAGACCGACCACGGCGACCGTATGTGAATCGCGCAGCAGTCGGCAGATATCCTCGGAGCTTGGATTGTTGAAGGCCATGTCAGTTTCCAGAAAGAAGCGGTGTCTATAATAAACTATCGATCCATCCACGACGGGAGCCAAGTTTTGAGCGCTATCCATGCATCGCAACTCACCTTCTTCGCCGCGCACGCCCCGTTCGACCGTTTCGAAGGTGCGCATCAGTTATGGTTGCTGGAACGACTGAAGCTCGCCTACTACGCCAAGGGCGAAGTGATCGCCTCACCGGCGCAGGGAAAATCGCAGCGATTCTTCATCATCAAGCAGGGACTGGTGCGCGGCGCGCGACAGTCTGACGACAGTAGTGATGCGGTGATCGAGCTGCACGAAGGGGAGAGCTTTCCGGTGGGCGCACTGCTGGCCGGGCGCGCGGTGACCTCGACTTATCGTGCCGCTGAGGATGTGTTCTGCTTCGAGCTGGATGCGGCAGATTTCCATGAGTTGCTGGAACTCTCTCCTGTGTTCAAGGACTTTTGTACGCGCCGCATCACGGCCCTGTTTGAGCAATCGCACCAAGCCATGCGCGCGCAATTCGCTCAGGCTGCGACCGAACAGCAATCTCTTTCCAGTCCGCTATCCGAGATATTGCGCCGCGAGCCCGTGACCTGCACGCCGGACACTGCGTTGTTGGATGTATTGCGCACCATGCGTGAACTGCGCGTCGGTTCCATGGTGGTGGTGGACGCGCAGCGCAAGCCGCTGGGCATCTTCACCCTGAACGATCTGCTCGGGCGCGTGGTGTTGCCGGGTCTCTCGACGGATGTGCCCATTTCGCAGGTGATGAGCCCGGAGCCGATGGCTTTGCCGCCGACAGCACCAGCTTACGAGGCAGCGATGGCGATGGCACGTGCAGGGTTCCGTCATGTATTGGTGACGGAAGCTGACGGCACATTAAGTGGCATCCTGTCCGAGCGCGATCTGTTCTCGTTGCAGCGCGTCGGACTGCGCCAAATCAGCGGTGCGCTGCGCCAGGCGGCAGATGTGGAGACGCTGGTCGGTCTGAGTCGCGACATCCGCGCACTGGCGCGCAACATGATGGCGCAGGGGGTGGCCGCAGAGCAGCTCACCTTGTTCATCTCCACGCTGAACGATCTGCTGGCGGCGCGTCTGATCGAACTGGAGTGCGACGCCTCGGCACTGACCGGTACGCCTTTGCACGACAAGCTGTGCTGGCTGGTGATGGGGTCCGGCGGGCGCTACGAACAGACGTTGAACACTGATCAGGACAATGCATTGATCTTCACCCTGCCGGACGGCATGACGGCGGACGAGGCGCGCGCCATTCTGCTGCCGGTGGCGCTGCGCATCAATCAGGCCATGGCGCGCTGCGGTTTCCCGCTGTGCAAGGGCAACATCATGGCGTCCAATCCGAAGTGGTGTCTGTCACTGGAAGAGTGGAAGGAGGTGTTCACCAAGTGGGTGGACAGAGGTTCGCCGGAAGCATTGCTGCACGCATCCATCTTCTTCGATTTCCGCGCGTTGGCCGGGCAGAGCAAGCTGGCCGAGAACCTGCGCAACAGGCTGGCCAATCTGGCGCGCGGCAACAGCCGCTTCCTGCACCAGATGGCCGCCAATGCGATGCGCAACCGTCCGCCGCTGGGCGTGGTGCGCGATTTCGTACTGAACGATGCCAAGCGACTCGACCTGAAGTTGAACGGGCTGGCACCGTTCGTCGATGCGGCGCGCATCTTCAGCCTCGCTGCGGGTACCACGCAAACCAGTACCATTCAGCGTCTGCGCCAGAGCGCTGCCGCCCTGCATGTGCCGGAGGCCGAGGTGGAAGCCTGGATCGATGCCTTTCTGTTCATTCAGATGTTGCGCCTGCGACATCACTATGAAGATAGCGCGCAAATGAGCGAGGCAGAGATCGAGCAACTGGACAATTTGATCGATCCCGCCGCGTTGAACGAACTGGATAGGCGCATCCTGAAGGAATCATATCGTCAGGCACGCAAAGTGCAGGCCAAATTGGCGCTGGACTACCAGTTGTGAAGAAGCTGCTGCAGCGCTGGTTTGAACCGCGCGCCAAGCTGGACGCGCAACAAGCGGCGCGTTTGGCGGATTGGGAGGAATTGCCTGCACCGGACGCAAAACTGCCGTTCGATCAGGCGCGCTACGTGGTGGTCGATGTTGAGACCACCGGCCTCAACCTGATGACCGACACGCTGATCTCTATCGGCGCGGTCGCGGTGGTGAACGGGCGCGTGGTGATGGCCGACAGTTTTTCCGTGGTGTTGCAGCAGCAGCAGAGCAGTCGCAAGGAGAACATCCTGATCCACGGCATCTCAGGTTCGGTGCAGCGCGAGGGCGTGCCGCCTGCCGATGCCTTGCTGGATTTTCTGGAATATCTTGGCGATGCGCCGCTGGTCGCCTTCCATGTCGCGTTCGACGAGACCATGATCCGGCGCGCGTTGCGCCAGTATCTGAACTACAACTTCAAACATCCCTGGCTGGATCTGGCCTATGTGATGCCCGCCCTCAATCGCGACCTGATGCGCAGCCATCGCGTGCTGGACGACTGGATCTCGCGCTTCGGCATCCGCATCGAGGCGCGCCACAACGCGCTGGCCGATGCGTTGGCGACTGCGCAATTGCTGCAGATCGCCCAATTCCAGGCGATGAGCAAGGATGTCAACGACTACGCTGGCTTGCGGGATCTGGAGCGGACGCAGCGCTGGGCCAGCAACGTAAGATGATTGTAAGGTTGCTCCCGTAACCTGCCGCGAGCAGTGTCGGGCAGGCTAGCTTCATGTCGGGCGCGGCGCTTCGATAAATCTATAAGGGAGACAAGCATGGATAAGCAAGGCGAAGCCTATTGGAAGGCAACGTTGGGCCTGCTGACCAAGATATTGGCAGTCTGGTTCATCGTCTCGTTCGGCGCGGGCATCCTGTTCGCGGATATGCTGAACGGCATACATCTTGGAGGGTACCCGCTGGGCTTTTGGTTCGCTCAACAGGGATCCATGTACATCTTCGTGGCGCTGATCTTCATCTACGCCAAGAAGATGGGTGAGATCGATCGCAAGTTCGACGTTCACGAAGAATAAGGGGATAACATGGATCTGCAAACAACGATTTATCTGGTGGTGGGGCTGAGCTTCGCCCTGTAAATCGGCATCGCCATCTGGGCGCGTGCCGGTTCGACCTCCGAGTTCTACGTCGCAGGCGGCGGCGTCGGCCCGCGTATCAACGGTATGGCAACGGCTGCCGACTGGATGTCTGCCGCGTCCTTCATCTCCATGGCCGGTCTGATCGGCTTTATGGGCTATGGCGGCGGTCTGTTCCTGATGGGCTGGACCGGCGGTTATGTGTTGCTGGCTTTGCTGCTGGCACCTTACCTGCGCAAGTTCGGCAAGTTCACCGTGCCGCAGTTCATCGGTGACCGCTACTACTCGCAGACCGCTTCCACCGTTGCCGTGCTGTGTCTGCTGGTGGCTTCGCTGACCTACATCATCGGTCAGATGACGGGTGTGGGCGTTGCATTCTCGCGCTTCTTGGGCGTGAGCAACGAGACCGGCATCTATGTCGGTATGGCGATCGTGTTCACCTATGCGGTGTTCGGCGGCATGAAGGGCATCACCTACACACAGGTTGCCCAGTACTGCGTGCTGATCTTCGCTTACACTGTTCCGGCGATCTTCATCTCCATGAGCCTGACCGGCAATCCGATCCCGCAACTGGGTCTGGGTTCCGATATGGTCGGTACCGATGTGTCTCTGCTGCAGAAGCTTGACAGCATCGTGGTTGACCTCGGCTTCGGTCAGTACACCACTACGACAGCTGGCAGCACACTGAACATGTTCGTGTACACCCTGTCGCTGATGATCGGTACGGCAGGTCTGCCACACGTGATCATGCGCTTCTTCACTGTGCCCAGCGTACATGCGGCACGTCTGTCCGCAGGTTGGGCGCTGGTGTTCATCGCCATCCTGTATACGACTGCTCCGGCCGTTGCAGCCATGGCTCGCTTGAATCTGCATGCCACAGTGAACTCGGCGGTGAATTCCGGCGGTGACCTGTTCGCAGCCGAGTCCAGCCTGAAGGTCGAAGAGCGTCCGGATTGGATGAAGCGCTGGGAAGTGACCGTCCTGTTGAAGTTCGAAGACAAGAACGGCGATGGCCGCATCCAGTACTACAACGACAAGACCACGAATGCCGACGTGCTGGCCAAGGCAGAAGCAGCCGGCTGGAAGGGCAGCGAACTGACAGTCAACCGCGACATCATCGTGCTGGCCAATCCGGAGATCGCGCTGTTGCCCAACTGGGTGATCGCTCTGGTGGCTGCCGGCGGTTTGGCTGCCGCGTTGTCTACAGCTGCCGGTCTGTTGCTGGCAATCTCTTCCGCAATCTCGCATGACTTGGTGAAGGGCGTGTTCAACCCCAACATCAGCGAGAAGGGCGAGTTGATGGCAGGCAAGATCGCCATGGCTTGTTCCATCGTGGTGGCCGGTTATCTCGGTCTGAACCCGCCGGGCTTTGCGGCCGGTACGGTGGCTTTGGCTTTCGGTATCGCGGCGTCCTCGCTGTTCCCGGCGATCATGATGGGTATCTTCTCCAAGAAGATGAACAAGGAAGGCGCCATCGCCGGCATGTTGGCCGGCCTGACCATCACCCTGTTCTATGTGTTCGCACATAAGGGCTTGTTCTTCATCAAGGGCACCGACTACCTGCCGCTGATCGGCGGCAAGAACAGCTTCTTCGGCATCACGCCGGAAGCCTTCGGCGCGATCGGTGCATTGGTCAACTTCACAGTGGCGTTCGTGGTGGACAAGTTCACCAAAGAGCCGCCGGAGCATATCCAGCATCTGGTTGAGAACGTGCGCACTCCGCGCGGAGCCAAAGCGGTCGACGGACGTCACTAAGACAAGTCGCACTGCATGTAACATAGACCCCGCCGTATCCCGGCGGGGTTTTTTCTTGGAGAGAATATGGTTTTTGATGCGAGTGTTGCAATAACCTGGCTGTTGTTTCTGGCTCTGTTTCCAATCGCCTTTGTTTGGCTGCGTCGTGTCTGGCGCATCGCCATTCGGCGCGATTTCTCCGAAGTCGCTTTGAAACGCGGCGAATCTCCGCCGAACCCGGAGCGCTATGCGCCCTATGCTGCGGCCATCAATCTGCTGGGCGGGATCGTTGTGGTGTATGTGATTTTGGGGGTGCTTACCGCACGTATGGATTACGAGACGTGGAGTTCAACGGCAGGGGTCACCATCTGGCTGAAGATCATTGCCGACTTCATACTCGGACGACAGGCGCACCCGATGACTCCCAAAGGGAAAGCAGAGTAAGTCTTCAGTTCTGTGTGTGTAGCAGAAAGCGCGCACAGAAGCGCGTTCCGCTGCCGCCCGTGCCCTCGGTCAGTGATAATTCTGCGCCATGGCGTTTGGCAACTTCGGCCACGATGGATAGGCCGAGTCCGCTGCCGCTCTGGCCGCTGCCGAGGATGCGGTAGAAACGTTCGAACACCCGCTCGCGGTGTTCGGGGGCGATGCCGGGGCCGTTGTCTTCTACGCACAGCATGGCGTAGCCGGGTGAATAAATCGTGCTGACGGTGATATGCCCACCGGGCGGGGTGTAGCGGATCGCGTTGTCGATCAGGTTGTTGAGCATCTCGCCCAGGCTGGGTGCGTCGCACAAGAGCGGCAGTGCTTTGTCGCTCGCCTCATAGCCAAGATCGATGTTCTTCTCCAGTGCCATCTGTACCCATTCCAGCGTGCATTCCTGTGCCAATTGGCGCAGGTCGATACGCGTAAAACGGTCGGTGCCCAAGCCGGCGGGCTCGGTTCTGGCCAATGCCAGCAACTGGTTGACCAGACGCGTGCCGTGGCGGGTGCTGGTCAGGATATGGCGCAAGGCATGCTGTTTCTGCTCGGTGTCATCCGCGCGTAACGCGAGTTCTGCCTGTGTCTTCAGGCCTGCGAACGGTGTGCGTAGCTGATGGGCGGCATCGGCGACGAAACGTTGTTGCGCCGCCATCACTTTCTTCAAGCGTTCCAGCAGATCGTTCACCGCGTCGATCAGCGGTCGCACCTCGGCGGGTGCCTTGCTGCCATCGAGCTGGCTCAGGTCGTCGCGTTGACGGCTGCCGACCTCGTTACGCAAGCGTTCCAGCGGACGCAGGCCCTGTTTCAATCCGTACCACACCACGGCCAGCGCGATCAGGGTCAGCAGCAGTTGCGGGATCACGATGTTGGCCAGGATGCCGCGTATCAATGCTTGCCGCTGCTGGGTGGTCTCTGCCACATGCAGTTGCAGGGTGCGTCCGCTGGAATTGAAGGTCAGGCTGACCATGCGCGTTTTCTGTCCTTCGCGTTCGCCGTTGCTGAATAGCGGGCCGCTGCGGCCGCGACGATAGGAGAGTGGTCGCAGTGTGTTGCCGTTGCCTGCCAGCTTGTGGCCTTCGCTGTCGGTGACGGTGAAGACTACGCGATCTGGCATGCCGGGATCAGAGCCATCCGGCAGCGAGGGTTCAAAATCCAGCCGTTCTTTTCCGGTGTTCAGGCCAAGCTGGACTGCGATCTCGTTGGCGCGCTGCAGCAGCACCAGATCGTAGGGCTGGTTGGCATAGTTGATGGTGGCGAAGTAGCCCACGGCGGTGCTGACGATCCACAGCAAGTACAGCGAGATGAGCAGTCGCTGCATGAGATAGCTGCGCAGGGATCTGATCTGGCTTTCCATGCCGGTCTTTAGTCGCCGCGAACCGCTAGCTGAGGGACGGTGTCCGTCAATTTGCAGCGGGGGTCAGGTTGTCGATGACGTAACCCAGGCCGCGGATGGTGCGGATGGTGACGCCGGCGGGTTCGATCTTCTTGCGCAATCGGTGGATATAGACTTCGATCGCGTTGTTGCTGGCTTCCTCGGAGTAACTGTAGAGGCGCTCCAGCAGTTGTTCTTTGCTCACCACCCAGCCGGTGCGCATCATCAGTGCCTCGAGTACGCTCAGCTCGCGTGTGGTGAGTTCAAGCGGTGCGCCGTCAATCATGGTGCGGCGTGCCACGCTGTCGAAGGTGAGTTTGCCGCAGGCGTAGACCGGATTCATGCCGCATTGACCGCGCCGGATCAGGGCGCGCACCCGCGCTTCCAGTTCGGGCAGGCTGAACGGCTTGATCATGTAATCGTCAGCGCCGAGGTCCAGGCCCTTTACGCGATCACTTTCGTCGTCGCGTGCGGTGAGGATGATGACCGGTACCTGGTGATTATTGTCACGCAGGCTGCGCAGTACGCTAAAGCCGTCCAGCTTGGGCAGGCCCAGATCCAGTATGACCAGGTCGAACGGTTGTTCGCCGCTGAGGATGAGCTTGGCGGCTTGGCCGTCTTTGACGCAATCAACGGCGTAACCTGAATGGCGCATGGAATTACACAGGCCATCGGCCAGTACTTCATCGTCTTCGGCGATCAGAATACGCATCTTGTGTCAGTCCCACGTAAGGGAATAGAGTTAAGTTCGTTGTGGGCAGGTATGCTTAGGCTTTTGTCGCCTGCCGCTGGGCAGCATTCTATGTGCAAGCAGCAGATTGTCCAAATGGCGGGCGCGGCAACAGCTCGGGGTCGGGAACAGACATGCAGGTAAGCGAAAGACAACATCGATATTGGCGCAGCAATCTGCGCATGACCGGCGTTTTGCTGGCGATCTGGTTTCTGGCCACTTTCTGTGTCAGTTGGTTCGCGCGCGAGTTGCAAACGCTGACTATTTTGGGCTTCCCTTTTCCATTCTTCATGGCGGCACAAGGTGCCCTGCTGATCTATCTGCTGCTGGTCGCATTCTATGCCTGGCGCATGGGCAAGCTGGACCATGAATATGGTGTCGGAGAGGACGCCTGATGTCCGGTCAGTCCCAATTTGCCTCGCAACTCAAACGCTATTATTCGCTGTATACCGGCGGCGTCATCGGCTTTGTCGTGCTGCTGTCCATCCTCGAACAGATGGGCGTGCCCAATCAGACCTTGGGCTATATCTTCCTGGGCGTGACCGTGTCGCTGTATGCCGGTATCGGCATCCTGTCCAAAACCTCGGATGTATCTGAATACTATGTGGCCGGACGACGCGTCCCCGCCCTGTTCAACGGCATGGCGACTGCTGCCGACTGGATGTCAGCTGCGAGCTTCATTGGGCTGGCCGGCACCTTATATATTTCCGGTTACGATGGTCTGGCGTTCGTGATGGGTTGGACAGGGGGATACTGTCTGGTGGCATTGTTTCTTGCGCCGTATCTACGCAAATTCGGGCAATACACCGTGCCGGATTTCCTTGCGGCGCGATATGGTGGCGACGGCCCGCGCATGATCGGCGTGTTCGCCGCCATCCTGTGTTCCTTCACATACGTCATCGCGCAGATCTATGGTCTGGGCTTGATCGTCAGCCGTTTTACCGGACTGGATTTCGGCGTCGGGGTGTTCGTGGGGCTGGGCAGCATCTTGTTCTGCTCTTTCCTGGGGGGTATGCGGGCGGTGACCTGGACGCAGGTGTCGCAGTACGTGATATTGATCGTGGCCTACATGATCCCGGTGATCTGGTTGTCAGTGAAACATACCGGCAATCCGGTACCGCAGATCGCCTACGGCTATGTGCTGGAGCAGGTGACGGCGCGCGAGAAGGTACTCAATGATGCAGAGACACCGGATGGCGCGCGTGAAGCTGAGGTGCGCGCCATCCTGAAACAGCGGCAGTCGGAGAATGAAGCACGATTGCGCGCATTGGAAGCCGGTGGCAAGGACTATCTGAGCGCCGAGCGGACAAGTTTGGAAGAGCACTTATCTGCGCTGCGCAAGCGGCATGCTGCGGATGCGGACATCGCGCTTGCGGAGCAGGCGTTGCAGGTGTTTCCGCAAACAGTGGCTGCTGCAAACAATGCCTGGCGCGCCGAGGTTGAAGCTGACCGTTTGAAATCCGCTCCCATCTCGGCACATGCCGAGCCTTATGCTGGGCCGGATGAAGAGACGCGCGACAACAAACGCAAGAATTTCCTCGCGCTGGTGTTCTGTCTGATGGTGGGCACGGCGGCGTTGCCGCACATCCTGATGCGTTTCTACACCACGACTTCGGTGAAAGAGGCTCGGCTGTCGGTATTCTGGTCGCTGTTGTTCATCTCGCTGTTGTATCTCACTGCACCGGCCTTGGCGGTGCTGGCCAAATACGATGTGTATACCCTGCTGGTGGGATCGAGCTTCTCCGAGTTGCCGAGCTGGGTGTCGGCCTGGGCGTCGGTGGACAAGGCGCTGATGAACGTGAGCGACATCAACCGCGACGGTATCGTGCAACTGGCCGAGGTCACCATAGGCGGCGACCTGATCGTGCTGGCGACGCCGGAGATCGCAGGCTTGCCATATGTGGTCACCGCGCTGGTGGCGGCGGGCGGCCTGGCCGCCGCGTTGTCGACGGCGGACGGTCTGATGCTGACCATCGCCAACGCTTTGTCGCATGATGTGTATTACAAGATGATCGATCCGAAGGCGCCGACCGGACGGCGTTTGGCCATCTCCAAAGGCTTGTTGCTGGTGGTGGCGGTGTGTGCCGCGTACGTCACTTCCCTTAAACCGGGAGATATCCTGTTTATGGTGGGCGCGGCGTTCTCGCTGGCGGGCTCGGCCTTCTTCCCCGCGCTGGTGCTGGGCATCTTCTGGAAGCGCGCCAACAAAATTGGTGCGATCGCGGGCATGGTCAGCGGGCTGAGTGTCTGCATGCTCTATATGTACATCACCTACCCGTTCTTCGGCGTGAACGCGCCGTTGTGGTGGGATATCAACCCGATTTCGGCAGGCATCTTCGGCATACCTGTCGGGTTCGTCGGTGTCATTGTCGGCAGCGTATTGAGTCGGCCGCCGGCCACCAAGGTGCAGGCGTTGGTGGATTATGTGCGTTATCCGAACATGGTGGGCGACGAAGCCCGCAACGCATCCTGAGCCGGCGATGGAATCACCTGCATTTTTATTGATCGTGTTGCTCAAGGCGCTGGTGGAAGTCGCCGCATTATCACTATTGGCGCAGGGGCTGTTGCGCATAATGGCCGGCCATAGTTACCAGCGAAATCCTGTTTACCGCCTGTTTCAAGTGATCGCCTCTCCAGCGTTTTGGTTGGCCCGCGTGATGACGCCGCGTTTCATCGCGCAACAGTACCTGGGGATGGTTGCATTCCTGTTGCTGTTCTGGATGTGGCTGGCGCTGATCTATGCCAAAGCCTATCTCTGTCACGCCCGACAACTGGCGTGTTTCAGCGCATAGTCGTTGGACTGCAGTGCTAAAAGCCGCTATCCTTCGCGCCCTCAAACAGGCGCCCGTAGCTCAGCTGGATAGAGTATTGGTTTCCGAAGCCAAGGGTCGTGGGTTCGACTCCCGCCGGGCGCGCCAATTGATGTTTCTAGGTTCACGCGGTCGCTTTCGGCCGGGAGGCAAGTCATGGCACGTCTGATCTTTCTGGTGGTGGCCATCGCGCTGGTGTATTGGTTGTTGCGTCGTTTTCGCCAGCCGCCATCCGGTCCCAGGGATTCTTCACAGACCGAAGATATGGTGAGCTGTGCCTGTTGCGGCCTGAACCTTCCCAAGAGTGAAGCACT
This sequence comes from Pseudomonadota bacterium, assembly GCA_043826585.1. GTDB lineage: Bacteria > Pseudomonadota > Gammaproteobacteria > Burkholderiales > Gallionellaceae > Sideroxyarcus. The sequence continues at coordinate 27,683 of JBDRPZ010000077.1, forward strand.
GTCCTCAGGCGATAAATACTATTGTTGCGAGGAGCACCTGCGCGAATCTAAGCAGGAATGATGCGCATGCGGGGCGCCTCGAATCCCGGAGTTTCACTATTTGCAGCTTGGCGTCCGCCGGCTTCGCTGTCGCCGGATAGTCTCTGGCGCTCTCTTTCGCTGTTCAATCTGTATCGCCTGATCCTAGGCGGTGTGCTGGTATTCACTTCCGCGCTGTTCGGCGCCGCACTGTCGTTGTCGCAGCATGAACAAACGTTGTTTTTCTGGGTCAGCGCGATCTATACCGTGCTGGTATTGGTATCGGTGTTGGCGGTGGTGTTGCGCAAGCCGCAGCCGGGTTGGCAGCTCGCTTTCCAGCTGTGTGTCGACATAGTCTCCATCAGCACGCTGAGTTACATCGGCGGCGGGGTGCAGAGCAACCTGCCCATGCTGATGCTGGTGTCCCTGGCATTCGCCGGCATGATCAGTCATGGCCGGATCACACTGTTGTATGCGGCGCTAGCCAGCATCACCTTGCTCCTGAGTCACGCCTATGCGGTGCTGACCCGCGATGCATCGGAAGCCCTGTTCTTCCAGACCGGTATCCTGAGTACATCGTATTTTGCGGTGGCCTGGCTGGCGCATGCCTTGTCGAAATATGCATTGGACAGCGAACGATTGGCGGCACGCCGCGGCGAAGATCTGTCCAGCATGGCTGAGGCGAACCGGTTGATGATCCAGGGTATGCCGGACGGCATGCTGGTAGTGGATGAGCGCGGGCATGTGCGGCAGTTCAACCCCGGTGCCGGACGCTTGCTGGGATATACCTTTGCCGCAGGGCATGAGGTCGAGTTGGGTGAGTGCTCGCCTTTGCTGGAAGCCATGTATGCCGCATGGCGGCAGAATCACGAGTTGGGTAGCGAGGTGCTGCAATTGCCGCGTACCAATCGGATGGTGAGGGTGCGCTTTCTGGGGATAGGCAGCAACCCATTTTGGGGGGCGGTGATCGTGCTGGAGGATATGCAGCGCATCCAGGAGCAAGCCCGGCAGGTGAAACTGGCCGCTTTGGGCAGGTTGACAGCGAACATCGCCCATGAGGTGCGCAATCCTTTGTCGGCGATCAGCTACGCTACGGAACTGTTGCAGGATGGTCCGCGCGATCCGGCACAGATGCGTCTGCTGCAGATCATTCTGGACAACACCTCCCGTCTGAATCGTATCGTGCAGGATGTGATGCAGATCAATCGCCGTGACAGGTCACAAATGGAAAGGATAGAGCTGTCAGTGGCGCTGCCGTTATTCGTTGACGGTCTTGCGCAGGTGGAACAGGTGCCGCGCGATGTGTTCGAGTTGGGGCTGCCTGCAGAATGTCCGATATATTTCGATCGCGGCCATTTCGAACAAGTGCTGTGGAACCTGTGCCGCAATGCTTTGCGATATAGTCGCAAGCAGCACGGCAGTGTGCAGCTGAGGTGCCGGAAGGATGCACTAGGACGGCAGATACTTGAGGTCGAGGATGACGGGCCGGGCGTGACCGAAGCTGAAGTGCAGAATCTGTTCGAGCCGTTCTACACCACAGATAGTCGCGGCACCGGGCTGGGGCTGTATATCGCCCGTGAGCTGTGCGAGGCGAACGATTCCGTGATCGGCTATCGCCGTGCCGACCAAGGCGGTGCATGTTTTACCATCGTCTTCGGAAGTGCCGAAGATGCATAAGGGAAAAGGAATGGAAGCGGTGATCCCAAACGTACTGATCGTGGACGATGAGCCCGATATTCTGGAATTGCTGGAGCTCGCGCTAACGCGTATGGGGCTGGATGTGACCCCTGCGTGCGGATTGTACGAAGCGAAAGCAAGGCTGGGCGAGCGTCGCTACGCTATGTGTCTGACCGATATGCGTATGGCTGATGGCACAGGCTTGGATGTGGTGCGCCATATCGCAGAAAGCAACCTCGACCTTCCGGTCGCCGTGATCACGGCGCACGGCAATACTGAGAATGCCGTGGCAGCGCTCAAGGCGGGTGCTTTTGATTATCTCTCCAAGCCGGTATCTCTGGAGCAATTGCGTACCCTGGTGAATTCCGCGCTCCAGCTGCCGGCCAGTGGGCAGCGGAGTGAGAAAACCTTGTCATGCCTGCTGGGAGATGCCCCAGCCATGCATCAGGCGCGCGATCTGATCGCGCGTGTCGCGCGCAGTCAGGCGCCAGTGCATATCAGCGGCGAGTCGGGCAGTGGCAAGGAGATGGCAGCGCGACTGATCGTTGAACAAGGCGCGCGATGCGGCCAGCCCTTTATCGCGGTCAACTGCGGTGCCATCCCCGAGAATCTGATGGAAAGCGAGTTCTTCGGTTATCGCAAAGGCGCATTCACCGGCGCCGACAGGGACAGGGACGGGTTCTTTCAGGCGGCCAACCAGGGCACGCTCCTGCTTGACGAGGTTGCGGAGTTGCCGCTGGCGATGCAGGTCAAGCTATTGCGCGCCATCCAGGAAAAGCGGGTGCGCCGTGTGGGGGCGACAGAAGAAGAAGCAGTGGATGTGCGTATCCTGAGTGCAACACACCGTGATCTGGCTGAATGCGTGCGGAATGGCAGCTTCCGCCAGGATCTTTACTATCGACTGAACGTGATCGCGCTGCACATGCCGGCCTTGCGTGAGATACATGAGGATATTCCGCAGATCGCCCAGCAATTGCTGACGCGTATGGGCGGGCCGCAAGGGGCGAAGTTTTCACCCGCCGCGCTGAAGGTGTTGGCGGCCTATGACTTTCCGGGCAACGTGCGCGAACTGGAGAATGTGATCGAGCGCGCGCTGGCTTTGTGTGTGGAGGGGCTGATTCAGCCTGATGACCTGCAATTGAAGCCCATGGTGGCCGAGCAGCAGGCCGCCGTGACAGGTGGCAAGTACCCGCTGACCGATTATCTGGATCGTGTGGAGCGCGAAGCGATACTGGAAGCCTTGCATCAGACGCATTTCAATCGCACCGCCGCCGCCAAGATCCTTGGCGTGACATTCCGCGCCCTGCGTTACCGTATGGACAGGTTGTCCATCACCGACAAGGATAAGCAGTAGTGAAGTTCGATCCCGGCGGCTGGCTGAGCGGTGTCAGGCGTATCGCATCGCCGAACTGCGATGCGCGACCGGCCCGGACCGAGGTCAGCCTGCTGGTCATACACAGCATCAGTCTGCCACCGAACGAATTCGGCGGGTCGGGTATAAGGCAATTGTTCACCAATACATTGGATTGCAGCGCGCATCCTTATTATGCGCAACTAGAAGGGGTGCGAGTTTCGTCGCATTTTCTGATCGGGCGAGACGGCGCCGTCACCCAGTTCGTCGCATGCGGCAGCCGGGCGTGGCATGCCGGCGTGTCCGCATGGCAGGGGCGTGAGCGTTGTAATGATTTCTCGATCGGCATCGAGCTGGAAGGTTGTGACAGCATGCCTTTTGAGCCGGTGCAATATACAGCGTTGGTACGTCTGACGCGTCGCTTGCAGCGGCATTATCCGATTCGGCACATCGCGGGCCATGCTGAAATCGCGCCCGGACGCAAAACCGACCCCGGCCCGACGTTCGATTGGGAACAATATTTCACTCTGCTCGGCCGCTCATCCGCGTAACTGCGGGAGATGCTCTGAAATGTAAATATATAGGCCAAATTTCCGCTTGCATTAATTTCCTCAGCTACTAGAATTAGCCCCAATTCGCAGGTTGGACCACTAGATATAGTGTTTTTCTGTGTAAAGCTGCTCCGGTGCAAGGCCGGGCGACATCAGCAAATAAAAGGGGAGAATACATGCTGCAAGCTTCTGAAACCGTATCGCCATCCGTATCCGCCAACGTGTTCACTTCAAGAGAGTCGGAGTCGGTTTCTGGTTCTTCCGGTGTGATGCTGGACCAATACAAGATCATTCGCCGCAATGGCTCTGTTGTGACATTCGAGCCGTCCAAGATATCCATCGCAATGACCAAGGCCTTTATCGCCGTGAACGGCGGCCAGGGCGCTGCTTCCGCGCGTGTGCGCGAGATGGTCGAGCAATTGACCGGTGGCGTGGTGAACGCGCTGGCGCGCCGTCAGCCCCATGGCGGCACCTTCCATATCGAGGATATCCAGGATCAGGTCGAATTGTCCCTGATGCGTTCAGGAGAACATGATGTGGCTCGTGCGTACGTGCTGTATCGCGAGCGCCGCAATCAGGAGCGCGCAAAGAGCAAAGCGGATGCGGCACCGGAAGCGCCGTCACTGAATGTGACCGAAGGTGGCGTGAAACGCCCGCTGGACGTGCAAGCCCTGTCGGCAAATATCGAGGCGGCATGTGCGGGCTTGGGTGAGGCGGTCGATGCGGCCAAGATACTCAAGAGCACACTCAAGGACCTGTACGATGGTGTGGCTATGGAAGAAGTGCGCAAGTGCGTCATCCTGTCTGCCCGCGCGTTGATCGAGCAAGACCCAGCTTACAGCTTTGTGACCGCGCGCCTGTTGCTGAACAACATTTGCTGCGAGATATTGGGCGAGGCCGTGACGCAGGCCGATATGGCGACACGTTATGCCGAGTATTTCCCGAAATTCATCAAGCGCGGTATCGAGGCTGAATTGCTGGACGAGGAACTGGGACGCTTCGATCTGGCGCGTCTGGCTGCCGCGCTGGACGCGGATCGCGATCTGCAGTTCAACTATCTTGGTCTGCAGACTTTGTATGACCGCTATTTCCTGCATGTCGAAGACAAGCGCATCGAATTGCCGCAAGCCTTCTTCATGCGCGTGGCAATGGGCCTGTCTTTGAACGAGGTGGACCGCGAAGCGCGCGCTATCGAGTTCTACCGACTGCTTTCAAGTTTCGACTTCATGAGCTTGACGCCGACATTGTTCAATTCGGGCACGCGTCGTTCGCAACTCTCGTCCTGCTATCTGACCACAGTTGCGGACGATCTGGACGGCATCTATGAAGGCCTGAAAGAAAACGCATTGCTGTCCAAATTCGCCGGCGGTCTGGGCAACGACTGGAGCAATGTGCGTGCACTGGGTTCTCACATCAAGGGCACCAACGGCAAGTCGCAAGGCGTGGTGCCGTTCCTCAAGGTGGTGAACGACACCGCGGTGGCTGTGAATCAGGGTGGAAAGCGCAAAGGCGCGGTGTGCGCTTATCTGGAAACCTGGCATCTGGATATCGAGGAATTCCTGGAGCTGCGCAAGAACACCGGTGACGACCGTCGTCGCACGCATGACATGAATACTTCCAACTGGATCCCGGACCTGTTCATGAAGCGCGTGATGGAAGGCGGAGAGTGGACGCTGTTTTCGCCTTCGACTTGTCCGGATCTGCACGACAAGTTCGGTGCCGAGTTTGAGAAAGCATACGTGGGCTATGAGGCCAAGGCGGCCAGCGGTGAGATCAAGCTGTTCAAGAAGGTGCCTGCCCAGTCCCTGTGGCGCAAGATGCTGACCATGCTGTTCGAAACAGGCCATCCATGGGTCACATTCAAAGATCCATGCAACATCCGCTCACCGCAGCAGCATGTGGGCGTAGTGCATAGTTCCAATCTGTGCACCGAGATCACGCTGAATACTTCGGAAGATGAGATCGCCGTGTGCAACCTCGGTTCAGTGAATCTGACGGCACACTTGACCGCAGACGGGCAGATCGACCACGAAAAGTTGCAGCGCACAGTGCACACTGCGATGCGCATGCTGGATAACGTTATCGACATCAACTATTACGCAGTGGCCAAGGCGCGCAATTCCAACCTGAAGCATCGCCCGGTCGGCATGGGCATCATGGGCTTCCAGGATTGCCTGCATAGTCTGCGCATCCCATATTCCTCCGAGGCTGCGGTCGAATTCGCTGATCGTTCGATGGAGGCCGTCTGCTACTACGCCTACTGGGCATCCACTGAACTGGCAGAAGAGCGCGGTCGTTACGCCTCGTATCGTGGCAGCCTGTGGGATCAGGGCATTCTGCCGCAAGACAGCCTGAAAATGCTGAGCGAACAGCGCGGCGGTTATGTCGAGGTCGACACTTCAGTTACTATGGATTGGGATGCTTTGCGTGAACGTATCCGTCAGCACGGCATGCGCAACTCGAACTGTGTCGCGATCGCTCCGACTGCGACCATCTCCAACATCATCGGCGTTTCGGCCTGTATCGAGCCGACCTACCAGAACATCTTCGTTAAATCGAATCTGTCCGGTGAGTTCACGGTCATCAATGAGCACTTGGTTGCAGATCTGAAACAACTGGGGCTGTGGGATGAGGTGATGGTCGCCGATCTCAAATATTTCGACGGTAGCCTGACCAAGATAGATCGTATCCCTGCCGAGCTGCGCAGCCTGTATGCGACTGCGTTTGAGGTCGAGCCGCAATGGCTGATCGAAGCAGCTTCCCGCCGTCAGAAGTGGATAGATCAGGCGCAATCGTTTAACATCTATATGTCCGGCGTATACGGCCGCTAGCTGGATGAGACCTACAAGCTGGCTTGGCTGCGCGGTTTGAAAACTACGTATTACCTGCGCACACTGGGTGCCACCTCCGCAGAGAAATCCACTTCTCGCGCCGGATCATTGAATGCGGTATCGAGCGGCGGTACGGGTGAGATGTCGGCAGCCCCTGCAACTGAAGAAACGCAGTTCTGCTCGATTGATAATCCAGAGTGCGAAGCCTGCCAGTAATGATCAAATGCCGCGACTCGGCAGCCGGCCGGGTCGTGGAAAATAGCAATGCACCTCCTCCGCGCATGCGGGGGATACAAGTAGAAAAGGACAACACATGCTGAATTTCGAAGATGAAGTGGCGCCAACAGCTGCACTCGCAGCGGCACGCATGGGTGCGATGGGAGCGGCGTCCGCTCCTGTAGCAGGGCATGACTACACCATCGCCTCGGTTTCGACCGGCCGCATCCGAGTGGAAGATAAACGACTGATCAACGGGAATGCGGACGTGAACCAGCTGGTTCCGATCAAATACAACTGGGCTTGGGAAAAATACAACGCAGGCAACGCGAATCACTGGCTGCCGCAAGAGATCAATATGTCTGCAGACATCGCGCTGTGGAAGAACCCGAATGGTCTGACAGAGGATGAGCGACGTTTGGTCATGCGCAATCTTGGTTTCTTCTCCACCGCAGACAGTCTGGCGGCGAACAATATCGTGCTGGGCACTTATCGCCACATCACCGCCCCGGAGTGCCGCCAGTACCTGCTGCGCCAGGCATATGACGAAGCGATCCATACGCATGCTTACCAGTACATTGTGGAAAGCCTGGGGATGGACGAGGGCGAAGTGTTCAATATGTATCATGAGGTCAAGAGCATCCGCGACAAGGACGAGTTCCTGCTGCCGTTCATTGATACGCTGACCAATCCTGAATTCAAGACCGGCACACCGGAGAACGACCAGAAACTGCTGGAATCCCTGATCGTGTTCGCCTGCATCATGGAAGGCCTGTTCTTCTATGTCGGCTTCGTGCAGGTGCTGGCACTGGGGCGTCAGAACAAGATGACCGGTGCTGCCGAGCAGTTCCAGTACATCATGCGCGATGAGTCGCTCCATCTCAATTTTGGTGTGGACATGGCCAATCAGATCAAGCTGGAGAACCCGCACTTGTGGACGCCGGAATTCAAGGAGCGCTTGAAAGGTCACTTCACCAAAGCGGTGGAACTGGAGTATCGCTACGCTGAAGATACTATGCCGCGCGGCGTGCTGGGTCTCAATGCGGGCATGTTCAAGGAATATCTGCGCTTCATCGCCAATCGTCGTTGCCAGCAGATCGGTCTGGATGTGCTGTATCCGGGTACTACAAATCCCTTCCCATGGATGGCAGAGATGATCGATCTGAAGAAGGAGAAGAATTTCTTCGAGACACGTGTGACTGAATATCAAACGGGTGGAGCACTGTCTTGGGATTGACGCTGGCGTGTAGTTGAAGCGGTAAAAATTTCGCTCCGTATAGGGGCGAAATTTTTTCGTGTAACTTGTTTTGCAAAGTTGAATGAGCGACGAGTAAAGAAAGATTAAAAAAACAACGATTGCTTATTGACATCAAACATATTTCGGATAAAGTTGCAATCGCAAGATGTAGTGAAAAAAATCCACGAAAACTACTGCTTATAGTAGTGGCGGATATAAAAAAGGGGGCTTCGCTTGGGCGAACTCGATATTCAGGCAGCAACTACATTTCCGGCATCAAACTTTGCGCTGAATGCGCAATTGAAAAACGAGATTTCTCTCGGGGGCGTTCCTCCCTCCAAATTCACAGAACATGATTCTCGATCGACAGTGATGCTTGATCGTGAGGTGGTGCATTCAGTAATTCGTATTGAGGCGAAAGCTGGACATGCGCACACACGATATGGGATCGATGGCGCTGCATAATTTGCGTCGCAAGGGCTTTGGTATCGCTGCTTTGCAGCATGCTGGAGGAGTAGTAAGTGTTGTTCTTATTAACTTTCATATCTCAAGGAGGTTGAAATGGTAGCAGCAAAGAAAGCCAAACCAGCAGCAAAGAAGCCAGTGGCTAAGAAAGCAGCAGCCAAAAAGCCAGTAGCTAAGAAAGCTGTAGCCAAGAAGCCAGTTGCTAAGAAAGCTGTAGCCAAGAAGCCAGTGGCTAAGAAAGCTGTAGCCAAGAAGCCAGTGGCTAAGAAAGCAGCAGCCAAGAAGCCAGTGGCTAA
>JBDRPZ010000078.1:0-5532 GCA_043826585.1 Pseudomonadota bacterium
GGCAAAGCTGAATGGATCTCTCGCGCAGCGGCTGAACACCCTGACCAGGCTGAATTCGGACACTGCCGCGGCCGAGGTCGTTCTCTCAACCTTGCATGGCAGCAAAGGACTGGAGTTCGACAACGTTTGGATCATCGCGGACGAGGACGGGAACCTCCCCCACCTAGATTCTACCGAGGCCGAGGAAAGGCGCTTGTTCTACGTCGGTATGACGCGCTCCAGAAACCGACTTGAGATCAGCAGTTCGCTTGATGATGGGCCGGAATCGAGATTCATGAGGAAAGCTGAGCTTCTTTAGATTACCAAACTCCGGTGGGCTCCTTTTTGACATCCTCCCCGGCATGAGTGCCGGGGAGGATGTCAACCCCGCCTGTTGGGAGACGAAAAACCGGGGGGAAGGTCACACCTATTCCCTCAATGGAGAAATAGTCTCGCTTTGTTGCGGTGTGTGTCCGCCAAGTCAACGAAGGCACGCAGGTAATCTATATCAGCGTCCACCTCGCGGAATCCCAGAAAAATCTGCTTGGCCAAGCCACGCTTCCCCAGCTTTACCGGCGCGACGTCGAACTTGGCTGATTGATCCTCGACCAACCAGCGCGGCAGGGCAGCCACACCGCGACCGCTGGCGACCATTTGCAGCATGATGTCGGTGGTCTCGATGATTTTGTGGCGCTTGGGTGCAGCCCCGGCAGGGATCAGGAATAGCGTGTAAATGTCCAGCCGCTCGATGGCGACCGGGTAAGTGATGAGTGTTTCTCCCGAGAGTTGTTTGGGTAGTACATATTCCACCCCGCGCAGCGGGTGCTGCGGACCAACGACCAGCACTTGTTCGTAGTCGAATACCGGCTCAAAGGTGAGGCCAGGTTTGTAGAGCGGATCAGGGGTTACCAGCATGTCGATTTCATAACCAAACAATGCACCGATACCGCCAAATTGAAATTTCTGTTTTACATCCACATCCACGTCCGGCCATTGCGCGAGATATGGGGAGACAATCTTCAATAACCACTGATAACACGGGTGGCACTCCATGCCGATGCGCAGGCTGCCGCGTTCGCCCTGCGCAAATTGTTTTAAGCGTTCCTCGGTATGCACCAGTTGCGGCAACAGACGGTTGGCAACTGACAACAGATATTCACCTGCCTGAGTCGGACGCAAGCTGCGCCCCTCGCGGTACCAGACCGGCAGACCCAGTTGCTCTTCCAGCTTGCGCACGGTGTGGCTCAAGGCGGATTGGGTCAGGTGCAGTTTTTCTGCGGCGGCGGTCAGCGAACCGTGTTGTGATACGGCGCGGATGATTTCCAGGTGGCTGCGTTCGAGTATGCCCATAAGTCTATTGCATGAAAAATAATAATTGATGGTTGAAATAATATCATTTTATCTCATGGGATGATTTTTCTATCATTGCGCTCCTGTTCTCATCTGAAAGAAAAATCATGGTCGTCACGCATAACTTGGGTTTTCCGCGCATAGGCGCGAAACGCGAACTGAAATTTGCCCTGGAGTCTTACTGGAAGGGGCAGTCCTCCATATCCGAACTGAAAATCCAAGGCACAGCACTGCGCAAAACGCATTGGAATGTGCAATCCGGCCTAGACTGGAGTCCGGTGGGCGATTTTTCTTTCTACGATCAAGTGCTTGATATGAGCCTCACACTTGGCAATCTACCCCTGCGCGCACGCGACTACCATGGCGATCCGCTGGATAATTATTTCAGAGTCGCTCGCGGGCGTTCCGCACAAGGTACCGAGGATCATGCGGGCTGTTGCAGCGGGATCGCTGCGGGCGAAATGACCAAGTGGTTCGATACCAACTATCACTATATCGTGCCGGAATTTACTGCCGACACCGAATTCAAGCTGGATGCCACACGTCTGCTGGCGCAACTAGCCGAGGCTAAGGCGCAGGGCGTGCATGCCAAGCCGGTGATCATCGGCCCCGTCACCTATCTGCGCATCGGCAAAACCAAGGATGACTCCAGTCGACTGAACCTGCTGCCGCGTCTGTTACCCGTCTATTCCGAACTGCTGGACACACTTGCAGCACAAGGCGTGGAGTGGGTGCAAATCGACGAGCCCGCCTTGGTTACAGAATTGGATGCCGATTGGCAGAACGCTTACAATCTAGCTTACCACCACCTCAAGAGCATTCGCATCAAGCTGCTGCTGGCGACTTATTTCGGCACACTGCAAGAGAATCTGTATTTGGCATGCAATCTGCCGGTCGCCGGTCTGCATCTGGATGTCATCAATGCACGCAACGAGATACAGCCGCTGTTGAATCTGGTGTCTTCACACAAGATCGTGTCGCTCGGTGTCATCAATGGTCGCAATATCTGGAAGACCGACCTCAATGCCACGCTGGACTGGCTGGAACCGCTGGCCGAGCGCCTTGGTGAGCGTTTGTGGATCGCGCCGTCCTGCTCGCTGCTGCATGTCCCTGTGGATTTGAACAGCGAGCAGAAGCTGGATACCGAGATCAAATCCTGGCTGGCCTTTGCGGTACAAAAACTCGATGAACTGCGTGTGCTGGCCACCGCATTGAATCAAGGCCGTGCCGCCGTCGCCAACGAATTGAAAGCGAATCAGGGCGCACTCGCCAGCCGCCGCGCTTCGCCTCGTGTCAGCAACCCGGCGGTCAAGCAGGCACTGGCTCGCATCACACCTGAACTCGGACAACGCCAGAATGCCTATCCGGTGCGCGCCGAGAAACAGGCAGCATTTCTGAAGCTGCCGCTGTATCCGACCACCACCATCGGCTCGTTCCCGCAGACGGCGGAAATCCGCCAGGCGCGCAGCCAGTTCAAGGCGGGCGAGATCAACAATACCGACTACCAGAGCGCGATGCAGGCTGAAATTGCGCGCTGCGTGCGCGAGCAGGAAACACTGGGGCTGGATGTACTGGTGCACGGCGAGGCCGAGCGCAACGACATGGTGGAATACTTCGGCGAACAACTGGATGGCTACGCCTTCAGTCACTTTGGCTGGGTGCAGTCTTACGGCTCGCGCTGCGTAAAGCCGCCCATCCTGTTCGGCGACATCAGACGTCCGCAAGCGATGACGGTGGAATGGATCAAATACGCACAATCACTGACCGACAAGCCGATTAAGGGCATGCTGACCGGGCCGGTGACGATGCTGAACTGGTCCTTCGTACGCGACGACCAGCCGCGTTCGGTTTCCTGCTACCAACTGGCGCTGGCAATCCGCGAGGAAGTTCTGGATTTGGAACAGGCCGGGGTGCGCATCATTCAGATTGACGAGGCCGCGTTGCGCGAAGGATTGCCGCTGCGCCGCGCACAATGGCAATCCTATCTGGACTGGGCGGTGGAATCCTTCCGTATTGCTGCCAACGGCGTGACAGACGAGACGCAGATTCACACCCATATGTGCTATTCGGAATTCAACGACATTATCGCCGCTATCGCCGACATGGATGCCGATGTCATTACTATCGAGACCTCGCGGTCGGATATGGAGTTGCTGGATGTTTTCGACCATTTCAAGTATCCGAATCAGATCGGCCCCGGCGTGTATGACATCCATACGCCCAACATCCCGACTGAACAGCACATGGTGGAGTTGATGAAAAAGGCCGCCCTTCGTATTCCAGCCGAACGCTTGTGGGTGAACCCGGATTGCGGTCTGAAGACACGCCAGTGGGCAGAGGTCATTCCCGCACTGACCCACATGGTGGCGGCGGCAAAAACTTTGCGTGCCGCAGCAGTTTGAATCAAGGTCTATTTACATCCTCCCCAGCTTGAATGCTGGGGAGGAATTGATTGGCAAACCGCACGCCATGGAGCCTGTCCCGATCTATTGGATGTAAATGGATGTGTTTTGGATGGCGCACTTGAAATGGGTGTAATTGGGTGTATCATTGGTTCCGTGATTAAAACCGACACAATCCATATCACCCCGGACATTCTGTCACTGATCGCTAGAATTGATGAATTCAAGGGGGCGTGGCGCGCCTTGGGGACGCTCGCCCCAGACAGGCTGTCTGCCCTGCGCCGCGTTGCCACTATCGAAAGTATCGGCTCGTCAACCCGGATTGAGGGCAGCAAATTGTCCGACCGCGAGGTCGAGGGATTGCTGTCCAACCTGCAGATCAAAAACTTCAGCAGTCGTGACGAACAGGAAGTGGCTGGCTATGCGGAAGTAATGGAGCTAGTTTTTTCGTCGTGGAAAGACATCACATTCACCGAAAACCATATCAAGCAATTGCACCAGAATCTGCTCGTCTATAGTGAAAAAGATGCATGGCATCGCGGCAATTACAAGACCACATCCAATAGCGTCGCAGCCTTTGATGAAAACGGCACGCAGCTCGGTATCGTGTTTCAGACAGTTTCACCATTCGACACGCCACGTTTGATGACCGAACTGGTGACATGGGTACAGGAAGAACGCGATTCAAAACACCTGCATCCGTTACTAATCATTGCAGTTTGGGTAGTCGTGTTTCTGGAAATTCACCCATTTCAGGACGGCAACGGTCGCCTTTCGCGCGTGCTCACAACCTTGTTGCTGTTGCAATCAGGCTACGCCTATGTGCCCTATAGTTCACTGGAAAGCGTCATCGAGCAAAGCAAGGAAGCCTACTATCTGGCACTGCGTCAAACCCAAGGGACGATTCGCAGCGATGCCCCGAACTGGCAACCATGGCTGGTGTTCTTCCTACGTTCGCTGACGGAGCAGGTCAAGCGACTGGAAAAGAAGGTTGAGCGCGAAAAACTGGTGCTGGCCACCTTACCGGAACTTTCGTTACAAATCGTCGAGTTTGCCCGCGAGCATGGTCGTGTCACGATCGGCGAGGCAATCAAACTGACCGGTGCAAGCCGCAATACACTCAAGCAACATTTCCGCACGCTGATTGAACGTGGGCACTTGAACCAGCACGGTAGCGGACGGGGTGTCTGGTATGAGCTTCGGTGAAACCACTCATCTAGGACGCGGGTTCAATTCCCCAATCGCGCTATTTGAACCCGCGTCGCCGTGACACTCGGCGCACTTACCCACCGGCAGCAAGTTGTCAATCCAACGATGAGACGCTTTGAAGAACAACAACCTCGATGCCGCCACGCTCGGCAAAATCGTTTTCGCTCGCTTTCTCACTTTACCGCTCAAGGCCTATGATCGAAGCGTAGAAAAAATTGAGCTTTCTCCGCATTTCCGGTCGCTCAAACCCCATGTGGAAGTATCAGCACTGAATAGTGCAGTACTGTGCGCACAGACTGTGGAGCGATCTTCAAGTGCACCTTTGGCATTAGGGGAAATTCGCACGTCAGAAGGTTACCCAAGCTTTGTCTACCATCGGACGGCCTTCGTCCGCGAATACCGCTTCGACGAGGACGAAATAGAGCGCATGAAACTAGCGCAAGGTATTTTGCCGGAAATACATTCCATGCTTCATCGGCTACGCCTCATCAATAGCCGCAACCGATTGACTCATGCATTGATGCATTCGCTCATTGACGTTCAGGCGGAATATTTGATGTCTGGGAATCCGCTTGATCTGGCAGCCATGCCC
>JBDRPZ010000079.1:0-39339 GCA_043826585.1 Pseudomonadota bacterium
GGGCATGCAGGCGACCCTCGATGAAGCCTTGGTCGACCAGGATCAGTTGTTTTAACTGATCGACAGTTTGTCCCCTGCGGTGTTCGTGAGATTCATAATTCTTTGAACCAATGAGCTACTGCTTAGGTTGCGCCCCATTCAAGTTACTGTTGTGAGCTTCCCGCGCGGAAGCACCTGATGTCACCGGGAACCGACCCTCTGGCTCCCAGGTTCACGATATGGAGTCCACGGCACAGGCGGGGGCCTTTATTCCAGTGCGATCCTTTGGGGTCGCACTTTTCATTTGAGGATATTTTCCATGCGCTACTGGCTAATGAAATCAGAACCTTCCGATGTCAGCATCGACGATCTGGCGGCCTTCCCCGAACAAACAGTCGCCTGGTATGGCGTGCGCAACTATCAGGCGCGCAATTTCATGCGCGACCAGATGAACATCGGTGACGGCGTATTGTTTTACCACTCCAACTGCAAGGAACCCGGCATCGCAGGCATCGCCGAGGTTTGCAGCCCTGCGTATCCGGATACCACGCAGTTCGACCAGAACAGCAAATACTTCGACGCCAAAGCGACGCAGGAGCAACCGCGCTGGATGAATGTGGATGTGAAGCTGGTGAAGAAGATCGCGCTGATCTCTCTGAATGACCTCAGACAGCATCCCGAGCTGGAACATATGCGCACCTTGCAGCGGGGCAATCGACTGTCCATCACCCCGCTGGATCCGGCGGAGTGGAAATTCATCACAACGAAGTTAGTGAAAAGCTGATGGAGTGGTATGTCGCCTACTTGCTGTTAGGCATAGTCGCCGGATTCCTTGCCGGCTTGTTCGGGGTTGGCGGCGGACTGGTGCTGGTGCCGGGATTGTTGCTGTTGTTCGATGCGCAGAATTTCGTGCCTGAACACATCATGCACCTTGCACTCGGCACCTCGATGGCGACCATCATCTTCACGTCGCTCTCCAGCATGCGCAAACATCACCAGCTGGGTGCTGTGAACTGGCAGGTCGTGCGCAATATCACACCAGGCATCCTGTTTGGCACCGCCATCGGCGCATTGACTGCATCCACCATCCCTGCTGAAGGCCTGGGGATCTTCTTTGCGATGTTCGTCTATTTCGCTGCAGCACAGATGCTCATCGACAAACGTCCGCACGCGTCGCGCCAACTCCCCGGGATTCCCGGCATGACCAGCTTCGGCACACTTACAGGCTGGATCAGCAGTCTGGTTTCCATCGGTGGCGGCACACTGGTTGTGCCCTTCCTGCTCTGGTGCAATCTGTCGATACGCAACGCCATCGGTACAGCCTCCGCCATCGGCTTCCCCATCGCAGTTGGCGGCACTTTGGGTTACATCTCAGTCGGATCTCAGATCAAAGGCCTGCCAGATCTGCATGTCGGATATGTCTATCTGCCCGCCCTGTTCTGGATCGCGCTCGCTACCATGCTCACTGCGCCATTAGGTGCAAAAGCCGCGCACAACTTGAATGTTGGATTGTTGCGCAAGCTATTCGCCGGACTGCTAATCGTTCTGGCGACAAAACTACTCCTCAAAGTCCTAGCCTGATTCAGCGTTGCGCTTCCTTATCCAGTTCACCACTGGATAGCTTGGATTCGTAATCAGCCAAGGCGCGCTTTACCTTTCCGCTCAACACATATAGCCCGATCAGATTGGGGAACGCCATGGACAGAACCAGCAAGTCGGTGAAGTCCACCAGATTGGAAGCACTCGCCACCGAAGCGACAACCACGAAACCGATGAACACTGCTTTGTACAAGATGGAATAGCGTTCACCGAACACATACACCCAGCATCGCTCGCCGTAGTACGACCATGAGATCGCCGTGCTGTAGGCGAACAGCACGACGGATAGCGCCAGTATCGATGGGAACCAATCTGACGCAGTCGCGAATGCCATGGACGTCAAAGTCGCCCCCTGACTCGCGGCTCGTATCGCCTCGTATTCCGGAGCGTTATAAACCCCTGTGATGATGATCACCAGCGCAGTCATGGTGCAGATCACAACGGTGTCGATGAAAGGCTCATACAAGGCAACCAGACCTTGTCGTATCGGGTACTTCACCGAAGCCGCAGAGTGTGCGATCGCTGCCGAGCCAAGCCCTGCCTCGGAAGAGAACGCGGCGCGCTTGAAGCCCTGCACGATGGCACCGACCATGCCGCCCGCGACCGCTATCGGCGAGAATGCTTCCATGACGATTTTGCCCAACGCCGCCGGTACCAGATCGGCATTACTGCCGATGATCCACAAACAAGTTCCCACATAGATGATGACCATGGTCGGCACCACCGCTTCAGCAACATGCGCGATGCGGCGCAGGCCGCCAATGATCACTAGTCCGATGGCAACAGCCATCAACA
This sequence comes from Pseudomonadota bacterium, assembly GCA_043826585.1. GTDB lineage: Bacteria > Pseudomonadota > Gammaproteobacteria > Burkholderiales > Gallionellaceae > Sideroxyarcus. The sequence continues at coordinate 2,374 of JBDRPZ010000079.1, forward strand.
GGCCATAGGCGATCGGCACTTCGCGGAAAAATTCGATCTGCGTTTGCACAGCCCCCATAGACTGGCTGACTTGAAATGCACTACCGGCACCGAATGAACCAAGAATAGTGAAGATCGCGAACATGATCGCCAAAACTTTCCCCGTACGAGGCACGCCGTTCTCTGCGAGGCCTTTGGAAAGATATTCCATCGCGCCGCCCATCAATCTGCCATCCGGTCGCACCTCGCGATACATCTGCGCCAGACTGGCTTCGGTGAACTTGGTGCTCATGCCCAGAAAGCCTGCAACAATCATCCAGAATGTCGCACCGGGACCTCCGATTGAGATTGCGATAGCCACCCCTGCGATATTGCCCAAACCGACCGTAGCAGAGAGCGCAGTGGAAAGCGCCTGAAACGAAGTGACTTCACCTTGGTCGTCAGCCGTTCTGTACTTGCCGCGTATGACATGGAATGCGTGGCGCATCATGCGCAGATTGACGAAACTGAAGCGCAATGTCAGAAATACAGCCGCCACGATCAACCACGCCACGATCAGCGGCATTGAAGGCTCACCTGGAAAAATATCGAAGAAGATGACTTGCGCCAATACGCTATTGATCGAGCCGAACAAGGCATCCAGACTGGATTCACCTGCCCAAGCCATCTGGGGCATTGCACACAACATCAGATTGATTATCGCTTTGCTCATCCTCATTCCACCGCCCCCCCCCGTTCCATTCGCTTGATTAAAACCCGAAGCAGCCTCGGACTCAAGCCTTGATATTCAATTCCATAGTATTCAGGCAATAAAAAAGCCGGCTTGCGCCGGCTTTTTTATTCACTGAAAATTTCTTTTCAGTCGGATCACAGACCCTTGATGAAGGCAATGATCTCAGCCATGTCAGCGTCGCTAACCTTTGGGTTAGCTGGCATAGGCATAGAACCCCATGCACCGCTGCCGCCCTTCTTGATCTTCTTGGCAACTTTGTCCCAAGCTGCATCATCACCCTTGTACTTGTCAGCAACTGCCTTCCAAGCTGGGCCAACCACCTTCTTGTCCACTTTGTGGCAAGCGGTACAGTTGTTTTTCTTTGCGACTGCCGGCATATCGGTTGCCATGGCAGAACCCGCAACCATCAGACCTGCTGCAACTGCCATGCTGATAACGATAGATTTCATGTTCTCTCCATTTATTTTGGTTTGACTACATTTTCTACGAGCGGAGCTTTTACCCCGACCGCATTCTAAACAACCCCGCACGAATTGCAAACCACAAAGCGGTAGGCGACTAACGCCTCAATTTATGAATCGGTTGACGTATCACTTCAACTGCAGCACGAACTGCACGAGCCCGGTCAGTTCTTCTCCGCTCAGTGCAGGCTGGGGAGGCATTGCCATACCACCCCAATTCCCCTTGCCACCTTTGCGTACTTTGGACTCAAGAGCGGCTTGAGCACCTGCATCGCCGCGATATCTTTCGGCCACTGCTCTCCAGGCAGGTCCGACCATTTTTTTATCCAAAGCATGGCAAGCGAAGCAATTCTTCTTCTTTGCCAAAGCCATCGCTTGAGTTTCGGATAATTGCAATTGCGCCGTTGGTTCTGCAACTGGCTTGGGTTCTGCGACAGTTGTTGCTTTTGTCTCGGCAACCTCTGATATCGGGGCTACCACCTCCACTGTTGGAGCGATGGCAACTTCGGATCCGCTAGCCGTTTTTTCAGGTACGGCCTTTGGTTGCACAGGCCTCACCTGAGGAGCGGTTTCGATTTTGGCCGATTCTTTTTGCGGATTTGGCGTTACTGCAACTGGAGTCGCCTCGGGTTCGGCATCAGATTTCGAAACCGAGACAGGAGGCGCCACTGGACTTTCCTGCACATCAGGCTGACACCCGGCAAACACAAATAACACGCTCAACATCCATATTTTCTTCATATTTCCCTCCAGAAATATTGATTAAAGATCGATTAAAGATCAGAGTCATTCGCCGTTCTCAAGCCAGTTCAACAGATATGACCACTGTTCCAGTTCGCGCTGCGCTTGCGACGCCGGCAGATCGAACAAAGTCTTGCCTTCAAATCCTGCGTTCACATAGGCCTGCGTTTCACGCAGGTAAGCCAGCACAGGCAGATCAAGTCCTTTCAAAAACTGCTCCAACGTCAGCGCTGCCCGTGTACGAGGATCCATGCGCATTCCGACTACGCCGACGAATATCTTGCCTTTGCGTATCGCTTTTTCGTGATGCAGGGATTGGAGAAAGTCGCGGCTGGCTTGTATGTCAAATGCGGAGGGCGCGATGGGAACTACAACTCTGTGCACCAGCTTCAATGCATGCTCCAGATTCTTGCCATGCAACCCTGCGGGAGAATCGATCACCAGCCAATCCAGCGGCGCATCATGCCCGCTACCCGCCTGCATCAGTTCGATACCCGGCAGATCCATCGGACGCGTGACTAGCCATTGCGTAGCGGATTTCTGACGGTCCAGATCAAGGATAGCTACGCGCTTGCCTTGCGATGCCAGATAGCCAGCGATATTGGTGGAAAGCGTCGTCTTGCCGCTGCCGCCTTTCGGATTTGCAATCAGGATCGCCTTCACGCCGCCCTCCCCTTTCTCATTTCTCCACTTGAGATACGTCGCGTACTGCCCCCTTATCCGCGCTCGTCACCATCGCAGCATAGGCGCGCAATGCCGCCGAGATCTTGCGCGGACGGTCTGTGGCGGGCTTCCACGCTTTACTGCCTTTCGCATCCATTGCCGCACGGCGTTGTGCCAGTTCGGCGTCGGAGATCATCAGATTGATGGTGCGGTTAGGGATGTCGATCTCGATACGATCACCTTCTTCCACCAAGCCGATCGCCCCGCCGCTAGCCGCCTCAGGCGACGCGTGACCGATACTCAACCCCGAAGTCCCGCCAGAGAAACGTCCGTCGGTAAGCAATGCGCAGGCTTTACCCAGTCCTTTCGATTTCAGGTACGAGGTCGGGTACAACATCTCTTGCATGCCAGGTCCGCCCTTGGGTCCTTCATAGCGGATGATAACCACATCGCCGGCAACGATCTGATCCGCAAGGATGCCTGCCGTGGCCGCGTCCTGACTTTCGAACACGCGCGCACGTCCACTGAATTTCAGGATGCTTTCATCCACGCCTGCGGTCTTGACGATGCAACCGTCCACCGCGATGTTGCCGTGCAGCACCGCGAGGCCGCCGTCTTTGGAATAGGCGTGCGCTTGGTCGCGTATACAACCCGTCGCCCTGTCCGCGTCCAGTTCCGGATAAAGCATGGATTGCGAGAAGGCGATGGTGGTGATGATGCCGCCAGGAGCGGCGCGGAAGAACTTTTTCACTTCCTCGCTCTGGGTTTGTGCGATGTCCCATTCCTTGAGTCCGTCACGCAAGGTCTTGCTGTGCACCGACCCTACTTCGCCGTGCAGCAAGCCAGCCCTGTCCAGTTCGCCCAGGATCGCCGCGATACCGCCCGCGCGATGCACGTCTTCCATATGGTATTCGCTCGAAGGTGCAACCTTGCACAGCGTCGGCACATGGCAAGATAAACGATCCATGTCCTTCATGGTGAAATCCACGCCTGCTTCGCGCGCGACGGCCAGCAGGTGCAGCACCGTGTTGGTCGATCCGCCCATGGCGATGTCCAGCGTCATCGCGTTCTCGAATGCATCGAAGGTGGCGATGCTGCGCGGCAACACCGATGCATCGTCCTGCTCGTAATAGCGTTTGGCGAGATCAACGATCAGGCGTCCGGCGCGCAGGAATAGCTGTTTGCGTTCGGCATGCGTCGCCACCAAGGAACCGTTGCCCGGCAACGACAGACCCAATGCTTCGGTCAGACAGTTCATCGAATTGGCGGTGAACATGCCGGAGCAGGAGCCGCAGGTCGGGCAAGCGGAGCGCTCGATGGCATCTACCTCTTCATCGCTGATGCGGCTGTCGGCCGCAGCCACCATCGCATCCACCAGATCAAGGCCTTTCACCTTACCCTGCCAATTGACCTTGCCCGCTTCCATCGGCCCACCGGAAACGAACACCACGGGGATATTGAGGCGCATGGCAGCCATCAGCATGCCGGGCGTGATCTTGTCGCAGTTGGAGATACACACCAGCGCGTCGGCGCAATGCGCGTTACACATGTATTCCACGGAATCGGCGATCAGGTCGCGCGAAGGCAGCGAATACAGCATGCCATCGTGCCCCATGGCGATGCCGTCATCCACGGCGATGGTGTTGAATTCCTTGGCGATGCCGCCCGCTTTCTCGATTTCGCGCGCCACCAGCTGCCCCATGTCTTTGAGGTGCACATGACCGGGCACGAACTGGGTGAAGGAGTTGGCGATGGCGATAATGGGCTTGCCGAAGTCGCCTTCGGTCATGCCTGTGGCACGCCACAGGGAGCGTGCACCGGCCATGTTGCGGCCATGGGTGGAAGTACGGGAACGGTAATGCGGCATATTCAGCCTCTCAGGCAACGTATAATCAGAGCGTTGATTCTAACCTATCTGAGGCTATGCTCGTTCATCCCCAATTCGATCCCGTCGCTCTGCAGCTCGGCCCTTTCGGCATCCACTGGTATGGCCTGATGTATCTGCTCGGCTTTGCTGCCTTCATCTGGCTGGGTCGTAAACGCTTGCAAGCGATGAACCGGCCCGCCTGGGATGCAAAGCTTCTGGATGATCTGCTGTTCTATGGTGTCCTGGGTGTGATACTGGGCGGGCGCTTGGGCGAGGTGCTGTTCTACGCCCCCGGCTATTACTTCTCCCACCCGCTGAAGATATTGGCGGTATGGGAAGGCGGCATGTCCTTCCATGGCGGATTTCTGGGTGTGCTGGTCGCCATGGCCCTCTTTGCCCGCAGTCGCAAGCTGGAATGGCTGGCGCTGATGGATTTCATCGCACCACTGGTGCCGCCCGGCCTGGCCTTCGGCCGACTCGGCAACTTCATCAACGGAGAATTGTGGGGAAGGCCGACCGACATGCCATGGGGCATGGTGTTCCCGCAAGTAGACAGCCTGCCGCGCCATCCTTCGCAGCTGTATGAATTCGCGCTGGAAGGCATTGTCTTGTTCGTCCTGCTCTGGTGGTTCTCCAGCAAATCCCGCCCGGTCGGCGCGGTGTCCGGACTGTTCCTGATCGGCTATGGCAGCTTCCGCTTCCTTGGCGAGTTCACGCGCAATCCCGATGATGGCATCTTCGGATTGATGACGTTCGGCGTGAGCATGGGGCAATGGCTGAGTCTGCCGATGGTGCTGGCTGGCATCTGGTTGATGAACCGAGCCACCTCGAAAAGTGCGAGATGAAACCCCTCCTGCTCGCACTCTCTCTCGCTATCGCGGGCACAGCGCATGCGACAGCACCTAACTGGAAAGCTTGTGCCGCCCTCGAAAATGAGCACGAACGCCTCGCTTGTTATGACAAGCTCACGGGACACCGCTATACCCAGCGCTCCGCGCTTACCCGCGCATGGGATCTGGACGGCCTCGGCAATCCCGATTCCGCCGGGGTGCGCAGGTTGGAACCTTATCGCGCCAACCGCCTGATGGTGCACCATACCTCCCGCATCAATGCGCAACCTGCTTCACCCACACACCCCGCTTCGACGCCACACCCCTACCAGCCGAACGAACTGAAATTCCAGTTCAGTGCTAAATCCGAGGTCGGCAATTTTCGCGAACTGGATCTGCTGGGCTTCCATGACTTCCGTTTGTGGGCTGGCTTCACACAGCAATCCTATTGGCAATTGTTCAACGGCGCGCAGTCTTCCCCGTTCCGGGAGACCAACTATGAACCCGAGCTTATCGGCACCTTCGGCACCGGCCAGGGCGACGGCTGGAGACTATTGAATATCGGACTTTCACATCAATCCAACGGCCGCGGCGATTACCTGTCACGTAGCTGGAACAGGCTCTATGCACAGGGCGGATGGGAGTACGGTGACTATTATCTGCTCGCAAGAGGCTGGTGGCGCTTCCCTGAAGCGGTCACCAATGATGACAATCCTGACATCCAGCAATATCTGGGCAGAGCAGAACTTGAAGCACATTGGTCGCCTGATTCGGATGATGAAGTGACACTGTTGGCGCGCAGCAATCTTTCCCTCGGCCAGCCGCGCGGCTATCTGCAGTTGGACTGGTCTACACCGGTGCGCATATGGCACCTGTCTCATCTGAGTTTGCAACTGGCTACGGGCTACGGGCACAACCTCATCGATTACAATCACAACCAGACCAGCTTCTCTTTCGGCCTGACGTTCAAGGATTGGTGAAGTTGACACCACAAGACCACCTCCCCGATACTCTCACCCCATTCTTAAACAAGGTGTTCCGTTTTGGATGACATATCACTGGGCGCGTTGTTCGGCATCCTGATCGTCCTGCTAGTCTGTAGCGCTTTTTTCTCCGGTTCCGAAACCAGCATGATGGCAATCAATCGCTATCGTCTGAATACCTTGATACGCAAGGGCAACCGTAGCGCAAAGCTGGTCAACCACCTGCTGGGAAAGGTGGACAAGCTGCTTGGTTCAATCCTGTTCGGAAACACGCTTATCAATGTGGCCGCCGCCGCGGTTACCAACATCATCGTGATTAAAATGTACGGGCAGGATGATCTGGCCATTCTGCTCGGCACCCTGGCGCTGACCTTTGCTTTGCTGGTGTTCAGCGAGATCACCCCCAAAGTATTGGCCGCCAGCTACCCCGAAAAGCTGGCCCTGCCCGCGAGTTACCTCCTTTCGCCGTTGATCACCCTGTTCCATCCTGTTGTCTGGATCGCCGGCACATTAGTCAAAAACCTGCTGCGCCTGTTCGGCATCAAGTTACAGACCGACCAAAGCCGATCGCGGGCCACTTTGGAAGAGTTGCGATCCATGGTTCTGGAAGCTGACTACTACTTACCCCACAAGCACCAGAAGATGTTGCTCAATCTGGTCGATCTGGAACGTATCACGGTGAATGACGTGATGATTCCCCGCAACCAGATCGAGTCACTGAATTTTGCCGCCGACGCCGAAGAGCTGAAGCGCCAGATCATCACCTGCCACCACACTCTGCTGCCGGTATATGAGAACTCTCCAAGCAACATCATCGGCATTCTGCACATCAAGCGCGTGCTTTCATTGTTACAAGAAGAAGTGCTGGATTTTGCACAGCTTCACGAGATACTACATACGCCCTACTTCATCCCTTCCGAGACTCCACTCCTGAAGCAATTGCAGCAATTCCAGGAGCGGCAGACCCGCCTCGGCCTGGTCGTCGATGAATACGGAGAGCTGCTCGGTTTGGTCACGCTGGAGAACATTCTGGAGGAGATCGTCGGAGACTTCACCACACAATCCCCGGCCCAAGGCGGCAAATACCTTCAACAAACTGATGGGAGTTACCTGCTCGAAGGCAGCAGCAGCCTACGGGATCTGAATCGCAAACTGGGCATGCATTTCCCGCTGGATGGTGCCAAGACGCTCAATGGCCTGATTTTGGAGCATCTGGAAGATATCCCTGAAGCCGGCACCAGCATGAAGATAGGAGACTATCCCATCGAGATCATCCAGACACAGGATAGAGCCATCAAGGTCGCTCGAGTTTTTGTCGCACAATCAAGCAAACGCCAAGCGAAGACCTGATCGCTTTACAAAGCACACAATGCAATGCATGATGCAAAAAGCCTTTATAATCCGGCACGTTTAGAGCAGCGCTCATAATCAACCCAAACTCTTGTCGGCACCGCATTCCAGTCGAGGGAAAAGATGGCTATCGAAAAAAACGCGAAGATCAAAGAAATCCTGTACCACTGGGAAGGCAAGGACAAGTCGGGGAAAACCGTAAAAGGAGATATGCGTGCACCCGGCGAAGCCACCGTCTCCGCGCACCTGCGCCGTCAGGGCATCAAAGTCACCAAGGTCAAGAAGAGTTCTCAGGGGGGCGGCACCGTCAGCGATAAGGACATCACGCTATTCACCCGCCAACTGGCCACCATGTTGAAGTCCGGTGTTCCGCTGCTACAGGCATTCGACATCGTGGGCAAAGGACACGACAACCCCGCTGTCGCCCACTTGCTGATGGCTATCAAAACGGACATTGAAACAGGTAGCAGTCTTGAGCAGGCATTTCGCAAATATCCCTTATATTTCGACGACCTGTTCTGCAACCTGATCGGTGCCGGTGAGGCCGCAGGTATTCTGGACACCTTGCTGGATCGATTGGCTTCCTACAAGGAGAAGATCCAAGCCATCAAGGGCAAGATCAAATCAGCCTTGTTCTATCCGGTCTCGATCATTGCCGTGGCCTTCATCATCACCGCAGTCATCATGATCTTCGTGATTCCCGCATTTAAAGAATTATTCAGTAGCTTTGGAGCTGACCTACCGGCCCCCACTTTGGTGGTCATGGCGATTTCTGATTTCTTCGTTGCTTGGTGGTGGGCCATCTTCAGCATTGTCGGTGGCACCATCTATGGCTTCTTCTACGCATGGAAGCGCAACAAGAAAATGCAGCGGGTAATGGATCAGATCATGCTCAAAATCCCCGTATTCGGTCCGCTGGTGCGCAAAGCCACCATCGCACGCTGGACCCGTACTCTCTCCACCATGTTCGCAGCCGGCGTCCCGCTAGTGGAGGCTTTCGACTCAGTGGCGGGCGCTGCGGGTAACGCGGTGTATTTCGATGCCACCAAGCAGATCCAGCGCGAGGTGACCTCAGGCAGCAGCTTGAACGCCGCCATGATCAATACCAATGCATTCCCTGCCATGGTGTTGCAGATGGTTGCGATTGGTGAAGAGTCCGGCTCTATCGACTCCATGTTATCCAAAGTCGCCGACTTCTTTGAAGCGGAAGTCGATGAAGCGGTAGAAGCCCTTTCCAGCCTGATGGAACCCATCATCATGGTCGTGTTGGGTACGCTCATTGGCGGCATGGTGATCGCCATGTACCTGCCGATCTTCAAGATGGGCCAAGTGGTTTAACACGCGAATCGGCGCGACCTCACGTCGCGCCGATTCCCAATAGAAACTCAGATGATCTTATTGCTGCAAAATAATCCCGCATTGTTTGTCACTTTTTCTGGCCTGCTCGGCCTGATGGTCGGCAGTTTTCTGAATGTCGTCATACATCGACTTCCCAAGATGATGGAACGCGAGTGGCATGCGCAATGTGCAGAGCTTAACGACACCCCTATGCCGGAAAGTGCACCGTACAACCTGCTTGTGCCGCGCTCCGCCTGCCCGCATTGCCATCACGCCATCGGCGCGCTGGAGAACATCCCCATCATCAGCTATCTGATGTTGCAAGGAAAATGTAAAGGTTGTGGTGCACCTATCTCTATGCGGTACCCGGTTGTAGAGGCATTGAGCGGCATACTCTCAGCCTACGCCGCGTGGCACTTCGGATTCGGCATTGCGGCCGGGGCAGCCTTGATCATGATCTGGGCACTCATCGCACTCACCTTCATCGACTTTGATACGCAACTGCTTCCGGATGCCATCACGTTGCCTTTGCTCTGGCTAGGTTTGATACTCAACATCAATTCCACATTCACCTCCCTCGGCAATGCCGTCGTCGGTGCTGTAGCCGGTTATCTGGTGTTATGGAGCGTGTACTGGCTTTTCAAACTCCTGACAGGCAAGGAAGGTATGGGCTACGGAGACTTCAAGCTGCTGGCAGCCATTGGCGCATGGCTGGGATGGACACTACTGCCTTTGACCATTCTGCTCTCCTCTCTGGTAGGCGCTGTGGTCGGCATCGCCCTGATCATCATCACCAAGCATGGTCGCAACATCCCCATCCCGTTCGGCCCTTATCTTGCCGGTGGCGGGTTGATCGCGCTGTTCTGGGGGCAAGGGCTTACCCAGAGCTATCTGCAACTACTGTCAGCCCCGTGAAGCCCTGTTACGGCCTGACCGGCGGCATAGGCAGCGGCAAGAGCACCGTTGCTGAACTATTTGAAGCGCTTGGCGCCCGCATCGTTGATACAGACGAAATCTCCCACACTCTGACTGCCGCCAACGGACTGGCCATACCAGTTATCCAGCACACGTTCGGCGACGCCTACATCGCCGATGATGGCGCACTTGATCGCGCAAAAATGAGGACACTGGTCTTCGCGGATCAGGATGCCAAGCAACGTCTACAAGCCATTCTGCATCCCTTGATACTGGAGCAAGCAAAGTCCGAAGCTCTCTCTCCGGGCGATGCTCCCTATACACTGGTGGTCGTGCCTTTGCTGTTTGAAAGTGGACGCTACCGAGACTGGCTGGACAGTGTGATCGTTGTCGACTGCCCCGAAGAACAGCAGATTGCCCGCACCTTGCAGCGAAGCTCACTGGATGAGTCGACCGTGCGCTCGATAATGTCCCAGCAAATGGATAGAAGCAGCAGATTACGACTAGCGGATGAGATCATCTTGAACGATGGCAGTCTGCCGCAACTCCGGGCACGGGTGGCAGAACTGCACAATATCCTGTCAGGCCGCTGAAAAGCATTTGACGATATCCTGCTCCGCCTATAATCTTTCGCCCACCGAACACCGCCTCAAAATATCCGAAAAGTGATTAGTTACGAGTTCCCGCTGAACGAACGTGTGCGCACCCTGTTGCGCTTGGAAGATCTGTTTACACGCATCCATCGTTTCATCTCGCGCGAGGAATGCGAAGATCATCACGCGGCACTCGGCGTGTTGTTCGAGATACTTGAGGTTGCCAGTCGTGCCGACTTGAAATCAGAGCTGTTACAAGAACTGGAGCGGCAGAAGAAGTCGCTCAATGCCCTGCATAACAATCCCGCCATATCGGAGGATGCGCTGGATGCCGTCCTGAATGAGATCGAGGCCGATTGCGGCCGACTGCTGGAGATATCCGGCAAGATCGGCCAGCATTTGCGCGACAATGAATGGCTGATGGGCATCAAGCAGCGCGCGGTCATACCTGGCGGCGTTTGTGAATTCGATCTGCCTACTTACCATTACTGGCAGAACCAAGCTGTCGAAAAACGACGTGCAGACCTGAATGAATGGTTGGCGCCCTTGCTGCCGCTCAAGGATGGCATCGATATCATGCTCAAGCTCTTGCGCGAAAGCGGGCGACATCACCGCTTTACCGCGCACAAAGGTACTTTTCAACAGATGCAAGGCGGCAAAGTGGCGCAATTGCTTTGCGTCACGCTGGATAGTGAATTGCCATGTATCCCCGAGATCAGTGCCAATAAATACGCTCTGAACATTCGCTTCATCTCCGCCAACTTCAGCGCCAAGACCTCACTCTACGAACAAGATGTGGATTTCGGTCTGGTTTTCTGTTCTCTGCAATGAGCAAACCACTTATTGTCACTTGCCCGACCTGTGGCAAAGAACATGCATGGGACACGAGTAACCGCTTCCGTCCTTTTTGCAGCGAGCGATGCCGTCTTATCGATCTGGGAAAATGGGCCAACGAAGAATATCGCGTTGAGCAACGCGAAAGAGATTCCGGCGATCAGGAGCCCCAAGCCTGACGCAGTAGCGCAATGCCATGTGCGCCATGTCGCCATGCAGTCTGTATATCCCCCCGCTTCAATCCTCCCAAAGCAAACACTGGAATAGAGGAGCCAGCGGCAACTTCGGCAAATACTTCCCAGCCAAGATGCGGTGCACCCGGATGAGATTCCGTAGGCAATACCGGTGACAGCGCCACGAAATCACAACCCAGCCTCTCGGCACAGCGTAATTCCTCGATATTGTGGCATGAGGCAGCACACCAATCCACGACGGGGCGCTCCTTGAGCCCTGCCAGCTGCGATGATGTCAGTTGCACACCGTCGGCCCCCACCTCTTGCGCTAACGCCACATCACTGTTGATCAGCACCTTCACTCCGTATTCATGGGCAAGCACCACCACCTGTTTGGCCAATACAAACATTTCCTCACGCGATAGTGATTTTTCACGCAACTGAATCAACTTCAATCCACCATTCAGCTGGATTTGCAGGCGGCTCAAGAACTGCTCTATACCAAGCTCTGCAACATTGCTGATGGCATACATGGACGGCAACTCCAGCGCGCGCAAAATAGGCGCATTCGCGGGGAGGATGGGATCGACATTCACCTTTGCCGGATGCTGCCAAGCAAATTGCTGGCCTTCATGCGGATGCAAGTCGCCCGCCCATGCAGTCACACGAAAGAAAGTCAGACGAACAGTGGCATGTGGATAGGTAAATACCCGGCTTATCCAAGGATAGGCTGTTTGGACTGCGATGCCGAGCTCTTCTCGCAACTCGCGCACCAGCGCATCATGCGCCGTCTCGCCCTGCTCCACTTTTCCGCCTGGGAATTCCCAGTAGCCTGCCCATATCTTGCCGGTTGGTCGTTGCGCCAACAGGAACGTACCGTCAGGTCTTTGCAGGACTGCCGCAGATACTTCGACGACTTTATCTTTGGACATACTGCCCACACCAATCGCGCGCGAACTGCCCGGCCACTCGGCCGCTGCGCGCACCACGCATCAGGGACCACTGTAGTGCCGCAGTTCGTACCGTGTCCGTCATGCCCTGCGTCCAGCCATGATGCTTCAACCAGTGCGCCGCAACTGACAGATACTCATCTTGCGAGAACGGGTAGAACGACACCCACAGACCGAATCGCTCGGACAAAGAGATTTTCTCCTCCACACTTTCCGCAGGATGCACTTCATCACCCGCGTATTTAGTGGCCAGGTTGTCCTGCATGTAGTCGGCCATCAAGTGGCGGCGATTGGATGTCGCGTAGATGAGCAAGTTATCCGAGAACGCCACCAGATCGCCATCCAGCGCCGCCTTAAGTGACTGATATCCGGGCTCTTCCGCGTTGAATGACAGATCGTCGCAGTAAAGGATAAAACGCTCATCGCGCTCCTGCACCAAACCGATGATGTGTGACAAGTCGATCAACCCCTGCTTGTCGATCTGGATCACACGCAGGCCGTGCCCTGCATATTCGTTCAACAGCGCCTTCACGAGAGAAGACTTCCCCGTGCCACGCGCGCCCGAAAGCAATACGTTATTCGCGGTTCCACCTCGAACGAATTGCTGCGTGTTCTGTTGGATGCGTTGCTTCTGCTCGTCGATGCCGAGCAGATCGGAGAGTGCGATGCGCTGGAAATTCGGAACGGGATGCAAGGTGCGTTGCTGATGATCCCAGCGGAACGCTGCAGCAGCCTGCCAGTCAGGCGCAAATGCCTTTGCGTCCGGTAAGATATTTTCCAATCGGGAAAGCAGGCTATCTGCACGTGAGAGGAATTTATCAAGCTTATCCATAGCCCCTCAATCTGGATCAAGTTGTATCAACTGCGATAACTGGCGTTGATCTTCACATAATCGTACGAGAAATCACAGGTCCACAGCGTGGCATCGACCTCACCGCGATCCAGCACGACGCGAATCGTGATATCGCTCTGTTGCATGACGCGCTGCCCATCTTCTTCCAGATAGCTCATTGCACGGCCGCCATTCTCTGCAACCAATACATCATCGAGATACACCTTAAGTTTGGTGACATCAAGATCGGTCACACCGGCATAGCCGATGGCGGCAAGAATACGCCCAAGATTGGGGTCGGAAGCGAAGAACGCGGTCTTGACCAAAGGCGAGCGTGCGATGGCATAGCCGATCTTCTTGCACTCAGCTTCGTCTTTGCCGCCTTCGAGCCGGATAGTGATGAACTTGGTGGCACCTTCACCATCGCGCACGATGGCTTGCGCAAGCTCGGTAGCGACATCAGTGATGACCGCCTGCATCGCAGTCCGATCAGCATCATTGACTTCCACACCGCTCTTGCCGGTAGCGATCAGCATCAGGGCGTCATTGGTGGAAGTATCTCCGTCCACAGTGATGCAATTGAAAGACTTATTTGCCGCTTCGCGCACCATCTCTTGAAGCAAAGATTGCGCAATCTTGGCATCGGTCGCGATATATCCCAGCATGGTTGCCATGTTGGGATGGATCATGCCAGAACCTTTGGAGACACCTGTGACAGTAATGGTCTTTCCGCCTAGCTGAACTTGCCTTGATGCTGCCTTGGCAACGATATCGGTTGTCATGATCGCGTGTGCTGCGTCATACCAGTTATCAGATTTTAGATTGGCGATTGCTTGCGGCATACCTGCGACGATCTTATTCACAGGCAGCGGCTCCATGATGACACCCGTAGAGAACGGCAATATTTGTTCTGGGGCACAGCCCAGCAACCTTGCCAATTCGACACAGGTCGCTCTCGCATCCGCCATGCCTTGCTCTCCGGTTCCTGCATTGGCATTGCCTGTGTTGACCACCAGCGCTCGGATGCCTTTATTGAGCGCCAGATGATCTTTGGCGACAGTGACCGGTGCGGCACAGAAACGGTTGGTGGTAAACACACCCGCGACAGTCGAGTCATCTTCCAGCTCAATGATCAGCAGATCCTTGCGATTTTCCCGCTTGATACCTGCTTCTGCGATACCCAAAGAAACGCCCGCAACGGGCAACAGTTGTGCCGCAACGGGCGTAGAGAGATTCACAGGCATGATGAATTCAGAGGTGGCGGCCGGTCTTGTACAGGTAGTTCGTCATTTCGACCGACTGCGCATTCATGCGGCGCACGATACCGTGTGTATGCCGTACGATGCCGCGCATGACGTAATAGACAATGGCCGGCTGGGTATTCAGCAGCGACTCCAATTTGCAACGATCCAGGATCAATACTTGGCAATCAGTCTTTGCAGTAATAGTGGCGCTGATCTGCGAAGCGCTGCCGCCCACAAAGGTGATGATGCCGGCCAGATCGCCCGGCTGTAGCAGATGCAGCGTGGCCTGCTCGTTCCCGATGTTCGCGGTTGCCTCGACCTCACCGCTGGCCAGCATGACCAATGAATTCTTCAGTTTCTCCTCGCCGGGGCGCAACAGACTCTCGCCAGCCTTGAACTCCCGCACTTCGAACAGTTGGCCCAACGACTCGATCTCTGCATCTCGCAGTTCTTCTGTCAGTGTCGAGTTATGCAAGGTTTGCAGAATCATTTGATCCGTCACCATCTTTGGTCTCCCTGGATTGTTATGTGTTAGTTCAGTTTACCGTGGCACTGCTTGTATTTCTTGCCGGAACCGCAAGGACCCGGATCGTTACGACCCACCTGTTCTCCTCCGCGCACGAACGGCTTGTGCTCTCCCTCGTCCGCAGTGCTGCCTGATGCCAGTGCTTCCTCATAGGCCGCGTGATGATACTGCACATTTTCGGGCGCGTGGGACACTTCAGCCGCCTGTACAGCCTCTTCACTGCGTATCTGCACATTCATCAATGTCTGGGTCACGTCGCGCTTGACTCCATCCAGCATGCCAGAGAACAACTCAAAAGCCTCCCGCTTGTATTCCTGCTTCGGGTTCTTCTGCGCATAGCCGCGCAAATGGATGCCCTGGCGCAGATGATCGAGTGCGGCCAGATGCTCGCGCCAGTGCTGATCCACACTTTGCAGCATCACTATGCGCTCATAACCATGCATCACCTCGGCACTGACCTGATCGACCTTGGCCTGATATTGCTTGCTTGCCGCTTCGATGATACGCGCAGACAAACCTTCCGCATCAAGCTGCTTTTCCTGCTCCATCCATTCCACAACAGGCAGATTCAACTGAAACTCTGCAGCCAGCGACTTCTCCAGCCCGGGCACATCCCACTGTTCTTCCATGCTGCCGGGCGGCAGATGCAGTTCGACCAGTTCACGCAACACGCCGCCGCGCATCGCGGTCACGGTTTCGCTGATATCCGTACTTTCGAGCAGCTCGGCGCGTTGCTGATAGATGACCTTACGTTGGTCATTAGCAACATCGTCGTACTCCAGGATCTGCTTTCGCATATCGAAGTTACGTGCTTCGACCTTGCGCTGAGCATTCTCGATCGCGCGCGTCACCCAGACGTGCTCGATAGCTTCACCTTCCGGCAACTTGAACCGGTTCATGATTGCTGCCACACGGTCGGAGGCAAAGATGCGCAACAGGGAGTCTTCCAGAGACAGATAGAAACGGCTGGAGCCGGGATCGCCCTGTCGGCCGGAACGCCCGCGCAGCTGGTTATCCACCCGGCGCGATTCATGGCGCTCGGTGCCGATGATATGCAGACCGCCGCTGGCCAATACCTGTTCATGCACCGGCTGCCATGCGGCACGCAACTCTGCCACCTTTTTTTCCCGTGTATCCGCATCAAGGCTCTCATCCATGCGCACCAGGTCGATCGGTTTTTCCACATTGCCGCCCAGCACGATGTCGGTACCGCGGCCAGCCATGTTGGTGGCGATGGTGATCATGCCTGGGCGACCTGCCTGAGCGACGATCTCCGCCTCGCGCGCGTGTTGCTTGGCGTTCAATACCTGGTGCGGCAAGCCTGCTTTTTCCATCAGGCCGGACAACAATTCCGAGGTCTCGATGGAAGTTGTCCCCACCAGCACCGGTTGCCCGCGCTTGTGACAAGAGCGCACATCATCGCTGACGTCGGCATACGTTTCCTTGGCGGTCAGATACACCTTGTCCATCAGATCCTGACGCACGGTCGGGCGGTGCGGCGGAACGATGACCGTCTCCAAACTGTAGATAGATTGGAATTCGAACGCCTCAGTGTCCGCCGTGCCGGTCATGCCGGACAGCCGGTTGTACATGCGGAAATAGTTCTGGAAGGTGATAGAAGCCAGCGTCTGGTTCTCCTTCTGGATCGCCACGCCTTCCTTGGCCTCCACGGCCTGATGCAGGCCGTCCGACCAACGGCGACCGGCCATCAAACGTCCAGTGAATTCGTCGACGATCACCACCTCACCATCCTGGATCACATAATGCTGGTCGCGGTGGAACAGGTTGTGCGCGCGCAAGGCGGCATACAGGTGATGGATCAGCGTGATATTTGCCGGATCGTACAAGCTACCACCTTCCGGCAACAAGCCTGCCTGAGACAGCAACTGCTCGGCATGCTCGTGCCCCGCTTCGCTCAGCAGGATCTGGTGACTCTTCTCATCCACGCTGTAATCACCGGGGGCCTCATCATCCGCCTGCCGAACCAGTTTCGGTGCGAGTACATTGACGCGCACATAGATATCGACATTGTCCTCAGCCTGCCCGGAGATGATGAGCGGGGTACGGGCCTCATCTATCAGGATGGAGTCCACCTCGTCGACGATAGCGAAATTCAGACCGCGCTGGAAACGGTCTTCAGCACGCGCCGCCATGTTGTCGCGCAGGTAGTCAAAACCGAACTCGTTGTTGGTACCGTAAGTGATGTCCGCGCTATAGGCAGCCAGCTTGTCACCGTGATCCATATTGGACAGGATGACGCCGACAGACAGCCCGAGGAAGCGATACAGACGCCCCATCCACTCCGCATCACGTGAAGCCAAATAATCGTTCACTGTCACTACGTGCACGCCTTTGCCGGACAAGGCATTCAGATATGCCGGCAATGTTGCCATTAGCGTCTTGCCTTCACCGGTACGCATCTCGGCGATCTTGCCGTAATGCAGCACCATGCCGCCGATCAACTGCACATCGAAATGGCGCATCTGCAATACGCGCCTGCTGCCTTCGCGAACTACAGCAAAGGCTTCAGGCAACAGTGCATCCAGCGTCTCACCCTTCTCCACGCGCTGTTTGAACTCTGCCGTCTTGGCCTGCAAAGCCTCATCAGACAGCGCCTGTATCGATGGCTCCAGCGCGTTGATGCGCGCGACATTCTGTTTGTATTGTTTGAGCAAACGGTCGTTACGACTACCGAAGACGGATTTCAACAAATTGGAGATCATGCTTGTATTTTCTGTGAAGATTGTTTCGAACAAATAAAAAAGGGTGAGGTACCCACCTCACCCTGCCGTAAAGAAGCTCGCTTCAACTGGCTGCTTTTTCCAGGAAGCGCACCGGATTCTGTGCCGTTCCCCTGTATCTCACTTCGAAATGCAGGTGATTGCCGGTAGAGCGTCCGGTACTGCCGACTTTTGCGATCTCATGCCCGCGGCGTACAACCTCGCCGACTTTGACCAGCAGCTTGGAAGCATGTGCATAACGGGTGATGATCTGGTTACCGTGATCTATCTCGACCATATTACCATATTGAGGATGCAGCCCAGCGAACACCACCACCCCCCCAGCTGAGGCATATACGGGGGTCCCAGCGGGCACCATATAGTCCACACCTTCATGCATCGCGTTCTTGCCTGTGAAAGGATCGATGCGCCAGCCGAAGTTGGATGAGTACCAACTCACGGTAATGGGCGCTACGGAAGGCAGCATCTTCTTGTCCAGCTTGTCTTGTTGCAGCAAAGTCTCGAGTGCGACCAACTTGTCACTTCTATCGCCCAGCAGCGCATTCAGATCACCCAGCTGCTGCATCATCGTTTCCAGCGAGATATCCTGCTGCGGAGGCACTGTCAGCAATGGGCCGCCCTGTGCCGGTTTTTGCCCGAAGGAGAATTCCTGTGGATTCATCCCGCTCAATTTGGCCAGACGCGCCCCCAATCCGTCCAGACGCTGCAGCTGCGCCTGCATCTGCCCCAGACGCACTGCCATCGCATCCAGGCTCTGGCGCAAGAACAGTTCCTGCTTGCGCAACTCTTCATCCTGGGCACTGGCCAACCATGCCTTCAACTCATTGCTGATGGAGCCTGACTGGAAACGCACGATGGCATACTGCGCCATCAGGACAGCCGCGATGAACAGCCCCAGCGCCAACAAACCGGCGGTCAGCATATGCGTCCCTGTCAGCGTCAGACTGCGAGCTTTTGCAGAACTGTTAGAAACTAGAATAATATTCACATCCACACTCCCTACGAGAATCCCAAACGACTGTGCCCAACCGCCTGAATGACTTTCTGGACGCTGATCCAAAGCTGAAGCGACTTGCATTGGCAGCACGCCAGCTGTCGTGGTTACAGCATCAATATCAGTCCATCGCTCCGCCCTCTTTAGTCAAGGGCAGCCGTGTATTGCGGTTTGAAAACAATCATCTGACCTTGGCCGCCGACAATGGTGCAGTCGCCAGCAAACTCAAACAACTCGCCCCTCAATTGATTTCTTCATTTCGAACAAGGGGATGCGAGGTTACTGGAATTCAAACTCAGGTGCAACTAAACACCAACCCGCCTGTGGCACCGTTGCCACCCAGGGCACTAGGTGAACAAGGGCGCGTCGCACTGGATGAGTTGGCACATGATCTGCCCGAAGGAGATCTGAAGTCAGCGATAGAGCGCCTTGCTCACATCAAGCGTTAAATAATGACGCGCCAAGCGACCAGGCCGAAACGCTCCAGCGCATACAGCACGGCGAATACAAGCAATAAGAACAACAGGAACCGTACGATCTGACTGATGAATCTCAGATAGCGAAAATCTCGCGTAAACAGATAAGCCAGGCCAGAGACCGCCAACAACAACGCCGACAGCAACAAGACCAGTCGGATCAGCATACCTCTCTCTGATTAGACAGGCTGTAGTTGCAGGCGCAAAAAGTCAGGCGCCTCTTCAGCCTTGGTGAAAGTTGCGAATTCCCAAGCCGTTTCATCCGCCAGCAAGGCACGGCACAACGCATTATTCAAGGCATGGCCGGACTTGTAGCCGGAGAAAGCGCCTATGAGCGGGTGGCCTAGCAGATACAGGTCACCGATCGCATCCAGCACTTTGTGTTTAACGAACTCATCCTCGAAGCGCAATCCGTCCGGATTGATCACGCGATACTCGTCCATCACGATGGCGTTATCCAGATTGCCGCCTAGTGCCAAACCCTGCGCACGCATATTCTCTACGTCCTGCATGAAGCCGAAAGTGCGTGCCCGGCTGACTTCCTTGATATAGGAGTTCTCACCCAGATCCACCACCACGTTTTGTTTTGTGTTGGCGAAAACCGGATGGGCGAAATTGATGGTAAAACTCAGCTTGTAGCCGTTGAACGGTTCAAAACGCACCCACTTGTCCCCATCCTTGACCTCAACGGCCTTCTTGATACGGATGAATTTCTTGGGCGCCTCCTGCTCGACGATGCCCGCCGACTGCAGCAAGAAGATGAATGTCCCGGCACTGCCATCCATGATAGGCAGCTCGGAACTGGTCAGTTCAACGATAGCGTTGTCGATACCCAAGCCGGCCAACGCCGACATCAAGTGTTCAACGGTCGCCACGCGTGCACCATGCGCCTCCAGACAGGTAGACAGGCGCGTGTCATGCACCGCATGTGCTTCGGCACGTATGTCCGAGGACTGCGGCAGATCCACGCGACGGAACACGATGCCGCTATCGATACCCGCCGGACGCAAGGTCAGATAGACCTTCTCGCCGGTATGCAGGCCGACACCGGTCGCTTCGACCACCGTCTTCAAAGTGCGCTGTTTGACCAGTCCCATTCACCTGATTGTTTCACTGACGAGTGTAGCATAGGCCGCTATTGCAGCCTGGCGCCATGGCTCGTCGTTGCGCTTGCTCAGTCCGCCTGTTTGCGCAGGAACGACGGGATATCCAGCGTCTCTACGCCGGACTGTTTCATCGCTTCCACGGCTTCGCGATGACGTCCGCTGCGCATCACTGCTGGCATATCCAACTCGCTGAAATCGACCATGGGTGCATCATGCGTACCGGTGCGCAGCTGGGCTTGCGGCACCAGCACAGGACGAGCCTGCGGCTTGCGCACTTCACCAAGGCCGGTCGCAACGATGGTCACGCGCAGCTCATCACCCATGTTCTCGTCAAACACGGAGCCGACGATCACGGTCGCCTCGGTTGCCGCGAATTGGAAGCAGTTCATCACCTCATGGAACTCCTCCAGAGTGATCTCGCTGCTGGAAGTCACGTTGACCAGCACACCGCGTGCGCCGGTAAGATCCACATCCTCCAGCAGCGGGCTGGCGATCGCCTGCTCTGCCGCACGCTGTGCACGGTTCTCACCGGATGCCACGGCAGACCCCATCATTGCCATGCCGTTCTCGGACATCACTGTGCATACGTCGGCAAAGTCCACGTTGATCATGCCCGGCACATTGATGACTTCCGCGATACCGGCCACAGCGCCGTGCAGCACTCCGTTGGAAGCCGTATAGGCTGCAGGCATGGTCGTCTTGCCCCCTAGCACTTCCATCAGCTTTGCATTCGGCACGATGATCAGCGAATCGACATAGGCCGCCAATTCCTCGATACCCTGCTGGGCGATGACCATGCGCTTGCCTTCGAACACGAACGGCTTGGTCACTACAGCGACAGTTAGGATGCCCATCTCCTTGGCCACCTGCGCCACGATAGGTGCGGCTCCCGTTCCTGTACCGCCCCCCATACCGGCAGTAATGAACACCATGTTCGCACCATCGATGATCTCGGCGATGCGCTCACGATCTTCTTCAGCAGCAGCCTGACCGATCTGCGGCTTGGCACCTGCTCCCAGGCCCTTGGTCAGCGCGGAACCGATTTGCAGTTGCACACGCGCCTTGCTGCGTTTCAACGCTTGCGCATCGGTATTGATGGCAATGAACTCGACACCTTGCACTCCCTGTTCGATCATATGATCGACCGCATTGCCGCCGCAGCCGCCCACGCCCACCACCTTGATCACCGCGCCTTGCGGTTGCGCATCCAAAAGTTCGAAAGCCATCATTTTTCTCCTTAAAGTTGATAACAAATATTTAATACAAACCCGACCGATCCCACAGCACGCATACTGCTAAAAGTTCCCCTTGAACCAATCCTTCATCTTCTCCAGCACATCCTTGAACGACCCCGTACCCACTCTGGACACTTCCTCTCGCTGGTGGCGTTCCAGTCCGTACACCAGCAGACCGACGCCGGTCGCATAACGCGGCGTCTTCACTACGGCCGACAAGCCGCCGATGTTGCGCGGCAACCCCAGCCGCACCGGCAGATGGAATATCTCCTCGCCCAGTTCGACCATGCCCTGCATGGCCGAACTGCCGCCCGTGATGACGATGCCGGATGACAGCAGATCCTCGAAACCGCTGCGCCGGATCTCTGTCTGCACCAGCGAATACAACTCCTCGACACGCGGCTCGATCACTTCGGCCAGTGTCTGGCGCGACAACATGCGTGCACTGCGCTCGCCCACACCAGGCACTTCGATAGGCGCGTCGTTCGCCAACTGGCGCAGCGCGCAACCGTATTTGATCTTGATGTCTTCGGCATCCTTGGTTGGCGTACGCAAAGCCATCGCGATGTCGTTGGTGATCTGATCACCCGCGATGGGAATCACCGCCGTGTGACGGATCGCGCCGCCGGTGAAGATCGCCACATCGGTGGTGCCGCCACCGATATCGACTAGGCACACGCCCAGCTCGCGCTCGTCATCCGCCAGCACCGCTTTGCTCGACGCCAGCGGTTGCAGGATCATGTCTTCCACTTCCAGCCCGCAGCGGTGGATGCACTTGAGGATGTTCTGCACCGCCGACACCGCACCGGTCACGATGTGTATCTCCACTTCCAGGCGCAGGCCGCTCATGCCCATCGGTTTCTTGATACCGCCCTGCCCGTCTATGCTGAATTCCTGCTCCAGGATGTGCAGGATCTGCTGGTCTCCCGGCAGGCTGATCGAACTGGCCGTCTCGATGGCGCGCACCACGTCGGTATGCGCCACTTCCTTGTCCTTGATCTTGATCATGCCGTGCGCATTAGAGCTGCGGATATGGCCGCCCGCGATGCCGGTGTAAACATGGCGTATCTTGCAGTCCGCCATCAGTTCCGCTTCTTGCAATGCCTGCTGGATCGCGCCCACCGTGGCATCGATATTCACCACCATGCCCTTTTTCATCCCTGATGATTGATGCATACCGGCGCCGATCACTTCCAGCGTGCCTTCTGCCGTCACCTCGGCCACGATGCACGCGATCTTCGACGTACCGATATCCAGACCAACGATCAGATTCTTGCTCTCTTTACTCATCACCCTCTCCCGACCACCCTCATGCCGCACCAAGCGGTGCCTGCACCGCAAATCCGTTCCGGTAACGCAGATCGATGCGGCGTGCATTCGGCACGCGCACTGCCACGCTATACGGAAATACTTTGACGAAACGTGCCAGGCGTTCGCGCATAGCCTCACGCCCCAGCGCGAGTTCCATGCCATCGTCCAGTTTCACCTGCCAGGCCATGCGCGGCGACAGGTCCAGTTGCACGATATGTCGTTGCATCGGCAATAACTCCTGCTCCAACTCGCCATACATACGCGCCACGACCAGTGAGTTCTCCTGTTCGCCGGTGAACTCGGGTAACGCCTCATCAAACCCGGCCTCGAACACCTCGCCATAGGTATTCACCAGTGCCGTCTTGTTCCAGCGAGCAAGTGCAATGTGCTCTTCGATCTGCACTTCCAGTTGCCAAGGAAATTTTCGCTTCACACTCACCGAACGCACCCACGGTAATTGTTGGAATGCAGCACGTGTCTCGGCCAGATCGACTGTGAAGAAATTACCTCGCACTTGATCCCGCACCACCTCCTCCAGCAGGGCCACATCCACCCTTTGTGGCGTTGCAGTCAGCACCACAGCCTGCAAGGAGAACGCAGGCAACTGCGCCACATAGCGCAACAGGCCGTACACCATCAGCAGCACGCTGAAGCCGAACAGCACATTGGCTATACCGCGCAACAGATGAGCGTTATCCCACATGCGCACCCTCCAGGATCTGCACCACCAGCTGATCGAAACCTATGCCCGCCTGGCGCGCAGCCATCGGCACCAGACTGTGGTCGGTCATGCCGGGTGCGGTGTTCGCTTCCAGCAGATACATCTTGCCGTCCTCGCCGCGCAGGAAGTCCACGCGCCCCCAACCCTGTCCGCCGATCAACTGAAAACCCAGCTGCGCCATGTGCTGCATCTCAGCTTCCTGCTCGGCGTCCAGTCCGCACGGACACAGATAGCGTGTGTCATCGCGCAGGTATTTCGCCTCGTAGTCGTAGAACTCACTCGCCGGTTCGATCTTGATGGCGGGCAGCGCCTTGCCGTTCAGGATCGCCACCGTGTATTCACCACCACTCATGAAGCTTTCCGCGATCACAACCTTGTCGTGCTTTGCGGCCTCGGCGTACGCGGCAGGCAAAGCCTCGACCGTCTTGACCTTGATCACGCCGACACTGCTACCCTCACTGGCCGGTTTCATGAACAACGGCAGATCGAGATGTTCAGCCACAGCATCCCAATCGGTCGGGGCCGTCAGTGCTTCGTACTCCGGGATAGGCAATCCGGCCGCTTGCCAGATCAGCTTGGTACGCCACTTGTCCATACCGATGGCCGATGCCATCACGCCACTACCGGTGTAGGGGATATCCATCAACTCCAGCGCGCCCTGCACCGTGCCGTCCTCGCCATATCGACCGTGCAACATCATGAACACGCGATCGAACTTCTCGGTTTTCAATTCGGACAACTCACGCTCAGCCGGATCGAACGCATGCGCATCAACGCCACTGCGCTGCAATGCAGCCAACACCGCTGCACCGCTCTTCAGCGACACTTCTCGCTCTGACGAACGTCCGCCGAACAACACCGCCACTTTTCCGAAGTTATTCACTTAACTTTTTCTCCAACGATCCTTACTTCCGGATGCAGGTTGATGCCCGTCTGCTTCTGCACCGTTGCCTGCACTTCACAAATCAACTCTTCGATGTCCGCCGCGGTTGCACCGCCTGCATTCACAATGAAATTCGCGTGTTTCTCGGACACTTGCGCCCCACCGATACGCTTGCCTTTCAGTCCGCACCCTTCGATCAACTTCGCCGCATGGTTACCTGTCGGATTTCGAAACACAGACCCTGCATTCGGCATCTGCAAAGGCTGGCTGGCGCTGCGTTTTTCCATCAACGCTTTGATCTCCTGTTTCGCCGCCTCTACATCGCCCTGCTCCAACTTCAACCAAGCTCCGACGAAGAACTCGTCGCTGTGTTGCTTCAGCGCGACTTGTCGATAAGCGATCTGATATTCCTGCGGCGTGCGCTCGATCAACTCCCCGCTGCGTGTCAGCACCTGAACGCGCTGCACCACCCCCCAAGTCTCACCGCCATAGCAACCCGCGTTCATGGTCAGCATGCCGCCCAGGGTGCCGGGGATTCCGACGAAGAATTCCGCGCCGCACAAGTTATTGCTTGCTGCGAACCGTGCCAATTTCGCGCCCGGCACACCGGCTTGCACATAGATCAATCCGTCTTCCATGCGCAGCTCTGTCAGTGCGCCCACCATCAGCAGCACCGTGCCGCGATAGCCACCATCACGCACCAATAGATTGCTGCCCAGCCCGACCGCCATCAGCGGCTCGTCCGCCGGTATCTGCTGCAAAAAAGTTTGCATGTCGGCCAAATCAGCCGGTTGGTACACATGCTGCGCGACACCGCCCGCACGCCAGCTCACGTGGCGTGACATCGGTTCGTCATGGAGCAACTCTCCACGCAGAACTTCTGTATTGAATTGTGTCGGCTCGCTCATATTCATTTGCTTGACAGTTTCACCACTTGGCCCGGCACAGAGCCGATCGTCCCCGCGCCCATGTTCAGCACCACATCACCGTCCTTCGCCATTTGCATGATGGTCTGCGGCATGTCGGCGATGTTCTCCACGAACACCGCATTGGTTTGTCCAGCCACACGCAGTGCATGCATCAATGCACGACCGTCTGCCGCCACGATAGGCGCTTCGCCTGCCGCGTAAATATCTGCCAGCACCAGTGCATCCACACCTGACAGTACCTTGACGAAATCTTCGAACAGGTCGCGTGTACGCGTGTAACGATGTGGCTGGAAAGACAGCACCAGACGTTTATCCGGAAAGGCGCCGCGCACAGCAGCGATAGTTGCTTTCATCTCCACCGGGTGGTGACCATAGTCATCGATCAATGTGAAGGACGCGCCGGATGGCAAGACGACTTCCCCATAGCGCTGCATGCGTCGCCCTACCCCCTCGAACTCGGCAAGCGCGTCGACGATGGCTGCCGGCTTGACGCCGACTTCGAGTCCGATAGCGATCGCAGCCAGCGCATTGAGCACGTTGTGTTCACCGGCAAGGTTCAGCGTGATATCCAGATCCAGAGGCTTGCCGTCGAACAGGCACTTTTCATCATGACGACACTGGGCGGTGAAACGCATCTTGCCGCCTTCGTGGCGCACGTTCACCGCGCGGATCTGCGCTTCTTCGCCCATGCCGTAAGTCGTCACCGGCTTGCTGATGCGCGGCAATATCTCACGCACGTTCTCGTCATCCACGCATAACATGGCGCGGCCATAGAAAGGCAGACGCTCCAGGAAATCGACGAAGGCCTGCTTCAACTTGTTGAAGTCATGGCCGTAGGTTTCCATGTGGTCCGCGTCGATATTGGTAACCACTGCCAGGATAGGTGTCAGATGCAGGAAGGAAGCATCCGATTCATCTGCCTCGGCCACGATGAACTCGCCGGTGCCCAAGCGCGCATTCGCACCGCTGCTATTCAAGCGACCGCCGATGACGAAGGTCGGATCGAATCCGCCTTTGGCCAGAATGCTGGTGACCAATGAAGTGGTCGTCGTCTTGCCGTGGGTACCTGCCACCGCGATGCCCTGACGCAGACGCATCAACTCAGCCAGCATCACCGCGCGTGGCACGACAGGTATCTGTTGCTCGCGCGCCGCCAGCACTTCCGGGTTATCCGCTTTCACTGCGGTCGAGGTCACCACCGCATCGGCGTCGCGCAGATTCTTCGCGTCGTGTCCCTGCGTGATCTCTGCACCCAGATCGCGCAAGCGCATGATGACCGTGCTGTCCGCGATATCGGAACCGCTCACCTTGAACCCGAGGTTGAGCATCACCTCGGCGATACCGTTCATGCCGGAGCCGCCGATGCCTACGAAGTGGATGTTTTTGACTTTATGTTTCATATCTTTTATCCCGCCAAGGCAACGCAAACTTGCGCTACTTGTTGTGTCGCTTCCGGTTTAGCCAGACTGCGAGCGGCTTGCGCCATCGCCAGCAGTTTTTCTCTATTCAGTTCACGCAACAATTGCGCCAACTTTTCTGCACTCAATTCTTTTTGTGGCAACAGGATCGCCGCGCCGTGCTCACTCAGAAAGCGCGCGTTATGCGTCTGGTGGTCATCCACGGCGAACGGGAACGGCACCAGCACACTGGCCACGCCCGCCGCCGCCAACTCGGCTACCGTCAGCGCACCCGCGCGGCAGATCACCACATCGGCTTGCGCATACTGCTGCGCCATGTCATCGAGGAAGGCACGCACATCTGCCTGCACACCGGCTTGTGCATACAACTGCTGCACTGCTTCGAAATTTTTCTTGCCGGTCTGGTGGATCACCTGAGGTCGATCTGTTTCATCCGTCATTGCCAGCGCTTTGGGTAGCGCTTCGTTCAAGGCCTGCGCGCCCAGACTGCCGCCCACTACCAATACATTCAACTTGCCACTGCGTCCGGCGAAGCGATCTTGCGGTACCGGCAATGCAGCGATATCGGCGCGCACCGGATTACCGCTCCACTCAGTGCCCTTCAGCACATCGGGAAAACCACTCAGCACGCGTGACGCCATCTTCGCCAGCACCTTGTTACTCATACCCGCAACGGAGTTCTGCTCGTGTATCACCAGCGGACGACGCAAGAACGCAGCCATCAACCCACCCGGCATGGTGATGTAACCGCCCATGCCTAAAACCACATCCGGCCTATAGCGCAGGATCGCTGCCGCACTCTGTCCCAGCGCACGCAACAAGGTGAACGGCAGTGTCAGTAAACGCAACAATCCTTTGCCTCGCACGCCGCTGAAGTTCACCCACGCCACCGGATAGCCGTGCTTGGGCACCAGCTCTGCTTCCATGCTGTGCGGTGCGCCCAGCCAGACCACGTTCCAGTTCTGCGCGCGCAATGCATCAGCCACGGCCAAGCCAGGGTAGATATGCCCGCCGGTTCCGCCTGCCATGATCAGAATGGTGCGACTCATATCGGCAGCCCTCTGGCAACGCGACGATTCTCGTAGTCGATGCGTAGCAACACCGCGACCGCGACCATGTTCACCACCACACCGCTGCCGCCGAAGCTCAGGAAAGGCAGGGTCAGGCCCTTGGTCGGCAGCACGCCCATGTTCACGCCGATATTGATCATCGCCTGCACGCCCAGCCACACGCCGATGCCCTGCGCCACCAGTGCGGCATACAAGCGGTCGGACATCGCGGCCTGACGACCGATGGCAAAGGCACGCACGATCAGCCAGCCGAACAGCAACAGCACAGCGGCCACACCGAACAAGCCCAACTCTTCGGCGATCACCGCCAGCAGGAAGTCGGTATGCGCTTCCGGCAGGTAGAACAATTTCTCCACGCTGCCACCCAAGCCGACGCCCAGCCACTCGCCGCGCCCGAATGCGATCAGTGCATGGCTCAACTGGTAGCCCTTGCCGTAGGGGTCGGACCAGGGATCGAGGAAACCCAGCACGCGTTGCATGCGGTATTCGGAAGAGAAGATGAGTGCGGCGAAGGCCAGCGGCAGCGCGATCGTCAGTGCGCCGAAGATCTTCAGATTGAAGCCGCCCAGCCACAGCATACCCATCGCGATGGCGCAGATCACCACGAAGGCCCCCATGTCCGGCTCCAGCAACAGCAAGGCGCCGACCAGTGCCATCACGATGAACATCGGCACGAAAGACTGCACGAAGCGGTGGCGCACTGCGCCTTTGCGTACCGCATAGTCGGCCGCGTACAGCACCGCGAACAGTTTCATCAATTCGGAAGGCTGCATATTGAACACGACCAGTGATATCCAGCGGCGGCTGCCGTTCACCGATTTGCCGATGCCCGGGATCAGCACCAGTATCAGCAGCACCACGCCAGCCATGAATAACATCGGCGCATATTTCTGCCATGTCTGTGTCGGCACCTGGAATGCGATCACCGCCACCACCAGACCGATAGTCATGAACATACCGTGCCGCACCAGATAATAGGTCGCTTGATGACCGGTGTATCGCCCGGCTTCTGCCGTGGCGATGGAGGCGGAATACACCATCACCAGACCGATGGCGAGCAAAGCGGTGATCAGCCATGCCAGCACGGTGTCGTATTCGGGCACATAACGGCGAGGAGCATTCAGCGCGGTATTCAGCATGTCCCCTCCACCTTGATTTTCTGCACTGCGGCGATAAAGGCTTCCGCGCGGTGCAGGTAGTTGCGGTACATGTCGAAGCTGGCGCAGGCAGGCGACATCAATACTGCATCGCCGCGTTGTGCATGGGTAGTCGCTATGCGTACCGCATCTTCCATGTCGCGCGCATTCAGCACCGGTTTGCCACAACCCGCGATGGCACTTGCGACCAACGCTGCATCGCGCCCGATCAGCACCACCGCGCGCGCATGTTCTTCAACAGCGATCTTCAGCGGTGAGAAATCCTGCCCTTTGCCGTCACCGCCCAGAATGACGACTGCTTGCTTGCCCAAACCATTCAACGCCGCTTCGGTCGCACCGACGTTGGTGCCCTTGGAATCGTCGTAGTAGGTGATGCCGTTCAATTCGGCCACTGCTTCCACGCGGTGTGGCAATCCCTTGAACGCGCGCAGTGCCGCGACCAGCGGTGGCAGCGGCAGATCGAGTGCGCGACACAGTGCCAGCGCGGCCAATGCATTCGCCACGTTATGCAACCCTGCCACTTGCAATTCATCGGCACGCATCACCTTCTGCGCGCCCTGCATCAACCAGGTGATTGCGCCTTCTTTGTCGATACCCCAATCCTGTTCGCTGCTCGGCGGTGTGAGACCAAAGGTCACTTGCTTGCGCCCAGTCAAACTCATCGCCGCACTGCGCGCATCGTCACGATTCAGCACCTGCACACCGTTGCCGCTGAAGATGCGTGTCTTTGCTGCGGCATACAGTTCCATACTGTTCGCATAACGATCCAGATGGTCTTCGCTCACGTTGAGCACCACCGCCGCGTCGGCATCAAGCGTATGGGTTGTCTCCAACTGGAAGCTGGACAGTTCCAGCACCCAGGCTTGCGGCTGGTGTCCGCCACGCTCGCGCAGCGCATCCAGCACAGCGGGCGAGATATTGCCGGCCACTTGCGCATCCAGTCCGGCGGCGGCACACATCGCGCCGACCATGCTGGTCGTGGTGGTCTTGCCGTTGGCGCCGGTGATGGCGATGACCTTCGGTTTTGGCTGTGCATCCGCGATCTGCTGTGCCAGCAGTTCGATGTCACCCTCGACCGGGATACCGCGCGCAACAGCACGCTGCACGAACGGCTCGAACATCGGCACGCCTGGGCTGATCGCGATGCGATCTATACCTTGCAGCAACGCATCGTCGAACGCCCCGCAATGCAATTCAGCCTGCGGCATGTCGCTGCGCAGGACTTCAACGCCCGGCGGTGTACTGCGACTGTCGGCGACGCGCAGCCGCGCGCCCTGTGCGTGTAAATAACGCGCAAGCGACAACCCGGTCTCACCGAGACCGAGTATCAGCACCGATTTGTCGCGCAAGGTTGTCATCTCAGTTTCAGGGTCGACAGTCCGATAAGTACCAGCAACATGGTGATGATCCAGAAGCGGACCACCACCTGGGTCTCCTTCCAGCCCTTCTGTTCGAAGTGATGATGCAGCGGCGCCATCAGCAGGATGCGGCGCCCTGTGCCTGTCTTCCACTTGGTGTATTTGAAGTAACTCACCTGCAGCATCACCGATACCGCCTCCACCACGAACACGCCGCCCATGATGAACAACACCAGTTCCTGGCGGATGATCACCGCCACCGCGCCCAGCGCGGCACCCAGTGCCAGCGCACCGACATCGCCCATGAACACTTCCGCGGGGTAGGCGTTGAACCACAGGAATGCCAAACCTGCGCCCGCGATGGCCGCGCAGAACACTGCCAGTTCGCTTGCACCCGGGATGGAAGGCTCACCGAGATACTTTGAGAATTCCGCATGACCGGCGACATAGGCGAAGATGGCCAGCGCGGCCGCCACCATCACGGTCGGCATGATGGCCAGACCGTCCAGACCGTCGGTCAGGTTCACTGCATTGCTGCTGCCGACGATGACCAGATAGACCAGCACGATGAAACCCACCATGCCGAGCGGGATGACGAAATGCTTGAAGAACGGCACGATGACTTCCGTGTGTTGCGGCAATGTCGCGTGCGTCCACAGATAGATACCGACAGCCAATGCGATCAGCGATTGCCAGAACATCTTGGCGCCGGCCGACAGACCGTCCGGATTACGATTCACCACTTTGCGGTAGTCATCCACCCAGCCGATGGCACCGACGCCCAGTGTGGTCAGCAACACCACCCATACATACGCGTTGTGCAAGTCACCCCACAGCAAAGTGGTGATGGCGACCGACATCAGGATCAGCGCACCGCCCATGGTCGGCGTACCGGCTTTTACCAAGTGCGTCTGCGGACCATCTGTGCGAACCGACTGGCCGATCTTCATCGCGGCCAACTTGCGGATCATCCACGGCCCCAACATGAAGGAGATGATGAGCGCGGTCATCGCGGCCATCACTGCACGCAGCGTGATGTAGTTGAACACGCTGAAAGCGCGTACGTCCTGAGATAGCCATTGGGCTAGTGCGAGCAGCATGTTTCCTCCTGTTGTAACGCGCAGGCCTGCACCACGCGTTCCATCTTCATGAAGCGCGAGCCCTTCACCAGCACCGTGGTCTGCGCATCCAGTTTGTTTTTCAATACCGCCAGCAATTCATCGGCATCGGCAAAATGCGTCGCGCCCTCGCCGAATTCAACTACCGCCTGTGCACTGAGCTCGCCCAATGCATACAAGACTTCGATCCCCAACTCGCGCGCGGCGATGCCGATCTCGCGATGGAATTGCGCCGCGCCCTCACCCAGTTCGCCCATGTCGCCCAACACGAAGATGCGCTTGCCGGTGGCCTGTGCCAGCACTTCCAGCGCGGCATGCATGGAAGCGGGATTGGCGTTGTAGGTATCGTCGATCAGCGTCGCGCCGCCCTGCGCCTGTTTGCGCTGCAAACGTCCCGCCACGCCGCCGAAGGCTTCCAGTGCGCGCTCGATGGTTTCAATTGGCACATGCACGGCCAGCGCGGCCGTCGCGGCGGCCAGCGCGTTGCGCGCATTGTGTTCACCAGGCACCTGCAGCATGACGCGCAGTTCGCCCGCCGGAGTGAAAGCACGCAGTTCCCCGCCGAAACCCTGCGCCTGCCACTCGCCTTTCACTGCAGCGGTATGTTCCAGCGCAAAATCGAACACGCGATGTTTGTCCGCCAGCGTGCGCCACAGTCCGGCACGCGCATCGTCGGCATTGATGACTGCGGTGCCGTTGCTTTTCAGCCCGGCGAATATCTCGCCCTTGGCGCGTGCCACAGCTTCCACCGAGCCCAGCCCTTGCAGATGTGCGCCGCTGGCGTTGTTGACCAGCGCAACATCGGGTTGTGCGAGATGCGTCAGATATTCGATCTCGCCGGAATGGTTCATGCCCATCTCGATCACCGCATAGCGATGTTGCGCGCGCAATTTGAGCAGGGTGAGCGGCATGCCGATGTCGTTGTTGAAGTTGCCGCGCGTCGCCAGCACGGCCTCCTCTCCTGCGTGCGCGCTGAGGATCGCCGCCAGCATTTCTTTCACTGTGGTCTTGCCGTTGCTGCCGGTGATGGCGAGCAAAGGAATGTCGAATTGTTTGCGCCAGTGCGCGGCCAGCTTGCCCAGTGCGATGCGCGTATCCGGCACGAACAGCACGGGACAGCCCACCTCTTCCAGCACGCTGCCCTCTTTCACGATAGCCGCGACCGCACCGGCCTGCGCGGCCTGCGCCACGAACTGAGCGCCGTCGAAATGCTCGCCCCGCAGCGCGATGAACAGATCGCCCGCTGCGATGCTGCGCGTGTCGGTGGAGACCGCGGAAAAGCGCACATCCGCTCCGGCAAAGTGCGCGTGCAACACCTGGGCCGCTTGCGATAGCATCATCATGACCAGCGCTCCTCGGGTTTCCACATGCTCAGCGCGCGCTGTGCCAACTCGCTGTCTGAGAAAGGAAGGCGCACGCCGGCGATCTCCTGATAATCCTCATGTCCCTTGCCGGCGATCAGTACGGTGTCATTGATGCGCGCCTTGTCGATCGCTTGCGCGATGGCGCGCGCGCGATCCTCTATCACCTGCTGCTCAGCCTGCATGCCGCCGCGGATCTCATCGATGATCGCCAACGCATCCTCGCTGCGCGGATTGTCGCTGGTGATGATGCGCACATCGGCGAAACGCTCGGCGACCTTGCCCATCATCGGGCGCTTGCCGCGATCACGGTCGCCGCCGCAACCGAACACGCAGATGACCCGCCCGCCGGACGGCTCCGTTGCCTCGCGCAGTGTCAGCAGTACGTTCTCCAGTGCATCCGGGGTGTGCGCGTAATCCACCACCACTGTCGGCACATCTTTGCCGCCCAATGTCTGCATGCGTCCGGCGACCGCTTTCTGCATCCCCAGTTCACGCACCGCGTCCTCTATATCCACTTCGCTCGCCAGCAATACAGCCAGCGCGCCCAGCAGATTAGAGGCATTGAAACTACCGACAAGCCTGCTATTCATGTCGGTCGCGCCCCAGCTGGTATGCAATGACAACGACATACCCTGCATATCGGCGCGCACCAACTTGCCATGCACCATGCGGATGCCGAGACGCCCGGCGCGCTGCAGCGCCTCGTCGCTCAATCCATAGCCGATCACTTCCGCCGCGCCGTCGCGCAGCGTAGCCGCCAGCTCGTCCCCGAATGCATCGTCCAGATTGACCACGGCGAATTTGAGTCCGCTCCAATCGAACAGCTTGCGTTTGGCGGCAGCGTAATGCTGCATGTCGCCGTGATAGTCGAGGTGGTCGCGCGTCAGATTGGTGAACAGTGCCACATCGAATTGCATACCGTTGACACGGCCTTGCGTGAGCGCATGCGAGGAGACTTCCATCACCGCCGCCTGCGCGCCCTGCAAAATCCCTTCGGCCAGCAGTGCATGCAGGCGCAGCACATCCGGCGTGGTATTCACGCTCGCCTGCAAAGCTTCGGGGAAGCCGTTGCCCAGCGTGCCGATCACCAGGCTTTTGCTGCCCAACGCGGAGAAGCTGCGCGCCAGCCACTGGCTGATAGATGTCTTGCCGTTGGTGCCGGTCACACCCACGGTCCACAACTTGCCGGAAGGCTGCCCATAGATGCTGTCCGCGATGTGACCCGCCTGCTGACGCAAACCTGCGACGGGCAGATTGGGCACCGTCCATTCCGGCTGCCAGTTGAAATCCTTTGCTTCCCAGATCACGGCATTCGCACCGTTCTCTATGGCTTGTGCGATATAGCGACGCCCGTCATTGCCTTCACCGGGATAGGCGACGAAGGTATCGCCCGCCCGCACGGCGCGACTGTCCGAGACGAGGCGCGTGACCTCGACACCCAGCATGCCCAATTCACCGAGTCGAAGCGCGTTCATGTCTCCTCCTCCACCAATTGCGTGGACTGCAAAACATTGTTCAGCGGCGCGTCATAGGGAACGTCCAGCGCACGCAATGAAGCGCTCATCACATTGTTGAAGACAGGCGCAGCGACCAGGCCGCCGTAATATTCGGCACCGGACGGTTCGTCCACCATCACCGCCACGATCAATTTCGGATCGGAGGCCGGTGCCATACCGACAAAAGAGGCGACGTATTCATCCACGTAGCGACCGTTCTGCAATTTATGCGCGGTACCCGTCTTGCCCGCCACGCGATAACCGCGGATCTGCGCCAGCGGTGCCGTGCCGCCCGGTTTCACCACCAGTTCCAGCATGTCGCGTACTGCGCGCGCGGTACGGGGTGAATAGACAGGCTCACCCGCCATGTGTCCGGCTTGGCGCAACATGCTGACTGGCTTCAATTCACCGTCATTGGCGAACACGGTGTAGGCACGCGCCAGCTGCAGCAGACTGACCGAGATGCCGTTGCCATACGACATGGTGGCTTGTTCGATAGGCCGCCATGTATTGAAGTTGCGCAGGATGCCGGATGTCTCACCGGGGAATCCGCTGCCCGTGCGCATGCCAAAACCCGAATCACTCAAGTGCCCCCAGAAGGTCTGCGGCGTCAGTGAAAGCGCCATCTTGGACGAACCCACGTTGCTGGATTTCTGAATGATCTGGGACACCGTCATCACGCCGTCTGGATGCGTGTCGTGGATGGTGCGGCCGTTGATGGTCAACCTGCCGTCTCCTGTGTCTACGCGCGTATCCGGCTTGTACTTGCCTTCCTCCAGCACGGCTGCCGCCGTAAACGCCTTCATGGTCGAACCGGGTTCGAACATGTCGGTCACGGCGCGATTGCGCATCATGGAGAGCGTCGCGCCTTTGCGATTGTTCGGGTTGTAGGCGGGCCAATTGGCTAGTGCCAGCACCTCCCCGCTCTTCGCATCCAGCACCACGACTGAGCCGGACTTCGCCTTATGGTCAATGACAGCCCGTTTGATCTCACGGAAGGCCAGGAACTGCAACTTGCTGTCCAGGCTGAGCGCGACATCGCCGCCTTCTTTTGGCGCATGCAGACTGCCCACGTCCTCGATGATGTGTCCGCGCCTGTCTTTGATCACACGCTGGCTACCCGGCTTCCCGCCCAGCCTGTCTTGCAATGCGAGTTCGATACCTTCGCGACCGTTATCGTCCACGTCGGTGAATCCGAGCAGATGCGAAGTCACCTCGCCAGCCGGGTAGTAGCGCTTGTATTCCCGTTGCAGCGACACCCCGGGAATACCCAGAGCGGCCACTTTTCGCGCCTGCTCCGGCGGCAGTTGACGTTTCAGGTAAACAAAATCACGTCGCGCTTGCAGCTTGTCCCGCAATGCCTCGGGCTTCATTTCCAGCGCCCGCGCCAGATTCATCAGTTGGCGCAGGTCGATCTCCACCTCCGCCGGGCTTGCCCAGACGGATTCCACTGGCGTGCTGATCGCCAGCGGCTCGCCATTGCGGTCGGTGATCATGCCGCGATGGGCGGGCACTTCGATCACACGCGCATAGCGTGCATCACCCTTCTGCTGCAGGAAGTCGTTGTGGATGCCTTGCAGATAGACGGCTCGCACAAACAAAGCCAGCATCACCAGCAACAACAACACGAACAAGGCGCGAGAGCGCCAGGCGGGCAACGCCAATTGCGAGGAAGTTTGCGGCAATGTGGCGTAATTCATGGCTGCACCTCATTGCCATCGATACGCACCAGATAAATCTGGTCGTTGGCGGGCAGATGCATCTGCAATTGCTGGCGTGCGAGTTTCTCCACACGTGTCGGCATGGCCAACGTGCTCTGCTCCAGCTGCAATTTGCCCCACTCAACATCCATCTGTTGCGCCCGTTCTTTCTCGTACTGCAGATCCACAAACAACTTGCGCGCCTTGTGTTGGGAGGTGACAAGCCCCAACGCGCACGCGACGACCATAATCAATAGCAATACATTCAGCCTAGCCACCGAGTCGCTCCGCCACTCTCAGTACCGCACTGCGCGCACGGGGATTGGCAGCCAGTTCAGCCTCCGAGGCGAACACCGGCTTACCGACCAGCTTGATCTTGCCCTGCGGCACGTCCGCCGCGCGGATCGGCACGAACTTGGGCACTTTGTCGCCCTGCGCCATTTCACGCATGAAACGCTTCACGATGCGGTCTTCAAGAGAGTGGAAGCTGATGATGGACATGCGCCCGCCTTCTTTCAGGTGCTCCACGCACTGCGGAAGGATGTTCTCGAGCTCTTCGAGTTCGCGATTGATATAAATCCGTATAGCCTGAAAGGTTCGCGTGGCCGGGTTCTTGCCCGGTTCGCGCGTGCGCACGCACTGTGCCACGATGTCGCCAAGCTGTTTGGTTGTCTCGATAGCCCGCTCCTGGCGCGTAGCAACAATCGTCCTTGCAATCTGCCTAGCAAACCGTTCTTCGCCGTAATCACGTATCACCTCCGCCAGTTCTTTTTCTTCCACTGTCGCCAGCCATTCCGCTGCCGTCTGCCCACTACTCGTATCCATGCGCATATCCAGCGGCGCATCGAAACGAAAACTGAAACCGCGTTGCTCGTCG
>JBDRPZ010000080.1:0-2379 GCA_043826585.1 Pseudomonadota bacterium
CACCTTTACGCCACCGCCCTTGCCGCGCCCACCCGCATGTATTTGTGCTTTAACTACCCAGATATTGCCACCCAGTTGCTGTGCGGCTGATTGCGCTTCATCTGTATTGAAGCAGGCGACGCCGCGCGGCGTCGGCACGCAGAACTCGCGCAATATTTCTTGGCCCTGATATTCGTGGATTTTCATAATAGCCCCCTGATGAGACGAGCCCGCAATTTACCAGAGCCGAACGATCTCTGTCGTTATGATCAGTATAAAAAAGTGAGGCTGCCGGATCTCTCCGGCAGCCTCACTCTCATTCAACAGAAAATTAGAAGTCCCAGCGTACCCCAGCCGAACCAAAGACACGCAAGACCTTGGTTGTAACCTGTGTGCCCTCACTCTTGGTACTTTCTACTCCCAAGTCCGCATCGAAAGTCAACTGCTCCCTCAACCGGTATGAAGCACGAACTGTCGGCGAAAACCTTGTCGTGACTGCATTGAACTGATCCGTCTGTTTGTACAACTGCAGTGAACTATCCAAGCCCCATACATTTTTGCCGTAATTCATGTCCATGTGGTTATACACATAGAACGAATTCCCCCGAACAGTACTGCTGGTATTCAGGGTTGCACTGAAAGACCAGATATCGCCCGACTTGTACAGGCCAGTACCGATCAGCTGGCCGGTCACACTCTTCTCAGTACCGCGACTGGGGTTAGCAGCCAGATAGCCTTGTATGCTATTCAGCACGCCGCTTGCAGCCGTACTCGTGGTATTGGATAGACGAATATCGCCGCCGACCTGCCACTTTTGATTCAAAGGCTTGGTGATGCCGATCTGCCCCATGTTGCTCGTGGCTGTCCGTTGCAGTGCCAAATCGCGCACGGCACTGGCTGACAAAGCCTGCTCAAGCACGCTGATAGATGAAGTCGTCGCACCATACAAGGCATTGCGAATACTCAGTGAAGGTGTCTTGCGATGATCCAGCATGAAATTCCAGGAAGCATCGAATGCATTCATGGTCCCCATCACTTGCGCGGCATTCAACGCCTTGAAATTTATGTCATAGTCGACCAAAGCGAAGAGCGATTTCTTGTCCTCGTAATAGCGCCATTCGCCACCGACAGCACGACGATCCAGCACGCCATCCACAGTCTGATTGATGCCGTAGCCGGTGAACGCACCGCTATCCACACTGGCGCCAACGAAAGATGGCGAGGTGCTATCACTGTAGTCCGCCAGTCTGCCGACCACTCCATTCACTCGCATATAGGCTGCATCGCCATACGAACCGGACAAGCCATCGAAACGGCCCAACACGCCTGCACCATTGGAAGACTGACGGCCGACACGCAAGAAATAATCCTGCTTGCGACCTTTGACCTCACCATACAAGGAACTGATGCGATTCTGACCGGATTTGTTAGCCAGGAAATTCTGTGTGTTGTTGCCGCGGAAAACCAAGCGGCCATCCACGTCGTCGCTTGTATAGCGACCGGATACATCCTCAGTCGTGATAAACATCGACTGATCTGTCATGGTGAGAGACTGGGTATCGGTTGTGTTGTTGAATGTAGTCGTCGAATCGATCTTGCTCTTTCCGAAGTAATAATGCCCGGAGATACTACCGAACGTAGTCCAGCGCGCCTCACGTTTCTTTTCAGCAGCCTCAACGATTCCCGGTCCACTTGCCGTACCTGATAAGCCTGCCAAACGCTGCATTACACGCGGCACCCCTTCCCCCTTGGGATAGAGATTCAGATACAGATCGTATTCTGTCTTGGCCTTGTCATATTGACCTGCACGTTCGCGCGCCACGCCCACCCATTCCTGAGCATCTTCGGTGTAATCATTGGGCGGCAACATCAGCAGTTTATTCAGCACACCCACCGCTTCTTCGTTCTTTTTTGAAGCCAAAGCATCTCGTGCTTGTCCCATCAAATCGAACGCCTGCTTGTTATTCTCGGTCAGGTTCGCATCTCTGGGGGTTGCGCGCACTGCATTAACCACCGGCAAATAGGGCAATGCGACAGTGCCGGTAGCGCGATCCGGACGAATGGTAATCAAGAAGCTGCGCTGATCCTTGCCTGCAGAAACGCTGAAACTTGCATTGCGCGCAAACTCGATGACCAGCTTGGGTCTGGTCGACTGGTCGCGAGTGGTGACAGTGAAAGAAGGGATCAGACCAGACGGAGGGGAGTTGCGAGTTTCGTTATCGACCCATTTCTCCTCGACTGCGGCACCACGCACCCGCTCGTAAAATACCTCCAGCGTCTGACCGCTGTTTGCAGGGAAGTGACGCAGATAACGCACCGGCTCCGTCATGCGAATAGTGGCAACAATGCCATCTGTTTGATATTCCAGCGTCACATCATCCAACGGTTGCGCAACAGCAG
>JBDRPZ010000081.1:0-12144 GCA_043826585.1 Pseudomonadota bacterium
GTGTCAGTCAACGAACGAGACTTCTCTTCCTTCATCATCACGGAAGGCTCAGTCACAGCAACCTTGGTCTTGATGGTCAGGTGGCGCAGTACAGCGTCGTTGAACTTGAATGCGTGCTCGAGCTCGTCCAGGGTCTCCTGATCGCACTCGATATTCATCATCACGTAGTGTGCTTT
Organism: Pseudomonadota bacterium; assembly: GCA_043826585.1. Taxonomy (GTDB): domain Bacteria; phylum Pseudomonadota; class Gammaproteobacteria; order Burkholderiales; family Gallionellaceae; genus Sideroxyarcus. The sequence goes on from JBDRPZ010000081.1 coordinate 177, forward strand.
GTGGATCTTCTGGATCGGGTATGCCAGTTGACGGCGGCCCCAGTCTTCCAGACGGTGGATGTGACCGTTCTTGCCAGTCACCAACGTGCGATATCGCTCGATCATCGCAGGCACTTGCTCGCTCTGATCGGGATGCACGATAAATACGATTTCGTAGTGTCGCATTACATCTCCTTGTGGATTAAAGCCCCCCGGCACGCAATGGACGGTGGAGCAAGGTTTAAAACTCCCTTTTTCAGGGAGGCGGGCATTATAGGGATATTGAGCAGCGCGTCAAGCGGCAAGTCATTAATCTGCCGCAAGAATCCTGAGCGGGGGACGCTGTATCAGCTTGCGTGTCGCCAGCCAGCCGGACAGCATCACGATCACGATGCCACCACTGACACCCACCAGCCAGATGAGCGGGTCGAAGCTGGCAGGGATATCCAAGACGAAGCGCGCCAGCACCCAGCCCAGCAACACCGCCCCGCCCGCCGCGAACAATCCACTCAATCCGCCCAGCACCGCAAACTCGGAAAGGTGCAGACGACGCAAATAAGAACTGTCAGCACCCAAAGTACGCAAGATCGCCGCCTCGTGGCTACGCTCGTCCTGCGTGGACAGCAATGCGGCATACAAAACGGCCAACCCAGTCAGTAGCGTAAACAGGAACACCGCACTCACCGTCTGCGCGATCTGATCCATGATGCCGCGTACCTGGGCGATCACCGCACCGGTATCGATCAACAGCAGATTGGGGAACTCACGCGACAACTCGTCGCCAGCTTGCACCTTCTCCGGCGGCAGATAGAAGCTGGATAGATAGCTGGATGGAAAATCCTGCAGCAATTCGGGTGTCGTGATGACGAAGAAGTTCACCTTCATCGAATCCCACTCCACCTTGCGCAAGCTGGTGACTTTCGCGGTAAAACGGCTTCCAGCCACATCATAAGTAAGAGAGTCGCCAAGTTTGATACCCAGCGTTTTGGCGATACCCTCCTCCACCGAAAGCTCCTCTTTACCATCCTCTGCCCACCATGTCCCACTCACCAACGCATTCCATGACGGCATCTGCGTCATATAGGAAAGGTTGAATTCACGTTCCACCAAGCCACGGGCGCGCGGATCAGGATAACTATCGCCGTTGATGGCACGTCCGCCGATCTCAACCAGACGGCCGCGCACCATGGGCTGCATCTCGGGAACAGACAGCGCCTGCCGCTTGAAGAATTCGCTGATCGCTTCGAGCTGGTCCGGCTGGATGTTCACCACAAAACGATTCGGCGTCTCCGGCGGCAACTTCCCCTGCCAGCCTTGCAACAGATCGCCGCGCACCAGCGTCAGCACCAGCAGAGCCATCCCACCCAGACTCAGCGCCACCACCTGCACTGCCGCGCTGCGACCATGACGTGCCAAATTATTGAACGCATGCCTCCATTGCGAATTCATGAAGTACACATTGCGCGCCAGCCCATGCAGCATCAGCCAAGCCAGCCAGCCGAACAGCACCAGCCCTGCCAGCAGACCACCCAGCACAGCCAAACCCAGCTTGAGCGAACCTGCATGCCACAGAAACAAAACAGCCAACACCAGTGTCGCCACTCCGTAGATCAACCAGCCACTCGCTTCCGGTGCCCCAAGCTCACGGCGCAACACGCGCAGCGGCGAAACCTTGCGTAACTGCAACAGAGGCAGGAAGGCGAAGCCCAGCAACAAAGCGAATCCACTCACCGATGCTTGAAGCACCGGCAATACGCCCGGTTGCGGCAGATTCGCATCACGCATGCTGACGATGCTCTGCACCAAAATCGCTTGCGTGCCATAACCCAGCAGACTACCTAGCAGGACGGCGATCACACCAAGCACGATGAATTGATTCAAGAACAGCCACAGCACCTGCCCTTGCTGCGCCCCGAGGCAACGCATCACCGCGCAACCATCCAGATGACGCAGCACAAAACGCTGTGCCGCCAACGCCATCGCCGCCCCGGCAAGGATCGCTGCCGTCAACGCAGCCAAGCCGAGGAAACTTTCTGCGCGTTCCAATGCGGTGCGTATCGCAGGCTGTGCATCGCGCACATCCTCCAGCTTCTCATTGCCCGACAGCTTGGCTTGCAATTCGCTCTTCAATGCCTTCACCTGCTTCGCATCGCCCGCGATCATCAAGCGATAAGACAAGCGACTGCCCTCTTGCAGCAACCCGGTCGCAGGCAAGTCTTGCTCGTTCATCAACACACGCGGCGCAAAACTGGCGAAGCCGATGGACTGGTCGATATCCTTCACGATGCGCGCCGCCACCTTGAATCGCTGCGCGCCGATACCTAACTCATCGCCCACCTGCGTATCAAGGCGTCGCAACAATCGCTCATCCACCCACACCGTGCCGGAGGTAGGGATCGCCTGTGCCACATGCGTTGTGCCATCGTCTATCTCTATCTGTCCGCGTAAGGGATATCCCGCTTCCACCGCCTGCAACTCGCTCAGCAACACCCGCTCACCATGCGACACCATGCTGGGGAATGTCCGGCTCTGCACCACCTGCATACCGCGCGCCACAGCCAGCTTACGATAGTCGGGAGAGAACGGACGTGTGGAGGTGATGCGCAGATCGGCACCGATCAAACTTTGCGCCTGTTCCTGCAACGCCTGCCGCACACGGTCGGCGAACAGGCCGACGGTCGCCAGACTGCCGACAGCCAGCACCAGTGCCAGCAACAGCACGCGCCATTCACCGGCGCGCCAGTCGCGCCGCAACAGATTGAGCGAGAGCCGCAACAGATTCATTGCACCACCTGCCCTGCCGCCAACCGCAATTGCCGCTTGCAGCGCGCCGCCAGCTTGTCGTCGTGCGTCACCAGGATCAGGGTTGTGCCCTGCGCGCGATTCAGTTCCAACATCAGTTCGATAACCTGCGCGCCGGTGGCAGCATCAAGATTGCCGGTAGGCTCGTCGGCAAACAATATTTTGGGCTTGGTCACGAAGGCACGGGCGAGCGCGACGCGTTGCTGCTCGCCGCCGGAGAGATGTTTGGGCAGGTGATGCGCACGGGCGCTGAGGCCGACTTGCTGCAGGGAATCTTCCGCGCGCTGACGCGCATCGCGCAGCCCGGCCAGTTCCAGCGGCAGCATCACGTTCTCCAGTGCATTCAACGCGGGCAGCAACTGGAAGGACTGAAACACGAACCCGGCCAGTTCACCGCGCAGACGCGCACGACCGTCTTCGTCCAGCGCGAAGATATCCGTGCCGTTCAAGGACACGCTACCGCTGCTCGGCACATCCAGTCCTGCCAGCAGACCGAGCAAGGTGGATTTTCCTGAACCGGAAGCCCCAACGATAGCAAGGCTATCGCCCGCTTCCACCGAAAAACAGACATCGTGCAGGATGGTGAGCGGACTATCTCCGCTTAACACTTGCTTGGTGAGCCCTGCTGCTTGCACAATCGTTGCCATGAACCTCATCCTCAAAGTCGTATTACTACTCGCAACCCTGACGCTGTCCAGCTTCGCTCAGGCCGCGAACAACATCCTCGTGTTCGGTGACAGTTTATCAGCCGGTTACGGTATCGCGCGCGAAGCTTCATGGGCGCACTTGCTGCAGCAGGAGCTGACAGCGGATGGCAAACCCTACACCGTCATCAATGCCAGCATCAGCGGCGAAACGACAGCAGGCGGTTTGCGCCGCATCGATCGCGCGCTGAAAGAACATCGACCTGCCATTGTCATCCTGGAACTGGGTGCCAACGATGGCCTGCGCGGCTCGCCGCTGACGGAGATGGAAAAGAATCTCGACACCATCATCAGGCGCGCAAAGCATGCGAATGCCAAGGTATTGCTGCTGGGCATGCAGTTGCCGCCGAACTATGGCCCGGTTTATACCAAACAGTTCCACGACATCTATCCAAGACTGGCAATAAAACACCGCATCGCCTTGCTGCCCTTCATGCTGGATGGCATCCCCGCCGAACAGTTCCAGGCGGATAACCTTCATCCCAACGCAGTTGCACAATCACAGATCCTCGGTAACCTACGGCCATACTTGAACCGTTTACTACACCGATGAGCAATCACCTCGCCAACGAAACCAGTCCTTACCTGCTGCAGCACGCCGACAATCCGGTAGATTGGTTCCCCTGGTCACCAGAGGTGTTGCAACGCGCCCGTGACGAAAACAAACCCATCCTGCTGTCGATAGGCTATTCGGCCTGTCACTGGTGCCATGTGATGGCGCATGAATCCTTCGAGGACAATGCAGTCGCGGCCGTGATGAACGAACACTTCATCAATATCAAGGTGGATCGCGAAGAACGTCCCGATCTGGATCAGATATATCAGAACGCACACTACCTGCTGTCGCGCCGCAGTGGGGGCTGGCCGTTGACCATGTTCCTGTCACCGGATGGCACGCCGTTCTACAGCGGCACTTATTTCCCCAAGCAGCCGCGCTACGGTTTACCCGGTTTTCCGCAGTTACTGGTGCAGCTTGCACAAGCATACAAAGAGAAGCGCAACGAACTCGCAGCACAGAGCCAACAACTGATCAGCGCCCTCGCCGCTTGGCAACCCAAACCAAACAGTGATGAAACAACGTTCGATGCCTCATCGCTCGCCGCTGCAATGCAACAGCTCAAACAGAGTTGCGACCGTGTGAACGGTGGTTTCGGCGATGCACCGAAATTCTTGCATCCGGCCGAACTCGACCTACTGTTACGCCAAGCCAGAACAAATCAGGACGAAGACGCACGCCATGTCGCGCTATTCACTATGCAGCAGATGGCACTGGGCGGACTGTATGACCAACTCGGTGGCGGTTTCTGCCGCTACAGCGTGGATGCCAGCTGGGACATCCCGCATTTCGAGAAGATGCTGTACGACAACGGCCTGCTGCTCGGACTGTATTGCGATGCCTGGCTGAACAGCCGCGATCCGCTGTTCGCGCGCATCGTGGAACAGACCGCGACGTGGGTGATGCGCGAGATGCAGTCGCCATCAGGCGGCTACTACGCCTCGCTGGATGCCGACTCGGAGCACGAGGAAGGCAAGTTCTATGTGTGGCAGCGCAACGATATCCGTGACCTGTTGACCGAAGATGAGTATGCCGTCGTCAAACCCTATTACGGTCTGGACAGCACCCCCAACTTCGAGAACCACGCCTGGAACCTGCGAGTGAGCCGACCGCTGAGCGAGATCGCGCAGTCGTTGCAACTCGATCAACAGCAGGCGACGGCACTGCTTGCTTCTGCACAATTCAAACTATTCGCTGCACGTGAACTGCGCGTCCGCCCCGGTCGCGACGAGAAGATACTCGGCAGCTGGAACGGGCTGATGATCGCAGGTATGGCGAAGGCGGCTCGTATCTTCGGACGCGAGGAATGGAAAGTTTCAGCGCAGCGCGCCATGGATTTCGTGCGCGACACCTTGTGGAAGGACGGCAAGTTGTATGCCACGCACAAGGATGGCAAGACACATCTGAACGCCTATCTGGACGATCACGCCTTCCTGCTGGATGCCGCACTGGAATTGATGCAAACCGAATATCGAACGACGGATATGCAACTCGCCGTGCAGCTCGCGGACGCATTACTGGCACGTTTCGAGGATAGCGAACACGGCGGCTTCTACTTCACCAGCCACGACCATGAAGCACTCATCCAGCGCAACAAGACCGGACAGGACAACGCTACACCTGCGGGCAACGGCATCGCCGCACAAGCACTACTGCGACTCGCAGAATTGACGGGGGACACGCGCTATCGCGATGCAGCCGAACGCTGCCTGAAGCTGTTCTACCCATTGATGCAACAGGCAGCCAGCCAGTGTTGCAGCCTGAACACCGCACTGGGTGAGCTGCTGCAACCCCCTTCCTTGCTGGTGTTGTACGGAGATGAAAAAGAAACAGCCGTCTGGCGGGCGGCTGTCTCTGAAAGCTATGAACCTGACTTGATGGTGATCGCGCTATGCGGCGATGAACAGGGTTTACCCGAAGTGCTGGCAAAACCCAAACAGGCATCGCCCACTGCCTGGCTGTGTCGCGGCACGCAGTGTCTGCCGCCGATCACCGACCTGGCCGCGTTGCAGGCCGAGCTAGCGTAGCGTCACGCCCTCGCCCTGCGCGCCGAATCCGGGGAACATACTCGCCACACCGGCGCCCAGCTTCTTCGCCAGACGATCCGCGATGTTCTCACGTGCGGTGAAGTCGACCACGGTCTCGGCCTTGATGATGTCACGCGCCACGGAATCCACACTACCGAGGCCGTCGGCCAATCCCATCGCGATCGCCTTGTCGCCGGTCCAGAACAAGCCGCTGAACATCTCGGGTGTCTCATGCAGTCGTTGGCCGCGACCATCACGCACAACGGCGATGAATTGCTGGTGGATGTCGTTCAGCAAACTCTTGGTGAAAGCTTCGTGCTTGGGATCGCGCGGCGAGAAAGGATCCATGAAGCCCTTGTTCTCACCCGCCGTCATCAAACGGCGCTCCACGCCCAGCTTCTGCATGGTGCCGGTGAAACCAAAACCGTCCATCAGCACGCCGATGGAACCGACGATGCTGGCCTTGTTCACATAGATGTTGTCTGCCGCAGCCGCGATGAAATAGCCGCCTGATGCGCACATATCTTCCACCACCACATGCAGCGGGATCTCGGGATGCAATGCACGCAGGCGCTTGATCTCATCGTTCACCAGACCGGCTTGCACTGGGCTGCCACCGGGGCTGTTCACACGCAGGATGATGCCCGCGGTGTGCTTGTCTTTATAGGCATCCTGCAGACTGCCGATGAGACTGTCCGCATTGGCCATGCTGTCGGCTGCGATCACACCTCGCACGTCGATCAGCGCGGTATGCTTGCCACCGGCCAGCCCGTCACCATCGCTGCCGACCATATCCGCCACCATCGCGAACAGAAAGAACAGATAGGCGAAAGTCAGCAGCTTGAAGAATATCCCCCAGCGGCGTGTGCGGCGCTGTTCCTGGATAGCGGACATCGCCAGCTTCTCCAGTACATTGCGCTCCCAGTTATTGCTCAGATCAGACATGCATATCTCCTCAGTGATTCGTTCAGGCGTTGGCCTTCAACCAAGCGCGCAGTTCATGAAAGTCATCCAGCAATGCCAGCGGCTTCAACTCGCGCAGCTGATCTTCGGGGTGCGCACCGTAAGTCATGCCTATCGCATCCACACCGGCATTGATCGCCATCTGCAAATCGTGCGTGGTATCGCCGATCATCAGCACCTGTTCCGGCTGCATACCCAGTTCATCCATCAACTCGAGCAGCATGGCCGGATGCGGTTTGGAAAAGGTCTCGTCGGCTGTGCGCGAAGCGTGAAAATACTTTCTCAGATCGCTGCTGTCCAACACACGATCTAAACCTTTGCGGCTCTTGCCGGTCGCCACTGCCAATGCATGACCAGCTTCGTGCAGTTCCGCGATGGTCTCTTGCGCCCCCGCGAACAAGGGAATCATTTGATCCTGCGCCAGAAAATAATGGCGATAGCGATCTGCCAAGGGCTCATACATATCTGGCGGGGCTGCCGGCACAGCATGCCGCAAAGCCTCGATCAACCCCATACCGATCACGTGCCGCGCATCTTCGTCGCTGGGCACCGGCAGATCAAGATCACGGCAGGCAGACTGGATCGAGGTCGCGATCACTGCTGTGGAATCCATCACCGTGCCATCCCAGTCGAACACGATGAGTTCGTATCGTTTAGTCATCTGTACATCCAAAAATCGAGGCGCGGATTCTAACACCAGCCCATGTCGCACCTCGTATAATGCGCGCCCGCCAGCCATTTACGCCATATCCCATGATCGATCCCAACCTTCCCGCCTGGCTGGTCTATTGCCGCCCCGGTTTCGAACGCGACTGTATAGACGAGACGCAGGCCAAACCCGTTGATGCGGCCGAGAACAGTGGTTATCTGGTGCTGCAAGGCAAAGCGCGTTTGGCTTATAGACAACTTGCCTTCGCCCGCCAGTTGCTAAAACTGCACAGCGAAGTGCGCGAACTGCCGGAGCGCGACCGACTCACGCCTCTGCTGGCCGCCATCCCGCAAGAACCGGCCCGTTTCGGTGCGCTCTATCTGGAAGTACCCGACACCAACGACGGCAAGACATTGTCCGGCTTCACCAAACGCTTCCAGCCATTGCTTGAACAAGCACTGCGCGATAGCGACCGCCTGTCAGACGACACCAACCTGCCGCGCCTGCACATCTTCTTTCCTTCCGAAGATCGCGCCTTGATCGCCACAAGCGACCCGCGCAACAGCAGCGATGCGCTCAACGGCATCCATCGCGTCAGCATGTCTGCCGATGCGCCCAGCCGTTCCTATCTAAAACTGGCTGAAGCATTCGAAGTGTTTCTGGATAAGCAGGAACAAGCACAGTGGCTGAAGCCGAAGATGACCGCAGTCGATCTGGGGGCCGCCCCCGGCGGCTGGACCTGGCAACTGGTACAACGCGGCCTGAAAGTCACCGCTGTCGACAATGGTCCGCTCAAAGGCGCAGCTGCAGGCCATCCCGACATCAAACACCTGCGCCAGGACGGTTTCAAGTTCCGCCCAAAGCGTCCGGTGGACTGGCTGGTATGCGACATGGTGGAGCAGCCGCAACGTGTCGCGGCACTGATGACAGACTGGATAGTCGGGGGATCGAGCATGAATGCGATCTTCAATCTGAAACTACCGATGAAGAAACGCGTGGAAGCGTTAAAGATCGCGCTGGATACGATACGCACTGTTCTCAACAAGAAAGGTCTACGCTACCGGCTGGATGCCAAGCAGCTCTATCACGACCGCGAAGAAGTCACTGTTTTCCTGCACCGGGAACGACGCTAGACATCCACCCGGATATGCATGGTCGGCTCTCCACCGCGCCGACTACCGCCACGGCGCTCAAAGCCGGAGCGCAACTCGATCTGTAACGGGCAACCAGAATGGATACGACGGCTGAGTTTGCGCCTGTCCATCTCCTTGCGCTGACGATACTCGCGCTTATATTTGACCGTGTTATTCCGGCCAGCCACGACCTGAGACTGCGGTTCACGGCCACTGGAGAGCGCATCACCGGCAAGTGGCGCTTCACCCACTGCGTACGGAATCGTCCTGCCTTGCTTCAGGCCGGGAGTCGAGTTCTGCAGTGATGGGGATAGTGGCGTGTATCGCATGCTTCGGAGGCTTGAGTGGAATACAAGCCCCTATCGGCATAATCCATTCAATCTTTAAGGAATTTTGATTGGGCCAGCTCGCGTGATCAAGGCGGAGCTATACCTCTTCATCGATATGATCAGACGTTCCCCCCTCGACCAAGTTGTGGCGACGTCGATCCAGCCCGGAACGCAATTCGATCAATACCTTCTGGTTATGGATACGGCGGCAGGCTTTGCGCCGGTCTTCAAAGGGCAACCCTTCCTGCTTGGGTGGATGGTCGCCGTGCACGTCGGAATGCGGCTCAACAGGCAGCGATTCGGGATCTCGCTCGTGCACGGGCTTCACCGCATGGACATCGGTCAGACCTTTCACCGCACGCGTTGTCGGCGTCGCCGTCGTGGGGAGGATGGTGGGTGTGAAACGCATGGCGGCTCCTTTCACAACTTGATTACCTGAGATATCGGCAATCTGCAGTAAAAGATTACCTCTATTTAGGCACCACGTCCGGCAAATTCGGATGCGCGTCGTGCATCACGATGCGAGAGACGTACCACATCGCCAGCAGGTTGGCAGCGATGGCAACATAACCCACATTGCCGTAGCCAACGATCTTGCCATCCGCATCCTGGGTGATGATGAAGCCGCTGAGCGTGGCGGCGAGTCCCATCGCCAGCGATTGCACGGTGGCGTTGAGCGACATGAAAGTGCCGCGCAGCCTGGATTGCGCCGCCGAGGTGATGATAGCCATGGCGGGGATAAAGCGACCGGAAACCAGCACGAAGAACAAGGTAGTGAATATCAGGAACATACCAAGCGAGGCGTGCGCGACTTGCGTCACCAGCAGGATAGGCAACATGGCAAAGAACGCTACGATGCGATAGACCTTCACCTTGCCCGCCGCATCCGCCCAATGCCCGATGGCACGCGCGGTGAACAAGGTGGCTGCCCCCCCCACCAGATAGATGTAGGCGATATCGTGCTGGCTGATGCCGATGTTGCTCACTGCATACACCGTGATGTAGGGAATAACGGTGAAGCCGGAAAAGATGATCATGGCTGACAGCATCATGGCGCGCCAATGGTTGGGGTCACGCATCACGGCAAACAGATCGATGAAAGGATGGGCGCGTTTTTCCTGGCTCAGGTGATGGCGCAGTTCAGGCAGCACTTTATGGGCGATGAACAGGAAGATCGTCACCAGCAGCACGATGAACACGAATGGCGCGCGCCAGTGGAACATGCTGGCCAGCCACAGCGAAAGCGGCACGCCCGCCACCGTGGAGAAAGAGAATGCCGCTGCCACAGTGCCGCTGGCCTTGGCGCGGCGCGCGAACGGGATGGTGTCGCCGACGATGGTCTGCACCAGTGCCCCCAGCACACCGCCGAATGCCCCGGCCAGACCGCGCGCGATAAGCAAGGTGGTATAACCCGGCGCGATGGCGCAGGCCAAGGTCGCCAAACCGAACAGCACGAAGATCACCAGCAGAAAGCGTTTGCGCTCGAAACGGTCGACGAAGGTGGCTGCAAAAAGGCCCGAGAACGCCGCACTAAAACTATAGGACGCGACCAACAGTCCGAACTCATGCGTGGAAATGCCCAGTTCATCTATCAGCATCGGCCCCAGCGGCATCATGATCATGAAGTCGAGGACATGACTGAACTGGATGGCCGCCAGTGTCAGCAGCAAGGCACGTTCTGATCTGACGGGTTGGGTCATTGCGCCTTGTCCAATCGGTCGAGGAATTTCTGCAGTTCCGGGGCCAAAGGTGCCTGGATGGTCAGCGCCTCCCCGCTCAGCGGATGCTTGAAGCTGATGCTGTGCGCGTGCAGGAACATGCGTTTCAACCCCCGCTTCATCAGTTCCTTGTTGCGTGCGAAGTCGCCGTACTTGTCGTCACCCGCGATGGGGAAACCGAGGTGCGTCAGGTGCACGCGGATCTGATGGGTGCGGCCGGTCTTCAGTTCCGCCTCTAATAAGGAATAGCCCGGCCAGTTCTTTTGCAGGTTGAAGATGGTATGCGACTGCTGGCCGTCTTCGCGCACCATCACCCGCTTCTCGCCCTGCGGCGTGTCGAACTTGTGCAGCGGCAACTTCACGTGCTGGCGCGCGTTGTGCCAGTCGCCCAGCACCAGCGCGTAGTAGCGCTTGTCGCTGTTCCCTTCGCGCATGATCTCGTGCATGCCGACCAGCGCCGAACGTTTCTTGGCGATCAGCAATATGCCGGAGGTCTCGCGATCCAGACGGTGCACCAATTCGAGGAACTTGGCTTGCGGTCGCGCACTGCGCATCTGCTCGATGACGCCGAAGCTGACCCCGCTGCCGCCGTGCACAGCCGTTCCGGCCGGTTTGTTGATGGCGATCAGCGCATCATCCTCATAAAGGACAGGGAATTCCGTGGCGGGGACATATTCGCTCTGCGGCTTTTCCGCGACGCGGATAGGCGGGATGCGCAGCACATCCCCCATCTGCAGGCGATAGGTCTGGTCGATACGCGTCTGGTTGACCCTGACTTCGCCGCGCAGGATGCGGTAGATATGGCTCTTGGGGACGCCTTTCAGGTGCTTGAACAGGAAATTGTCGATGCGCTGGCCTTCGCCGCCCTCATCTATTTCTACCCAAGTTACGGATTCTTTGCCTAAACCACTCATTATTGAATATACTCCGCGCCTCGCGTGTGCGCCTTCGTCGAAACGGGATGTTTAATTTATTCCCCGTCCAACCCAAGGCAGGCAATCAAGCCGCCTACGAAGCAGCCCCGCCCGGTTAATCTCACTCACCGGAGACAAGCAGTGATGGTAATTGATTTGCGCGCTCTAAGCACGAAGCAGAATAGATTTTAGTG
>JBDRPZ010000082.1:0-15464 GCA_043826585.1 Pseudomonadota bacterium
CAGATCGCCGCCAGCAACGCTCAGTCGGAAGCACTCAGTAAAAGTCTGGCGAGTACGCTGGAAGCCAGCCTGAAGCAGCCGCTCAGTGAGATCGCCACCGCACTCAAGGAAAGCCGCAACAACCAGCAGGATGCCGTGTACAAGATGCTGGCCGGTGTGCTGAGCCAGTTCAGCGACCAACTAAAAGATATGTTCGGCTCACAGGTCGGTGGCATCAACAGCCTGCAACAGCAGACCATCGAATCGCTGCAGACCGCCACCCACACCCTGCAACAGATGGCCGCCGAGATGCAGAGCGCGAGCAAGAGCGGCAACGAGACGCTGGCCAACATGCTGGCCGAAACCATGGCCGGTGCCGAGGCGCGCCAGCGCACCATGAACGACAAGCTGGGCGAGTTTGTCGAACAGGTGCGTTCGCTGATGGAACAATCGCAAGGCGACACCCAGCAGGGTCTGCAGCAGGCGCTGGACAATCTGTCCGACCGCATGGGCGTCATCATCGAAGAGCTGGGCGCGCAAGTGCGTTCCGCCGGTTCCGCCAGCAAGCAGCAACAGGAAGCGCTCGCCGCCAGCAGCCAGGCCATGGTGGGCCAGTTCGGCGGACAGGTCAGCGCGCTGGTGGAAGGCGTCAACCTCGCCGTGGTGGAGATGAAAGCCGCCGTGCAAGCCATGCGCAGCACCACCGGCGAAGCACTCACCAAGATGAACAACGGCGCGGACACGCTCTATCTCGCCTCCAAGGATTTCGCCAAAGCGGGTGCAGGCGTGACGTCCACACTGGACAAGTCCGCAAGCCTCGCCGGGGAACTGACCCAGGCTGCCGGTGCCATCGGCTCGGCCACCAACAGTCTGAGCACCGTGTTCGCCGATTACCAGAAGGCGCGCGACGCGATGACCGAACTGGTCGGCTCCATGCAGCTCATCGTCGAACAAGCGCGACGCGATGCGGCGATGTCACACGACGTGGTGTCGCGCATCGAAGCGGCCACCGCGAAACTGGTCGAAGCGCAACAGCAAGCCGACGGCTATCTGGAAAAAGTGTCGGATGTCATCGGCCAGGCGCACGAATCATTCAGCACCGGCATGACCAAAGCCGTCGGCGAAGCCAACCGCGACTTCCATCAGGCGCTGGCCGATTCGGTCAAGTTGCTGCGTGAAGGCATACTGGAACTGGAAGACACGCTCGGTTCGGTCTCCAACTAAAACGGGAAACAGAACATGCTGGGCAAGTACATTCCCGTTAAGCGGCGCAACAGAGACGAAGGCGAAAAACCCTTCTGGATCTCTTTCGCCGACCTGATGACGGCACTGATGGTGATGTTCCTGCTGGTGATGAGCGTGGCGCTGCTCGCCATCACCAAGAACGTGAGCGAGGCCGAGAAGAAGCAAGCCGACCGCGTGCACGAGATCGACACGTTGTGGGAGCGCATCGAGCAGACTGCACAGGGCCATCCCGGCATCACCGTCGACCGCAACCGCAACGTGATCGACTTCGGCGACCGCGCCCGTTTCGACACCGGCAGTTCCAGACTGACCACCGAACAGGTGGAATATCTGACCGCATTCGTAGGCGACATGCTCGGTCTGGCGCGTGATGAGCTGGCGCAGAAGTGGTTGAAGCGTGTGGTGGTGGAAGGCTTCGCCGACCAACGCGGCGATTACCTGCTCAATCTGAACCTCAGTCTGCAACGCAGTGAACGCGTGTTGTGCACCCTGCTCTCACCCGCACGCAACCAGCAGAAGACGCTTTCACGCGACGAGATGGAACAAGTGCGCGACCTGTTCCTGGTCGGCGGTTATTCATTCAACTCGGCCAAAAAATCGCTGGAAGAAAGTCGCCGCATCGAACTTCGCCTTGAGTTCTACGGCATCGACGAAGCACACACCAGGATCGACGACATCCCGCGCAACGACTTCGGGCAGTGCCGCATCAGATGACCACGCTGGACAAGCTTGCCGACACCATGGAACGCATGAGCCGCATCGCGCTCTCGACCATGCGTGCCAGCGACCTGCTGCCGATCCAGCACGAACGCGAACAACTGATCGCCTGGCTGGGCAGCGAAGTGGATATGGACGCGCTCGGCGACGACCGCATCCTGACCGCGTTGCGTCATTTCGCCGAGGCCGGTTTCGTGCGCGACCTGCGCCAGGCCAGACTGCTGTGCTACGGCTGCACACAGGTGTATTCCGAACAGGGTGAACGGCTGATCGAGAGTCTCAAACTGTTCACCACTCTGCTCGCCTACCTCACCCAGCATCAGGAACGCACGCGCGCTTTCCGCAAATGCTATCGCGGCTTGCTCAACGCCTACTTCGCTTACGATCCCGATGCGGAGACGGTGATCGGCAGTGGCCGCACTAACTGGGCATCGCTGCACACCTTCCTGCAAAACGCACAGGATCGTCTCGCCAACGACGGCCACACACCGCAAGGGGTGCGCGTCCTGTCGGCGAACACGGGATTGCTCGGCACCGTACCGTGCGACGACTACCGAGGCGGCGCTGCGGATATCGAACGCATCGAATCCTTCCGTTTCGAGCTCAACATCGGCGTCGATTCCTGGTTCATCCGCAGCTTCGTGCAATCACATATCGAACGCATCATGGCGCTGCCGGATGCGAAGTTCCAGGACGAAGTGAACGAGGCGCTGCAACTGCTGGTGCAATATCCGCTCTACATCCCGCGCTTGCTGGGCAAGCTGCTCGACCGCTACAGTCAATGCCAGAACAAACGCACCAATGATGCATTACGCGATTTCGCCATCGAACAGTGGGGCGCACCATGGATCGCGCAGAACGAGATCAACTGGCTATGCAGCGCAACCGCCCGCGACATGATCTCCAACTGGGGCAAGAAGTATCTGGTGCATGAGTTCTTCCACCTGTTCGCCGCGAAAGGTGCGGACAACACGCGCCGCGCCGCGTTCTGGAACCTGTACAGCGAAGACCTGCAAGGCATGTATTTCGCGCTGGGCAGCGATGCCTTCGACATCAAGAACCGTGCGTTCCTGAAATTCAGAGACGACGCCAAAGGACTGGTCGTCAAACTGAACGACAGCAAGCACAACCTGCACGCCGTCATCCTCCAGTTCGAGAAATTCCACATCGTGGAATTCAACCAGCAGATCAACGTCGCGTACTTCTACGACACCGCCCACGGCACGCCTGAGTTCTATCTGAGCAAAGGCTGGGTGAACGTCGGCGCATTGAGTGTGGGCAATGCACTAAAAGGCAACACGCAATCGCAACCGGCTCGCCCGATGCAGCACAGCGACGAGAAACATCTGAGTTGGGAAGGCCGCTTCGCGCAAGAGCTGGGCCGCTCAGACAGTGCAAGGCAACACTTCTGCGAACACCACAATGCCACCTACAGCGAAGCCTCAGGCAAGGCATGGATCAAACCGAACGACCTGCAGCGCTATACCAAGGAGATCGGCTCGGTGCTGCAAGGCTGGGGCTACACCTGGTCGCCCGAGGCGAACGGTTATTTCAGGTCACTCAGGTACTGATCCCGCCTGCAATTCGGCCCACTCCTCATCCGTGAACAAACGCGAGCGCGTCAGGAAAGCCTTTCCCTCCGGTCCTTCCAGTGAGAACGTGCCGCCGTGGCCTTCGGTCACGTCGATGATGAGCTGGGTGTGCTTCCAGTATTCGTATTGCGCCTTGCCGATGTAGAACGGCACACCGCCGATGTCGCCCAGATAGACATCCTGCGCACCGATGGTGAGTTCGCCCGGCAGATAACAATTGGCCGCACTGTTGTCGCAACAACCTCCCGACTGGTGGAACATCAGTTCGCCGTGTTTCTGCTTCAGCGTCTCGATCAATTCAAGTGCGGCTTCGGTGGCAATCACTTTTTCGACCATTGCATCCTCCCAAAAAAATCGGGGCGGTTTCCCGCCCCGCGAAAGCCGCGAACTGCGGCTAGACCGCTAGGCGCGGCCAGGCCGCCGGGAAGCGGCCTAAGGGGTAAGACAATCAGAAGAAGCCGAGCTTCTGCTCGCTATAACTCACCAGCAAGTTCTTGGTCTGCTGATAGTGGTCGAGCATCATCTTGTGCGTCTCGCGACCGATGCCGGATTCTTTGTAACCGCCGAATGCCGCGTGTGCCGGATAAGCGTGATAGCAGTTGGTCCACACACGGCCGGCCTTGATGGCGCGGCCCATGCGGTAAGCCACGTTGCCGTTGCGGCTCCATACGCCAGCGCCCAATCCGTACAGCGTGTCGTTGGCGATGGCCAGCGCTTCGGCTTCGTCCTTGAAGGTGGTGACTGCCAGCACCGGGCCGAAGATCTCTTCCTGGAAGATGCGCATCTTGTTGTGGCCCTTGAACAGCGTGGGCTTGATGTAATAGCCCCCCGCCAGATCGCCTTCCAGATGCGCCTGCTCGCCTCCGATCAGGCATTCGGCACCTTCCTGCTTGCCGAGGTCGAGGTAGGACATGATCTTGACCAGTTGTTCCTTGGAAGCTTGCGCGCCCATCATGGTGTCGGTGTCCAGCGGGCTGCCCTGCTTGATGGCGGCCACGCGCTTGAGCACGCGTTCCATGAACTTGTCGTAGATCGATTCCTGGATCAGTGCGCGGCTCGGGCAGGTACACACTTCGCCCTGATTGAACGCGAACAGCACCAGACCTTCGATGGCCTTGTCGAGGAAGCCGTCGTCCTTGTCCATCACATCGGCGAAGAAGATGTTCGGCGACTAGCCGCCCAGTTCCAGCGTGGCCGGGATCAGGTTGTTGGCGGCGGCCTGCGCGATCACGCGGCCGGTGGTGGTAGAACCGGTGAAGGCGATCTTGGCGATGCGCTTGCTGGTCGCCAGCGGCATGCCTGCTTCGCGTCCGAAACCGTTGATGATGTTCAGCACGCCCGGTGGCAACAAGTCGGCGACCAGTTCCATCAGGATCAGGATGCTGATCGGCGTGGACTCGGCCGGTTTCAGCACCACGCAGTTGCCCGCGCCCAGTGCCGGGGCCAGTTTCCACGCCGCCATCAGGATAGGGAAGTTCCACGGAATGATCTGGCCGACCACGCCCAGCGGTTCATGGATGTGATACGCCATGGTGTTCTCGTCGATCTCGGAGATGCCGCCTTCCTGCGCGCGCAGCGCACCGGCGAAATAACGGAAGTGGTCGACCGCCAGCGGGATGTCGGCAGCCAGCGTCTCACGGATGGGTTTGCCGTTGTCCACGGTCTCGGCATAGGCCAGCAGTTCCAGATTCGCTTCCAGACGGTCGGCGATCTTGAGCAGGATGTTGGAGCGTGTCGCGGCATCGGTCTTGCCCCATGCATCGGCTGCGGCATGCGCGGCATCCAGCGCCAGCTCGACATCTTCTGCCGTGGAGCGCGCGGCCTGTGTATATACCGCACCGCTGACTGGTGTGATCACATCGAAATAAGCACCTTTGACTGGCGCGACCCATTTACCGCCGATGAAGTTGTCGTATTTCGCTTTGTACTGAATCTTGGCGCCTGTTGCGCCGGGGGCTGCATAGATCATTGCCGTTCTCCTCTTTCTAATAGTTAGGTGACGACCAGACAGGCCGTTTAATGCTCGGTGCTGCGCTCTTCCACTCTCAAGTAGCGTGCCATGTCGCCAAGATGAATAACCATGTTGATTTGCAACGAGATTTCAAAAGTACTGCGACACATATCTGGCAGCGAGTGACGTTCCATCCCGCGACACCTGTCTCAAAATGTGACAGTCGCGCAGCATCGTGCTGCGCAAGGGTTGCGCTACCGGTTCATCCTTCTATACTGGCCGCACAGTGTGGAGAGCAGCCCACCGAGAGGAGAGTCATATGCGTCCTACCTTGCCCTCAAACGATCTGCGCAAAGCCCGCATGCAACTGCTGGCGCATGGTGATTGTCCCGCCGACATCATCGGCGAACGCATCGCGCGCTCCTGGCAACGCAGTCTTGCGGCGGGCCTGCAACCCACCGGACGCCTGAACGACACCTACAACGGCGAACACGCCCTGCGCCACGCCCTCGCCAGCAATCACGAACTGCTCGCGCATTCCCGCCCGGTGATGGAATACCTGTATCAACAGGTGCAGCACAGCCACAGCATGGTCATCCTCGCCGACAAGCGCGCCACCCTGTTGCACACCATGGGCGATGTGGATTTCCTGACCAAAGCCGAGCGCGTCGCGCTGGCCAGCGGTTCTTCATGGCAAGAGCAACATCGCGGCACCAATGCCATCGGCACCTCGCTGGCCGAAGCGAACAGCGTCGAGATCCATGGCGGCGAACATTTCCTCGAACGCAACGGCTTCCTCACCTGCGCCGCCGCGCCCATCATGTCCGCCGACGGTTCGCTGCTGGGCGTGATCAACATCTCCGGCGACCAGCGCAGTCGTCACCCGCACACGCTTGGGCTGGTCGGCATGGCCGCGCGCATGATTGAGAACAAGATGGTCATCGCCAGTTGCCGTCGCCACATCCGCCTGCATTTGCACGCGCAACCGGAAGGCATCGGATCGGTAGCCGAAGGCATCATCGCCCTGTCCGAAGACGGCTGGATCGTCGGCGCAAACCGCACCGGCTTGTCCATGCTCGGCCTCGCCCCCGCCGACCTCGGCGCGACCCCGCTCAATCGCGTGATCGACGTCCGTCTCGACGACCTGCTGGCACGCCACCAGCGCCGCCCGGACCACGTGACACAGTTGCAACTGTACGACGGCGACATCCTGTTCGCGCATATCCACGCCGAAGAATCGCTGCGCACCATCTCCAACCCGGCCCCGAGCAGCGCCGCACCGGACGATGCCCTCGCAAAACTCAACACAGGTGACTCGCACTGGCACAACGCCGCCGACAAAGCCCGCCGCATTGCGGGCAAACCTATCCCGCTGCTGATCCACGGCGAATCGGGTGTCGGCAAAGAACTGTTCGCACGTGCCGTGCACGACAGCGGCCCGCGTCGCGATGGCCCCTTCGTCGCCATCAACTGCGCCGCCATCCCCGAGAACCTCATCGAAGCGGAGCTGTTCGGTTACAGCAGCGGCGCATTCACCGGCGCACGACGTGACGGCAGCCCCGGGCGACTGCGCGAAGCACACGGCGGCACACTGTTCCTGGATGAGATCGGCGACATGCCGCAGGCCATGCAGACCCGCTTGCTGCGCGTGTTGCAGGAACGGCAAGTCACCCCGCTCGGCGGCGGCAAAGCGGTCGATGTCGATTTTGCATTGATCTGCGCCACCCATCGCAAACTGCGCGACGAGGCAGACAAAGGCACCTTCCGCAGCGACCTCTACTACCGCATCAACGGCCTCACCGTGAACCTGCCCGCCTTGCGCGAGCGCAACGATTTCCAGGCGCTGACAGAACGCATCCTGAGCGAACAAAGTCCGCAACGACACATCTGCATCGCCCCCACCCTGCTGGCACAACTCAGCCAGCATCGCTGGCCGGGCAACATCCGCCAATATGCCAACGTGCTGCGCACCGCCAGCGCCATGCTGGACGCGCATGAAGATTGCATCGACTGGCATCACCTGCCCGAAGATCTGATCGAAGAACTCAGCGCACCGCCAAGCAGCGAACGCGCATTGCAAGCGCCGCAGAAACTCAAAGACCTGTCGCAAGCCGCCATCCGTCAGGCCATGGAAGACAACCACGGCAACGTCTCCGCCGCCGCACGCCAACTCGGCATCAGCCGCCAGACGCTGTACCGCAAACTCAGCTGAGCACATTCCCGCGCGCTGCTTTATCATCCAAACGTCTTCATCCGAAAGGCGTTGCGCATCATGTTCAAACTGTTCGGCGAGAAACCTGACCACCCCCTGTTCGACCTGGACGAGACAAAACGTCTCATCGACGAACTGCCGCAGGACGACCCGCGCAAGGCGCTGGAGGACATCGCCTTCTGGCTGGAGTCGATCAAAGATGCGAAAGGCTTCACGCCCGAACTGCGCAGCGACGTGATCATGCGCGTGGACATCGCCGCACAGCCTCTGCACACAGAGTTGCTGCATCGCTATCTGGAAGCGCCGCATCTGCGCGACTTTCAGGGGCTGCATCTTTGGAAAGGCATGCATGCCTTCGCGCAGTCGCTGGCAGCCGCCTACACGGCATGCCTCGATGAATATCAGCAGACCAACAAACACTCCCACGAACTCGTCGAGCGCATGCCGCTGATCTGCGTGCGCCAGTTACTGGCAGTGGCGACGCAGATGAAGCTGGAGCTGATGCGCTATATCGACGTCGATGCCGCGAGCTGGGCCATGCTGTACGCCGGCTACCGTTTCGCCGAAGCGACGCAATGCACCGAGACCATGGTGCTGGCCTATCCCGGCCATGTCATCCACACCAGCCCGCAGCGCGAATTGCTGCACGCACTGGTGATGTTCACCTCCTCACCCGACACACTGGCCGCCGATCAACTCGAAGTCAGCTACCGCATTGCCGGGCGCATGAACAGTTTCTTCGAGATCGCCAACACCGCAGAGAACGACTTCCCCTACCAGTTCGACCTCGCCGGCTCGGCTCCGCCGCACCGTGCCGAGCGTGATAAACCCGTCGCGGAAAGCGCGCGCTTCTTCAGCGCCGCCAAAGCTGTCGGTGCATTGCAAAAGATCGTCACCCAGAACGAGAACGACCCCATCTGGCGCGAGCGTCGCTTCGGCAGTGAGTTCACCCCGGCGGGCAAGCTCACCGTACTCAAACACCTGATGACCTACTGGGCCGCCGAACCGCCGCATCGCCATCTGGAACGGCGCGAGATCCACGCTGCCATCGAAGTCGCACACAGCTTCCGCACCATCAGCCAACTGGTCACCCACATCGACGCCGGACACGACGCAGAACAGGATGCCGACGAAGCGCGCAAGCGCGCAAAGATAGACCTCGTCGCACAAGACGAGATCGCCTACACCACCGAGACCTGGAACGTCAGCGACATGAGTGCTGCCGGACTGGGCGCGTTACTCGGTGCATCGCAAGGCGAATGGATCAAGATCGGCGACCTGTGCGCCCTCAAACCGGCGAACGCACAGCAATGGTGGGTCGGCATGATCCGCCGCCTGCACACCGACAGCGCTGGCAAAGTCCACGTCGGCATAGAAATCCTCACCAAACGCCCCGCCTCGGTATGGATACGCATACTCGGCAAAGGTGCCGAACGCGTATCCAACTGGGAAAGCAGCTCCGGCTCCTTCTCCTACGACTACCTGCCCGTCATCCTGCTGCCCGACGAACACAACTCATACGTGCACGCCACCCTGCTGATGGAATCCGGCAAGTTCGTGGTCGACACCCAGCACCAGATGATGATGGGCGAGAAGAGCCGCGACATCAAACTCACGGCACTGCTGGCGGAGGGAGAGGATTTCGAGCAGGTGGGGTTCGAGTGGTTGTTAGCTGAATGATTTTGGCTTCTGCTCGGCCAAAGCGGAAACTCAGGAAAATGGTGCGGCGCTCCTGCAATATGCCAAATAGGAGACATTCGTGTACGCCCATACTATTATTAATTTACGGAGTAGTGGGTTCGTATATAACTGTTAGATTCTTGCAGAGCTTAATTACATGACAACAAAAATAAGAAGAAATGAACTTTGCCCGTGCGGATCAGGCCAAAAATATAAATATTGTTGTATTTCAAATGAGTTAAAGCGCCGAACTGTTAAAACCGATGAGAAGTGCGCTGACTGCGGCACCCATCTGGAAGTCGATCTAAGCGAAGACTTTATGAACGTCTTTGCCAGCATGGAGATTCCACTCAAAAATTTCTGCAAGGACAACGAGTTTTATTTGTTTGGCAATGCCATTGTTATGGGGAAAATAATTGAATTCAATAACAAGCTACGAGCTGGTGAGCTTACAAAGTCTTCAATTATTCAAGCTTACACAAATCGCCTAACTCGTGAGGCCGCAATAGGTTTGGTGGAAGATTCCGTTTCGTTGCACAAAGCGTTTGGGGCAAGGATTAATATCCTTCGGGACGCTATTAACGCTCACTTTGATAGAAAATACACGCTTTCTGTTCCAGTGTTATTTGCTCAAATAGAAGGCCTAATTCGAGAAATTGGTGGGCTAGAACTCAGGGATAATTTTCGGCCTAACGTCTCCACAGAAATCTGGAACAGTCGCTACTTATTTGGAATGTCAGATAGCGCGCAATATTTCAATGCGTTCATAACAAAATTGTTTGAAGGAAAGAAGGATGATCAAGCGTTCAATCGAAATCCAGTCCTTCATGGCATGAACGTAACTTATGATTCAGAGGAATGGTCGTTAATTCTAGTGCTGACAATCCTAGAAATCAGGCAATTCCTCTGGTTTGAGAGAAACACGGAGAACGTGTTTTCAAAAGGTATATAACTTAAAATTAAACCCGAACTCCAAAAAATCGCGCAGCCCCTAACTTTTCGTTTGACCTAGATTAAGAAAGCATATGAGTTTTAGTGAATGGGAATTTTTACTGAATGGAGATATTCAGGAGTTTAGACAGCTTGCCTCTGAAGCAGGAAGCTACTACTTCAATATCTACGGTGGTATCGACCACTGGCTAGACTGTCCGAACGATGACTTTCGCTTGACCAGCCTCTATTGCGAAGGAGAGACGGATGCTGCAGTGGTGTGGCAGATTGGCTATGAACTAGTTAGTCTATTTAACGGAGCGTCCATCCTTATATCAAGAGATTACCGCAAAGCAGAAATCGATCGGCTTCTCTATCAGAATAAGTCGATTGACTATGTCCCCCCAAAAGGGTTCTCAGGACTTCTAGGCAAACCGCCATTTATTGACGAGCGTATTGTTCAGGAATATGCCAATGGGAAAGCTTCAAGCATCAAATTTCCATTGCTGCATCTGGCAACGGAGCACGAGGATGTATACATGCTCCTCAAGTATCTCGACATGGACGGAAGTTGGGTTACGTATTACAAGTTGATGGAGGTAATTGAAGGCTTTGCAAAAAAACATGGCATCGATTTGAATGCTGACAAGAGCAAACGCTCATCATTTACTAATACAGCAAACAACTTCTCCCTTTCTGGCTTTGACTCAAGACATGGATTTAAAGAAGCTGTTAAGCAGAATAAAACTACATCAATGTCAATTGATGAGGGGTATAAGTTTGTGACCGATATGGCAAAAACCTATTTAAAAAAAATGTATTTTAATAAAGCGTGAGAATAGGCATTAACCTTCTGTCAAGAGAGTCGCTACGCCGACAAGCCGACTCTCACCCCTTGCCTCCACGTTGATGTCCGCTCTGGTCGGCTAAGCAGTCAAGTTTCGAAGCTCTCTGATTTGGCCGAAAAGGCCGAGGTTCGTCCATATGAGTCACTTTGAATCGAGTGGTGTTGCTTCTGTTTTGTACCATAAGCCGTCGTTCGACAACGCGGCGCCAATCGCTGACAATCGTCCTTAAGACTTAAAGCAAGGCTAAGTGGACGGGAAATTCAGTTAGTCTCCAATGATGTTCTAGGCATATCTGTGCGGGGTTCTGAGATGACAGAAACAGAGCATGAGAATCACTGTCCGCTAAGCGCGGTGGATCGGAGACTTGAAGATGTACACCGGTATTGGCATGAGGCTGAACTCGGTTACTTTGACCCAGAAAGCTTCAGGATTGCAATCCAGACTGCGATTCAAACACTGCGCACCGTCACCTTCATTGTGCAAAGTAACAAGCGCCTTTTCCCAAAATTCGACCCATGGTATGCCTCGTGGCAAGAAAGGCTACGTGCTGATCCTTTGATGCGCTGGATGGTAGACGCACGCAACAAAATCGAGAAACAAGGCGATCTGGAAACTCATAGTTTTGTTCGTGCCGAGATTGTTGCGTCCTATTACGAGGAAGGGCCGCGCTTGGAAGTCCCAGCTGAGCTATTTCAAAGCCCAGCAGAACTGATCAGTGGCATTCCAACCGAAGCATTAAGAAATCATGTTTTCAAGAATGGCATCCTCCGCATTCAGCGTCGCTGGGTAGAAAACAGTTTGCCAGACTACGAGCTTTTGGATGCTGTAGGGATCGCCTATGGAAGAGTCTCTGAGTTAGTAGCGGATGCGCACCAAGAACTAGGCTTGGGACCTCAGACCACGATGTTAGGCGACATCGACCACACACAGGGTAAAGAATCGCGAGGGGGTAGACTGCCATGCATGGTCGGCCACGGCGACGCTCGCACACACAATGTGTGGCTCGCAACGGGGCAGACAATAGAGATTGAACAAAAGGCTGTTGAGTTCGACAGGGAGCAAGCGGAACGTGTCGCGGGCAAATATCAGCTTGATCCGAAGGAAATATTTCCTTCAACAGCCCCTACTCCTGAAGCAACGTTGAGCGGACTATTCGCTACTGCCAGAAAAATGTTTATCGTGGATGGTCATCACGACACCATTGCGTTCTTCCTCAATGGCGCACGGCCCCTACATTTGATGCAGCTGGCTGTTCAGGAACACGGAGAAAAGTATCTTGTTATGCGGGAGCTTGCAAATGAGGTGATCAAGTGCGGTGCGGATGGTGTGATCATCCTCAGTGAGGTTTGGAGTGCTCCTTATGATCCGAGCAAACCTTATCGGCGTGCTGTAGATGCACCTGATAAAACGGAATTTCTGACTGCAACCCTCGTGACCAAATCTGGTGCTCCTATTCAGCTGCATGCGCTGATTAAGCGCACTGGCGATGTCGTGACCCTTGGCGACACTGACACGTTACGGGATCAGGCACAAATTGCTTTTGCTCCAATATACGCCGCATGGGGACGAAAGATTCCTGACGCTTGGAAAGAATCAATGAAGAATCACGTCAAGGATGGTGCTGCTGAAGACGACAACACCACGAGATCGACTTGATGGTGGGTATACATCCGTGCCGAATGGCTGATGTTCGTTTCAGCCAGACGGGTTTGTACCAGTGCGGACGGTCGATATGTGATCGGTGTATAGCTACAGAATTTAACGAAAGGAAACTTCCATGGATCTCCTTGAATTTCATCCCTCGGCAACCGTTAAGTCTTTCGAAGACGATGCAGACTTTCTCGCATTCCTCGCAAGCGAGAGTTCAGGCCTTGCGTTCGTGCCAGAGCCACAGAGCCATTGTGGGGTACTGGGATTGAAGTCGGATTTTAGCGACTTCGCAAAGTGGGCGCGCGCGACTAGTCCGAACATACAAGTAACCGCCCCCAATAATGTCCCAAAAATAATCCTCCGTAATTCTGATGTATGGTTGCCGCTGGCTTTTCTTGCAGGAGATACTTCTATACAAATATTCCTCAATATGGTGGCCAGCTATTTGTATGATCGGGCAAAGGGATCGCTAAAGAACGAGCGAACGAGGATTCATTTGAGTGTGGTGTATCAGGACAAGGCTGCCGGTAAGTCGAAGCGTTTTGACTTTTCGGGAGACTCCGAAGCGCTCGGAAAGGCTATCAAGCGATTTGACTTGAATGAATTCTTCGATGACGAATCTAAACTCTGAAGTTGCAGAGCAAATTTGCAGTGAATATCGGGCCGAGATGCTTGATTTTCTTGTGCAAGTTGATCGGGATATTGGCGCGGAAACTGCGAGCAGTTTGGATATTTTGCGCGAGGGCCTCAATGCGGCCCGAACTGCTAACGAAAATGGTCCAGATGAAATCCTCAACGACCTATACGTCTTGGACAGGTACTTGGATTTCTTTACGCGCTACGGCCTCGTATGGAAACTCATCGCCCGCCAACAATTTGCAGATTCCTGGGATGCATTGCAGGACGCACTTGACTGTTTACGACTTATCCGCAGGTTCTCTGCGATAGATATTTCAGAATTTGAAGACCAGCTGATCGAACTTGAGAAATCGTTTCCCTATCACGTATTTTTCAGCATCGGCGCAGCTGTAGAAAGTTTCGAATGTAGCATTTGTGGGCAAGATATGGATTCATTTGATTGCCCTCACAGGAAAGGTTATCTGTATCGTGGCCATATGGCCTATGGCATTGCGAGAAAAATCACCAACTTTGATCACGTTGCATTAGTTGAAAAACCAGAAGACAAGCGCTGCGTAGTTAAGTACGAAGACACGAGCGAACAATTCAGCATTGTCCGCTTCATTGCACAATTGCTGCTTTCAAGGAAGATGAAGGTAAGTGAATTCGGAAGGTTGCTATTTTCCAAACGCAGTATCCCGAACCCCGAGTATCGGAAGGTCGGCAGAAACGCTCCTTGCTATTGTGGAAGCGGGAAGAAGTTCAAGACCTGTTGCGTCTCTAAGGCATACATCGAAAGTGACCATGTAGATGTCTTACCACACCCGATAGTTATCGAACGTGCTGTCGCATAACATCGCGCGACTTCCAGTAAAAAAATGCAGCTAACAATAAAGGGCTGGCTCAATTAAATTCTAGAGTCCGTAACTGGTCGAAAGCGGAAGTAACACTACATGGTTCGAAGTGACTGCCTTGGCCGAGCAGCAGAAGCTAACGACACAAATACTCGTTCCCGCTCACCCCTGCCCCAACAATGCGAGCATCGATTCCACATCGACGATCTTGTCGCGCGGGGCGGCGCGTCTTTCGCCTCGCGACACTTCCACGTCGTCCAGGCGTTTCCAGTCTTCGAACGAGATGAACTGCACGCTGCGTTCGCGCAGCAGCTCGATGATGGCGTCGCGCGGGGGCAGTTCGCGGGCGGACAGGCCGATGCCGTCCGCCGCCATGTGGGCGACTACGTGGGCGGATGCGGCTTTGTGTGAGCCGATGAGACCGCGCGGGCCGGTGCGCGCCCAGCCGACGACGTATTCGTTGGCGACCACCGCGCGGCTGACGGGATCGACCACGCGCCCGTCTTCGTTCGCCACGATGCGCGCTGCTTCGTCGTAGGGCACGCCGTCTATGGGGTCGAGGCTGAAGCCGATCGCGGGCAATACCATCCCTACTTCCAGTTCCTCGTATTCGCCTGTGCCGCGCGCGACCGTGCTGCCGTCGGCCTGGGTCTCGATGCGGTTCTTTTCCAGTTTGAGTCCGCACACTTTGCCTTCCGCATCGGCCAGCACTTCGGTCGGCGAGACGCGGAAACGCAGGTGCAGTTTTTTCGCGTTGTTGCCTTGCCCGCGCTCCGCGAAAGACTGGAGGATCTTCAGGTTCTTGTCCTGCTGCGAACCGGACTCGACGCTGGTGCAGTCGGCGAGTTCGTCCGGCGCGACGACGGGGTCGACGCCTTCCATCTCGCCCAGTTCTTTCAGCTCGACCGGTGTGAAGGCGGCCTGTTCGGGGCCGCGTCGGCCCAGGATGTAGACCTCGCGCACCTGGCTGTTACGCAACGCTTCCAGCGCGTGCGCGGCGATGTCGGTCTTTTCCAGTTCGGCGGGCGAGCGCAGCAGGATGCGCGCCGCGTCGACCGCGACGTTGCCGTTGCCCACCACGGCCACGCGCGGCACCGACAGGTCTATCTGGGCATGGCGATAATCCGGGTGACCGTTGTACCAGCCGATGAACACGGTGGCCGGCGTGCAGCGCGGGATGCCTTCACC
>JBDRPZ010000083.1:0-9275 GCA_043826585.1 Pseudomonadota bacterium
GCGGAAAGCGATTTATATTTTATGCACAAAAGCTGGGGATAACTTTGTGGATGAATGCTTTTAGAGCATCGCTAAAGACCGTCATTTCGGGCTTTACGGAATTGTTGCGTAAAAAATATACGCCAATTTAACCCAATAAAAACAAAGGGATGCAATAAGTCTTTGTTTTTTAGATGGGGATGTTTGTCAAGCGAAAAAAATTATTGATGCAGGTGTGGATTGTCTGCGTTTGTCAATATGCCATTTGGCCTATTTTTTGACTTTTTTCACACAAAATTCACTTAGGCGAGTTGCGTGATGAGCACCTCGCGCAGCGCCTCACGGGCATGCGCATCGTTCAAAGCTTCACCGTCTATCCAGAATGTATCTTCGGCCCGCGCGCCCAGTGTATTGATCTTTGCGCTGCGGATCAGCACCTTATGCCGCGTGAGGATGTAGGCGATGCGCGCCAGCAGGCCGGGGCGGTCGCCGGCGACCAGCGACAAGTTGTAGCGCCCCTTCTCATCGCGGCGGAGGTCGACCTGCGGTGCGATGGGGAAATGTTTCAGCTGGCGGCTGCGCCGCCCGAATGCCGGCTCGGGAATGGAGGCCACATCGGGGGCGATCTCTTCGGCCAGGGCGTACTCGACATAGTTCATCACATCGCGATAGGCGAACCTGTCCTGGCTCTCATCCATCACCAGGAAACTGTCCAGCGCGTAACCATTCTCGGTGGTGTGCACCTTGGCTTCCATGATGCTGTAGTTCATGCGGGCGAAGAAATTGCAGATGCGCGCGAACAGGTAGGGCTGGTCGTGCTGATAGACCAGTACCTGCATGCCTTCGCCGGTCCGACTTAGCCGCGTCTTGATGATGGGCGTCTTGATATCGGGCCGCTGGGTCAGCGCCCGCGTATGCCAGGCGATCTCGTGCGCTTCATGGCGGATGAAGTATTCATCATCCAGTTTCGCCCACAGCGGCAGATAGCTCTCCGGGGCGATGGCATACAGATTGAGTGTGGCCGCGGCTTCGCGTTGTGCCTCGCCTATCTGGTCGGCGATCTTGCCGTAACTCAGATAGTGCAGGGTGGCGTGATACAGATCCTCCAGCAGTTTGCCTTTCCAGGCGTTCCATACTTTGGGGCTGGTGCCGCGCACATCGGCCACGGTCAGCAGATACAAGGCTGTCAGATGGCGTTCATCAGGTACTTCCGATCCGAATGCGGCGATCACATCCTGATCGCTCAGGTCCTGCTTCTGCGCGGTGGCCGACATGCGCAGATGGTTCTTTACCAGCCACACGATCAGCTCGGTATCTTCGGTCGAGATGCCGTGCATCTTGCAGAAACGCTGCGCATCGGCACGACCCCGCAAGGAATGGTCGCCGCCGCGTCCTTTGGCGATGTCGTGGAACAGGGCTGCGATGTAGAGCACTTCGACGCGCTCGAACTCGCGGATCAGTCGGCTGCTCAAGGGGAATTCATGCGCATGCTGCTCCAGTGTGGCGCGGCGCAGATTGCGCAACACCATCAGGATATGTTCGTCCACCGTGTAGACGTGGAACAGGTCATGCTGCATCTGGCCCACCACGCGACCGAAGGCGGGCAGGTAGCGACCCAGAATGTCCTGCTGGTTCATGCGGCGCAGCGCGTGGGTCAATCCCTGCGGCTGGCGGAAGATTTGCATGAACAGCTCGCGGTTATGCGGATCGCGTCTGAAAGCCGGGCCGACCAGATGGCGCGCGCGCCACAGGGCTCGCAACGTCGAGGCGGAGAAGCCATTCAGTTCGGGATGTTGTTGCAGCAGCAGGAAGCATTCAAGGATGGCGGACGGTTCACGCTCGAACAATCGGTCATCGCATGCTTCCAGTGTGTCATCGCGCGCGATGAAACGCGGATTGAGCGGGCGCGTCGCACTGGACGGGAACAGGCGCGCGCGCATGTTCTGCAGCAGCACGCTGTTCAATTGCTGGACGGCACGTTTGGTGCGGTAGTACTGGCGCATCATGCGCTCACTGGCACGCAACTGGCGGGTGGCAACGATCCCCAGTTGCTCGGCCAGCGGCTGTTGGTAGTCGAACACCAGCCTGTCGTCATGGCGGCCGCAAAGTTCGTGCAGACGGATGCGCATATCCTGCAACAGATGCTGGTGGCGCACCACTTGCCGCGCTTCCGTCATGGTCAGAAGTCCGTTGCGCGCCAGCGCCTGCCAAGTGTCGCCGAAACCGGCGGCACGCGCGATCCACAGCACGTTGTGCAGGTCGCGCAGTCCTCCTGGGCTCTCTTTCAGATTCGGTTCCAGATTGAAATCGGTATCCACGTAACGGGTGTGACGCTGCTGTTGTTCCTGACTCTTGGCCAGATAGAAGGCGCGCGGATCAAGATGTTCATGCAGGCGCTTTTGCAGCGCATCGAACAATTCGGCATTGCCATCCAGCAATCGGGCTTCCAGCAGATTGGTCTGCACTGTGATGTCGCTGCTCGCTTCGATACATTCATCCACCGTGCGCACGCTGTGGCCGATCTCCAGACCCATGTCCCACCACTGGCCGACCAGCGCTTGCAAGTGTCCTTGCAGGGTTTCGTCTGCCTCATGCGGCAGCAGGATCAACAGGTCGATGTCCGATCTGGGATAGAGTTCACCGCGACCATAACCGCCCACCGCGACCAGTGTCAGATCATGCGGGATATTCAGTGCGCGCCAGACCTGGCGCAGGTGCTCGTCCACAATGTGGGTGTGGTTGCGCAGATAACGGGCGGGCTGGGGAGATTCGGCATAGGACTCTTTTAGCGCGAGGCGCGCGGCACGCAGGCTGTTGCGAACGGCGTGAACGGACATCAGGCGGGGATGGCAGGCGATCCGGCGGAAAGGGTCAGGACTTCAAAGCCGGTTTCGGTGACCAGAATGGTGTGCTCCCACTGTGCGGACAGACTGTGATCCTTGGTGACGATGCTCCAGCCGTCGCCCAGTTGCTTGATGTCTTTCTTGCCCGCGTTGATCATCGGCTCGATGGTGAAGATCATGCCGGCTTCCAGTTTCACGCCGGTACCGGCTTTGCCGTAGTGCAGCACCTGCGGCTCCTCATGGAACTTGCGTCCGATGCCGTGTCCGCAGAATTCACGCACCACACTGTAGCCCAAGCCTTCGGCGAAAGTCTGGATGGCATGGCCGATGTCGCCCAAGTGTGCGCCGGCGCGCACCTGGCGGATGCCGTGCCACATCGCTTCATAGGTCTTCTCGCACAGACGTTTCGCCTGGATGGAGGGTTCGCCCACGTAATACATGCGGCTGGTGTCGCCGTGGAAGCCGTCCTTGATGGTGGTGATATCCAGATTGATGATGTCGCCGCTCTTCAGTTTCTTCTCGCTGGGGACGCCGTGGCACACCTGATGGTTGATCGAGGTACAGATGGATTTCGGGTAGGGCGTGTGGCCGCCCGGTGCATAGTTCAACGGCGCGGGGATGCAGCCTTGCATGTCGACCATATAGTCGTGACACAACTTGTCCAGTTCATTGGTGGTAACGCCGGGCTGCACGAAAGGGGTGATGTAATCCAGTACTTCGCCTGCCAAACGGCCTGCGATGCGCATTTTTTCGATTTCTTCCGGGGTCTTGATGCTGATCGGCATGATGATGACTTTATATGTGTTGGAGATGCAGTGGGCTGTGAGGATATTAGATAGCCCTGTGCAGCACAACAAAAAAGGCACGCCGTGGCGTGCCTTTTTGTGTGTGGCAGTAAGACTTAACGCTTGTTGCCGTTACCGCCATTGTTGCCACGACCCAGCGAGAAGCTGGAGCCCTGCGGACGACGGTTGCTGTTGAACGGTGCCGGTGCGCGGTTGCCGTTCACGCCAGCGTTGGCATTGCTGCGCGGTTGCGCATCGCTGTTGAAACGGTTGTGTGAATGTCCGTCGCGTCGCGGATGCGCTGCATTGTCGTCACGTGTGAAGCTGTGACGGCTGTCCGGTGCGTGATGACGCGGAGCGCCGTTCGCGCTGCGGGGCGCACCAGAGCGCGGACCATTATTGAAACGCTGACCGCCATTGCCGCCACGCGGGCCGCCGTTGCCACGACCGCCGGGAGAAGCCGGGCGCGGCTTGAACTTCGGTTCCATACCTTCGATGGTATGTGTCTGGATGGACTGGCCGGTGTAGCGCTCGATGTTGCGCAGCGTGCCGGAATCGCGGTTGGAGGCGAACGACACAGCGATACCGGATGCACCGGCGCGGCCGGTACGACCGATACGGTGCACATAGTCTTCAGCGAACTTGGGCAAATCGAAGTTGATAACGTGTGTGATGCCGGGAACGTCGATACCACGGGCAGCCACATCGGTGGCGACCAGCACACGCACACTACCTTTGCGCAGGTTGACCAAAGTGCGGTTACGTTCGCGCTGGTTCATGTCGCCGTGCAGCGCAGCAGCAGCATGACCTTGTGCGGACAGGTTATCGGCCAGCATGTCGGCATCGCGTTTGGTAGCGGTGAACACCACGGCCTGGTTCAGTTCGACATCGCGCAGGATGTGTTCGAGCAAGCGATTCTTGTGCGCCATATCGTCCGTGTACATCAACTTTTGTTCGATGTTCTCGTGACGGGCTTTGGTAGCCGCGACGCTGATGCGCTTTGGCGACTTCAGCAGACGCTGGGCCAGATTGCCGATCGCGCCGTCCAATGTGGCGGAGAACAACAGCGTCTGGCGGCTAGCCGGCGTGGCCGCAGCGATGCGCTCCACGTCGTCGATGAAGCCCATGTCCAACATGCGGTCAGCTTCATCCAGCACCAGCATCTCCAGACGCGAGAAGTCGATACGGCCGCGCTCGATGTGGTCGATCAGACGGCCCGGTGTCGCCACCAGGATGTCCACGAAGCCGGACAACAGTTTGTTTTGCAGCGGGTAAGGCATGCCGCCCAGGATGCTCACCACCTTGATGCGCATGTTCTTGCCGTACTTGCCGGCAGCGTCAGACACCTGCTGAGCCAGTTCGCGGGTCGGTGTCAGCACCAGGATGCGCGGGCCTTTGCTGCGAACGCTGGATTCAACGGACAGTTTCTGCAAAGCAGGCAGGATGAAGGCGGCAGTCTTGCCGGTGCCGGTCTGGGCAGAAGCCATCAGGTCGTGACCGGCCAGTGCTTCGGGGATAGCTTGTTCCTGGATCGGGGAAGGTACGGTGTAACCTGCTTCCTGAACAGCCTTCAGGATGTTCGGTGCCAGACCCAGCGAATCGAATGTGATCGTAGGTGCCGCAGTCTCGGGCGTGGCAGTAGCGATGATATTTTCAGACATGTGTTGTTCCTTGATTTTTATAAGACACAGCGCATGCGTGGCCACAGGCCACACAATGGAAATTCAGTAGGGGGTATATAAACCTCTACCGGCGCAAACAAACATCGTCGCTAACCGGTGAAGCTTGGCGCATCCAATAATTACGGGATGCAGAGGGGTCAGGAAACGATGGACTCTATGCCGCCTGTGAAGCGGCAAGGCGCGCATTATACGGATGGATGGAAGAATAGCCAGCTAAATATTAGTTAGCTAAAGACAGAGGTGTGGTGAGGGGGTAGTATTTGGCAAGGTACAGAAATTAAAAGAACTCTTGATTTTAGGGGGATTGATGATGAAGTGGGTCGTGATGCTGTTGGCAGCGTTGCTGATGGTGGCCTGCGGGAAGCAGGAAGCCACCTACGAACCCGAATTCAGTTCGCAGGCTGATAGCGGCGTGCATAAAGAATATGTGGTCGGCATCCATCCCTTGCACAACCCAAAGCGCCTGGTCGAAGTGTACGGTCCCATCGTCGATCATCTCAATGCCAGCATCCCTCAAGCGCACTTCCGGCTGGAAGCCTCGCGCAACTACGAAGAGTTCGACAAGAAGCTGTTCAGCGGCTATTTTGATTTCGCCATGCCCAATCCCTACCAGACGGTGCGCTCGCTAGAGCACGGCTACCGCGTGTTCGGCAAGATGGGGGATGACGAACTGTTCCGCGGCATCATATTGGAGCGACGCGACAGCGGCATCCGCACAGTCAGCGACCTCAAGGGCAAGAAGGTTTCCTATCCCGCGCTCACTGCCCTGGCCGCGAACATGATGACGCAGTATTTCCTGCATACCCACGGTCTGGACGTGAACCGCGACATCGAGAACCTCTATGTCGGCTCACAGGAATCTTCCATCCTGAACGTGTTGCGCGGCCATGTGGCAGCAGGCGCGACCTGGCCGGTGCCGTGGATCACCTTCCAGCAGGAGCATCCAGAACTGGCGGCGCAACTGGAAGTGAAATGGCAGACCGAGACACTGCCCAACAACGGCTGGGTAGTGCGCAAGGATGTGCCGCCCGAGCTGCCGGTCGCGGTCGGCAAGGCGCTGGTCGGCCTGACAGATTCCGAAGCCGGGCGTGAAATGGTGAAAAGACTGGGCATCACCCGCTTCGAGACTGCCAACGACGAGTTGTATGCGCAGGTACGACTATATCTGGACCGGTTCTCGGCGACCGTGCGCCACATCGAATACTGACCGCCATGAAAAGAAGCAATTCCATCTCCGCGCTCTGGCGCGGTTCCATCCGCAGGCAGCTGGTGTTGGGCTTTGCCGTGGCTTCGCTGATGCTGATGACGCTGTTCGGCTATCTGATCCATGCGCAGCAGCGCGATGCGCACTATCTGTCGTCGACCGAGCGTGCCATCTCGCTGGCGCATGCACTGTCCATCAGCAGCACCTCCTGGGTGCTGGCGAACGACCTGGCCGGACTGCAGGAAGTGGTGCTGGGTATCGCGCGCACATCCGACATGCGACGTGCCTTCTTCGTCAGCCCGCAGGGCGAGGTGCTGGCATCGACATTGCGGAACGAGATAGGATTTTTTGTCACCGATCCGGTGAGCCATGACATGCTCGCCTCGACATCGCGCGACCAGATCGTGCTGGTGGACCAGCGCAATCAGGTGGTGGTCGCCCATCCGGTGATCTTCAGCGGCCGCCATCTGGGCTGGGTGCGGGTGGAGATGACGCGCGATACGGTGAACGCCAATCTGGATGAACTGACGCGCACCTGGTTCGGCTTGGGCGTCATCGCGGTCTTGCTCGTGTCGCTGGTCGCATGGGCTCTGGCATACCGTCTTACCAACGGATTGCAACACCTGATGGGGGTCGCTGCAGCGATCGAACACGGCTGGAGCAAGCGGCGCGCCGATGTCGGCCGGCGCGACGAGATCGGCAAGCTGGCGCGCAGTCTCGATCGCATGCTCGATGCGATCGAGCAGCAGAAGCGCCTGATCAGCGAGAGCGAGGAGAAGTACCGTTTCCTCGCCGACAACATCTCGGATGTGATCTGGGTGCTGAACCTGCGGACCAATCGCTGGGAATACATGAGCCCGTCCGTCCATAAGCTGCTCGGCTATACCGTGGAGGAGGTGATGCCCTTGCCGCTCGAAAAGATCCTGGCGCCCGCCTCCTATGAGAATCTCCAGCACTGGATCGCGGAACGCAGCCAGGTGTTCTTGAAAGAGCAAAATCCGGTGAACTACACGGAGGAGGTCGAGCAGGTGCGGCGCGACGGCAGTACGGTGTGGACAGAAGTGACAGCCCATTTTGCCTATAACGCTCTGGGCGAGCTGATCATGCTCGGCGTGACGCGCGACATCAGCGAGCGTAAACAGGCCGAGGAGCAGATCCGCAATATGGCGTTCTACGACCCGCTGACGCAATTGCCCAACCGTCGCCTTCTGCTGGACCGCTTCAATCTGGTCATCGCGGCATGCAAGCGCAGCAAGCGCTATGCAGCACTGATGTTCATCGACTTGGATAACTTCAAGCCGCTCAACGACGAGCAGGGCCACGATGTTGGTGATCTGCTGTTGATCGAGGTCGCGCATCGCATGACCGACTGTGTGCGCGAGGTCGATACCGTGGCGCGCTTCGGCGGCGACGAGTTCGTGGTGATGCTGAACGCGCTCAGCACCGAACGGGAAGTCTCCATGCAGCGTGCCTCGGACGTTGCGGAAAAGATTCGACAGGCACTGGGCGAGCCGTATCGCCTGCGCGTGGAGCGCGAGGGTGACGATCCGCTGATGGTCGAGCATCGCTGCACAGCGAGCATCGGCGTGGTGCTGTTCGACCGGCACTGCTCCTCAAGCGAAGACCTGCTGCGGTTGGCGGATGACGCCATGTATCAGGCCAAGGAAGGCGGGCGCAATCAGGTGCGCTATCTGGAGCCGCGCCCACCTGTGCAAAAACACGCTTGAAATCCCCGGCAGTGCCCCCAAGTACCGATCCGACCTATCCGGTTCACCCTGATTCCTGTTCAACGAGACATACGGAGAAAATATGACTGACAGCACGACCGTCAACCGCGAAACCATGGGCTTCCAGACAGAGGTAAAGCAGCTCCTGCAGCTGATGATCCATTCCCTGTATTCCAACCGCGAGATCTTTCTGCGCGAACTGGTCTCCAATGCTTCCGATGCCTGCGACAAGCTGCGTTTCGAGGGCCTGCATAACGCCGCCCTGTTCGAGGACGATTCCGATCTCGCTATCCGCGTCAGCTTTGACAAGGAGGCACGCACGCTGACCATCGCCGACAACGGCATCGGCATGAACCGCGACGACGTCATCAACAACCTCGGCACCATCGCCAAATCCGGCACCCGCGAATTCTTCAGCAAACTGTCCGGCGACCAGCCGAAGGACGCCAACCTCATCGGCCAGTTCGGCGTGGGCTTCTATTCCGCTTTCATCGTGGCCGACAAAGTCACCGTGCTCACCCGCCGTGCGGGCGAGAAGGCCGATCAGGGCGTGCGCTGGGAATCGGACGGCGGCGGCGAGTTCGACATCGAGATGGTGGAGAAGGCCACACGCGGTACCGAGATCACCCTGCACCTGCGCGAAGATCAGGACGACCTGCTGGCCGGTTACAAACTGCGCGAGATCATCCGCAAGTATTCCAACCACATCGTGCAACCCATCCAGATGAAGAAGGAAGAATGGAAGGACGGCAAGTACGAGACGCTGGATGAAGACGAAACCATCAACCAAGCCACCGCGCTGTGGACGCAATCCAAGAACGACATCACTGAAGAGCAATACAAGGAGTTCTACAAACACGTCGGTCACGACTACGACGACCCGCTGGCATGGAGCCATGCCCGCGTCGAAGGTCGTCAGGAATACACGCAACTGGTGTACGTCCCCATGCATGCGCCGTTCGACATGTGGGACCGCAACGCGCTCCACGGCATCTAGCTCTAGGTACGCCGCGTGTTCATCATGGACGATGGCGAACAATTGATGCCGCTCTACC
>JBDRPZ010000084.1:0-4524 GCA_043826585.1 Pseudomonadota bacterium
GCAGCAGGATGCGCGCCGCGTCGACCGCGACGTTGCCGTTGCCCACCACGGCCACGCGCGGCACCGACAGGGCTATCTGGGCATGGCGCTAATCCGGGTGACCGTTGTACCAGCCGATGAACACGGTGGCCGGCGTGCAGCGCGGGATGCCTTCACCGGGGATGCCCATGCGGCGGTCGGCTTCGTTGCCCACGGCATAGACGATCTGGTGATCGTGGCGGCGCAGGTCTTCCACTTTGAGGGCTTGCCCCAGGCGCACAGTGCCGAAGAGGCGGCATGCGGGACGCGCCGAGGTCTTTTCGTAGACACGGGTGACTGCCTTGATGTTCTGGTGATCGGGCGCGACACCGGCCCGCACCAGACCGTAGGGCGTGGGCAGGCGGTCGAACATATCCACCTGTACCACTTCGTCCGTGCGCCTGAGCAGCGCTTCGGCGGCGTAAAAACCGGCAGGACCGGAACCGATGATCGCGACACGCATGAACAATCTCCTAAGCTGAAAGTATGGTTTTGTCGTTCCCGCCCTGCGTCAGCCGCGCACCGGCTCCAGTGTCGCGTCCAGATTGAGGCTGTCGCAGTAGTCGAGGAAATCGCCGCGCAGCGTGGCGATGTGCATCTTGGCCGGGATGCCGACCGTCATCATCACGGATAAGGTTGTCGAGCCGGTGTGCGGCGCGGGATAGGTGCTGGTCTGCAGGTCTTCGATGTTGATGCCGCTGCGCGCGAAGAACGCGGCGAGGTTGCGCACGATGCCGGGATGGTCCGGCGTGACGAGTTCGACGCTGTAGGGGATGGCGGGCTCGGCGCGCTTGCCGGTGCGTTCGTGATGCAGCGTCAGCCCGAGCGACGATGCGAGCGCATCCAGTTGCCCTTCCAGTTTGGAGAGTGCATGCCAGGGGCCGGTGGCGAGGATGACGATGACGCACTGCCCGCCCAGCACGGACATGCGGCTCTCTTCGATGTTGCATCCGCTGTCGGTGATGCCGCCGCTGAGCCGCTCGACCAGACCGGTGCGGTCCGGGCCGGCGGCGGTGATGACCAGATGGGTGTTCTCTATCTCGGATTGCATGTTTTGGTGACCGTCGTTGTGCGTGGAATGTGCAGGTATTTTAGCGCCTGTGCGTGCCGAAGTGGCCTTACTGGATGTCGCCGTCCACGTAGAACCAGCGACCTGCTTCCTGCACGAAACGACTGACCTCGTGCAAGCGATGCGCACGCCCGTTCACCTTGTAGCGCGCGACGAATTCGACGGTGGCGTGTTCGGTGTCCTGTTGGGTGTGGCGTTTCACTTCGAGGCCGATCCACTTGGTCGGCGCTTCTTCTGCCAGACCTAATGCAGCTGGACGTGTGGAGGGATGCCAGCTTGCCAGCAGGTAGTTTTCATTCAGCAGCGTGTAGGCGCTGTAGCGTGAGCGCATGAGGGCTTCGGCGCTGGGCGCTGGTGTGTCGCCCTCAATATGTCGGGCGCAGCATTCAGCGTAAGGTTTGCCGCTTCCGCAGGGACAGGCGATCAGTTTTGCCACAGCGGCGGTTCTTCCATCAGGGCGATCTGCTCGCGCAGTTCGAGGATGCGGTTCTGCCAGTAGATCTGCGTGTTGAACCAGGGGAAGGCTTGCTTGAAG
The DNA here is from genome assembly GCA_043826585.1 of Pseudomonadota bacterium. Lineage (GTDB taxonomy): Bacteria > Pseudomonadota > Gammaproteobacteria > Burkholderiales > Gallionellaceae > Sideroxyarcus. Next base: position 1,623 of record JBDRPZ010000084.1, read on the forward strand.
GCGATGTCGTCCCAGCGGCGCGCGAGCCATGCGGAGTAATGGATGAGACGCAAGGTGCGCAGGCCTTCGATGAGGTGCAGTTCGCGCGCATCGAATTCGCAGAAGTCTTCGTAACCCGCCAGCACGTCGCCCATCTGCCGCACGCGGTCTTCGCGTTCGCCGGAGAGCAGCATCCACAGATCTTGCACGGCCGGGCCCATGCGGCTGTCGTCGAAGTCGACGAAGTGCGGGCCTTCGTCCGTCCACAGCACGTTGCCCGCGTGGCAATCGCCATGCAGACGCAGTTGCTTCACATCCCCCGCCCGATCAAAACAGTGGCGCACACCGTCCAGCGCCTGTTGCGACACAGTACGCCATGCGTCGAGGATGTCAGGCGGGATGAAGTCGTTGGCCAGCAGATATTCACGCGGCTCGGTACCGAAGGTGGCGATATCCAGAGTCGGGCGATGCTGGAAATCCTTGATCGCGCCGACGGCGTGGATGCGCCCGAGAAAGCGACCCAGCCATTCCAGCGTGTCGCGGTCTTCCAGCTCGGGGGCGCGTCCGCCGTGTTTGGCGAACACCGAGAAACGAAAGCCGTCAAAGTGGTGCAAGGTGCTGCCGTTGATGGTCGAGGCGGGTACCACGGGAATCTCGCGTTCGACCAGTTCCTGCACGAAGGCATGCTCTTCGAGGATAGCCTCGTCGCTCCAACGCGCGGGGCGATAGAACTTCGCGACCAGCGGTGCGCCCTCGTCCATGCCGACCTGATACACGCGATTCTCGTAGCTGTTGAGCGCGAGCAGACGCCCGTCGCAACGCAGGCCGATACTCTCCAGCGCGTTGAGTACGCAGTCGGGGGTGAGTTGCGAATAGTCAGGTGTGGTCATGGATCAAGGATACCGTCATTCATCCATCACAACTCCGAAATCACCTGCTCCATCGGAAAGCGTGATTTCGGCAGATCGGCGTTGAAGTCTTCCGCGCTGCGATAGCCCAGAGCGGCGATCACCACACTGGTCAGGCCTTGTTCGCGCAGGCCGAGTTCTTCGTTGAGGATGCGCATGTCGAAGCCTTCGATGGGCGTGGCGTCGATCTCGAGTGCGGCGGCACCCAGTAGCAGGGTGCCGAGGGCGAGGTAGAGCTGTTTTTCCATCCAATGCTGCGTGTCTTTGAAGTCGTAGCGGTGCAGACCGGTGTAGAAGCAGCGGCCCTTGCTTTGCGCGGCCTTGGCTTCGGGAGTGGGATAGCGTCCGTCGGCTTCTTCCTGCGCGAGCAGGCTGGCGAGGTGGGCGTCGTCCATGGTGGTGCGGGCACAGAACACGACGACGTGGGAGGCGTTGAGTATCTTGGGGCCGTTGTTTGCATAGACGCCATGCTGCGCGGCTTTGGCGATGCGTGCCTTGCCCTCATCGCTGGCGGCAATGATGAAGTGCCAGGGCTGCGAGTTGATCGACGAGGGCGAGTAGCGCAACAGGGTCTTGAGTTGCTCGACCTGCGCAGCAGGGATCTTGCGTGCGGGATCGTAGGCTTTGCAGGTGTGGCGGTTCAGGGCGATGCGGGCGATGTCCATGCGTCTCTCCAGGTTCAAGATGAGTTATGGCCTGAGGCCGGGCAAGATTATGCCTGAATCACTTTTTGCATCTTTGCACTTCCGCCAGCCCCAACGCATCCCAACCCTCGTGGCCCAGCTTGCGCATGGTCTCCATGTTCTTCTCGAAGATCATCTCGGCCTCGGGGAATGCGGCCACAGCTTCGTCGATGCTGTCTTCGCGTATCAGGTGCAGCGTGGGATACGGTGAGCGGTTGGTGTAATTGGTGATGTCGTCCGCTTCGGTGTCGGCGAACTGGTAGTCGGGGTGCATGCTGGCGACTTGCAGTTCGCCTGCCAGATCGACCTCTTCCAGCGCGGCATCCACCACGGCGAGGAAATCGTTGTAGTCGAGGAAGTCGGTCAGCACCTGCGGATGGATGAGCAGCGTGGTGTCGATCTTGTCGCGCGGCGTTTCAGCCAGCAGCTCCAATTCGCGCAACACATCCACCAGCAGTTCATCTGCTGTTTGTGCTGCGCTCACGAAGTAGCGTATCTGGCCTTTGACGTGCACGCCCTTGGCGAACGGGCACAGATTTAGGCCGATGACGGCCTTTTCCAGCCACAGCGTGGTGTCGGCGATGTACTTCTCATTGGAAATGTCAGACATCAACGACCTCGCCCACCGGAACGATGCTGGGCTGCGCCCGGCACACCGCTACGGCCTGCGCCACCACCGGCAGGCTTGCCACCGGGACGCGGTGCGCCACGGCCTTGTCCGCCACCGGCGCGCGGTTGTCCGCGGCCTTGACCCTGACCACGATTCGAGCCGTTCATGATCGGCTCTGCTTTGATGCGCGGGTCGACATCGAAGCCCGGCACGTTGACCACGGGGATCTCGCGCTTGATGAGGCGCTCGATGTCCCGCAGCAGTTTGTGTTCATCGACGCACACCAGCGAGCTGGCTTCGCCTTCACTACCCGCGCGGCCAGTACGGCCGATGCGGTGCACATAATCTTCCGCCACGTTGGGCAGTTCGAAGTTGACCACGTGTGGCAGTTCGCTGATGTCGATACCGCGTGCAGCGATGTCGGTGGCGACCAGCACTTGCAGCTTGGCAGTCTTGAACTCGGCCAGCGCACGGGTACGTGCGGCCTGGCTCTTGTTGCCGTGGATCGCCATGGCGGGGATGCCGTCCTTGTCGAGCTGTTCGGCCAGACGGTTGGCACCGTGTTTGGTGCGCGTGAACACCAGCACCTGGAACCAGTTGTGTTCCTTGATGAGGTGGGTGAGCAGTTCGCGTTTGCGTGCGCGGTCCACCGGATACACGCGCTGTACGAACAGCTCGTTGGCCTGGTAGCGGCGCGCGACTTCGATCAGCGCCGGGTTGGT
>JBDRPZ010000085.1:0-6738 GCA_043826585.1 Pseudomonadota bacterium
CGCTTTTCTTTGCATAATTCATTTGCGCGTTTGCGCGGTTCGGTTACAATGCGCGTCCTTTTACAGGCGCGTAGCTCAGCTGGTTAGAGCACCACCTTGACATGGTGGGGGTCGTTGGTTCGAGTCCAATCGCGCCTACCAATTTCTTCTTCTCCTTTACGAACGTTTATCGAGAAGCTCATGTTCACATTGAGTCTACATGGAGAAGAAAGCACACAGGTCCTGCTGCAATCGGGCCATTCCTACAGCCTTATCGTTCGCTCTGAATCACAACGGGCTGCCTTGCTCAACAACCTGGGTGAGCAGGCGGGCGTAGTCATCGTGCCGCACAACGGCGGCCTCATCAGTAATCTCCGTGTTTGGGAAAACATCATTCTGCCGGTGCAGTATCATGGCATCCAGCTACCAGGAAAGCTCGAAGACAACGTAAGCACCTTGCTCGATCAGTGTGGTTTATCTGACGAGACTTTAGTGTCCGCATTTATGCTCAACTTGCCCGACCAACTTTCTTTGTATGAGAAACGTCTGGCTGGCTTTGTAAGGGCGATGCTGATGGGGCCGGAACTCATCGTCTACGACGGTCTGAATGAAGGTTTGTCACGAAAGGAATTGGAAATGGTGAATAAGTTCGAAACGGTGTTTCGCTTGCACTTTCCATTAAGGACTTCTGTTCTGGTTAGTTTCGAGGCGGACAGTGACAAGAGCGGTCTGAATCAACAGGTGATCCATCTATAACGGCGATGAAACTGAGTAACTACAATCAGCGTTTGTTGAATATCGAACAGCGCACCAAGCGCTTCATGTTGGGCGCGCTCGGAGCGATGCTGTTTGTTTTGCTTTTGATCGCTATCAAGCAGGACTATCTGGTGCGTAGCACCGCAATCTATTTCTTTGCAGAGAATGCGCAAGGGTTGAATAAAGGGATGGCGGTCAAGTTCATCGGCTTCAAGGTGGGGAGCGTCAAGGATGTCAGCATGGAGCCGAATGCGACCGTGCGCGTGAAGGTGGCCTTGGATGATGATTATGTACATCTGATCGGACAGGATGCCAAAGCGCGTCTGATCAAGGAAGCGCTGGTCGGAGAGAGTGTGGTGGAAATCATCCCGGGTTCCCCGCAGGTGCTGCAAGTGACGCAGAACAGCGTGCTTGAGTTCGAGCGCGGGCAGGATGCCAGTAGTATTGCCGAGAGTATGGCTGCCCAGTTGCAACCTATCCTGAAAGATATCCGACAGATCACTGCCAGTATCAACAATCCGAATGGCGACATCCAGCAGACACTGAAGAATCTGAATCAGGTGACGGGAGAGCTGCGTGAGACGGTGAAGCAATTCACCCAACTGGGCACCAGCGGCAATCAGAAGCTGGAAAGTGTGCATGGCAAGTTGGACAAGGCGTTGGATAGTGTGAATGCCAATCTGGATGTGATGGACAAAGCACTTCCGCGCCTGATGGATAAGGCCGAGGTGACGCTGGATAATGTGCAGACCGCCACCTCTGACATCAAGCGCATGGCGGCAGATTCTGCAGGTGAGTTGCCGGCATTCATCCACAACAGCAATGCATTGGTGCAGGACAGCCAAGACATGCTGGAAGGGGCGAAGCAATCCTGGCCGTTCAGTGGTTGGTTCCGCAAGCCCGATGCGCAAGTTTTGCCAGTCGATGGCTATGTGCCTCCCGAGAAGCCATGAGCCGGCTGCAATTTCCCATTTTGGTCGTACTTTCTAGCGTGCTGCTTCTGACTGCATGCGGACAGACTGCACCTGTCCGGAACGCACGCTTGGAGCTGGCTGCTGAGCATAGTCAGAGTGCACAGCGCGCATACAACCGGGGCGACTATCATGTTGCGCTCAGGCAATATGAAATGGCGCTGCAGGAGGATGTCGCCGTTGAAAACATTTCAGGTATTGCCATCGATATGTTGAATCTGGCGCGAGTGAATAAAATGCTCGGACGGCATGATGTGGCTGATGCCTACTTGGACAAATTGTTGCTAGACAATGCGCTGGAATATGAGACTTCCTATTTGGCTGCGGCGGCGACACAGAAATCATTGTTGATTTTGCAGCGAGGGGATGTGGCGGGTGCACGACTATGGTTGGAGAAAGCGTCGGCATGGTGCGTTGCAGAATGTTCGCTGACTAGCGTGATCGATAATGCGCGTGCCGCAATCGCGTTGCGCGAAAAGGATGTTGACCAGGCTTTGCACTGGGCGGATCACGCCGCATCATCCAGCCGCAATGCCTCACCTTTGGAGTATGCCAACGCGCTGCGCTATATGAGCGAAGCGAGGTTGATGCGTCGCGAATTCTCGATGGCATTGAGATTGGCAGACGAAGCGTTGGCAGTGGATAAGACGCTTGGTTTGCCTGCCAAGATCAAGCTGGATCTGTTGCTGTCTGCCAGTGCATATGAAGGGCTGGGTGATGCCGAGCAGGCAAAGCGCTTCCGCGAGCGAGCTTCGCGCATCGTTGCAAGGTGATTGGCATGGGTGGTATTGATTGCTTGCAGGCTGCTCGATTTAGATGGTGTCAGGGTTTTGCAATCAGTCAGGTAGTGGCGCGCTGTTTTTCATTTTTCAATACTGGCGATAGCCTGAGCCAGAAAGTACTGGATCGGCAGTTCGATCTTCTGCAGCAGCGCGCGCATTTGACACCGCTCGTGCTCGGAGGGGGATGATGAACGGACTCTGGAAGCGCGTGTTCATCAGGTTGCAGATGCGGCAAGTGCGGCAGACGATATTCGGCGCTCTCTCTTTGCTGTGGTATGCATTCAATAACCTCCATGTATTGCGGCGCGTGCCAGTGAATGCTGTGTTTCAGCGTCAGCTGTTCTTTACTGGCGTCGAAGCGCTTAGTATTGTGGCGATCTTCGCTTTGTTGAGTGGCGCTCTGGTCATAACGCAGGTTACCTCGCTCATTGGTGGCGATAGCACGCTGGCGGTAAAGATTTTGATCTGGACGATCGTGCGTGAGATCGGTCCATTGTTCGCTGCCATCATCATCGTAGCCCGCAGCAGTGCTGCCATCGCATCCGAACTTGCGTTGATGAAGACACGTGGCGAGATGAGGAGTCTGGAGAGGATGGATATCTCGCCGCAGGATTATCTTTTGGTGCCACGTATCGTTGGTGTAACGCTGGCAGTGCTTGCTTTGACCATCTATTTCCAGTTGGTCGCAATCGGTGGCGGGTTGGCGATTAGTGCGTTGTTTCAAAACGTGTCCTGGCTGGATCAGGTGGGCCGATTCCTGCAGACGGTGAAGTTGAGCGAGTTCGCGGTAGTCGCCTTTAAAGGTTGTCTTTTCGGATTGGCTATCTCAAGTATCTCTTGTTACAACGGTATGCAAGCGAAGCCTTCTGTGACTGAGGTGCCAAAGGTCGCCATTAAGGCTGTTCTGCAGAGTTTGCTGTTCGTGTTTGCACTGGATGCGCTGATCGCCTACCTGAACATGACATGGTGAGTTGCGATATACTGCGCGCCCTGTGGCGTATGTACGCCTGAACATATATTGAAAGTGCGGCGCAGGCCGCATTTGCTTTTTGAGAGTGGATTGAAATGCCTGTCATAACACTACCGGATGGTTCCCAACGCAGTTTCGAAGGGCCTGTAACTGTTGCCGAAGTCGCACAAAGCATCGGTGCCGGTTTGGCGCGCGCAGCGCTGGCCGGCAAGGTGGATGGAAGTTTGGTGGATACTTCTTATCAAATCGCCGCAGATGCGCAGCTGGCCATCATCACCGGCAAGGATGAGGATGGACTCGACCTGATTCGCCACTCGACAGCGCACTTGCTGGCCTGTGCGGTAAAGGAACTGTTTCCTGAGGCGCAAGTGACTATCGGTCCGATGATCGAGAATGGCTTCTATTACGACTTTTCCTATTCTCGTCCTTTCACGCCTGAAGATCTGGTCGCTATCGAGAAGCGCATGGCGGAGCTGGCCAAGAAAGATCTGCCGATAACGCGTAATGTCTTGCCGCGTGACGAAGCAGTGGCCTATTTCAAATCCATCGGGGAAAAGTACAAAGCCGAGCTCATCGAGTCTATTCCTGCGGATCAGGACGTTTCGCTTTACAGTGAAGGAGAGTTCACTGACCTATGTCGCGGTCCGCACGTGCCATCGACCGGCAAACTCAAAGTTTTCAAGCTGATGAAAGTCGCCGGTGCCTATTGGCGCGGCGATTCCAAGAACGAGATGCTGCAACGCATCTACGGTACGGCTTGGGCGAAGAAAGAAGACTTGGACGAGTATCTGCATCGTCTGGAAGAGGCTGAGAAGCGCGATCATCGCAAATTGGGCAAGCAGCTGGACCTGTTTCACATGCAGGACGAAGCGCCGGGCATGGTGTTCTGGCATCCCAAAGGATGGGCGATGTGGCAGGTGATCGAGCAGTACATGCGCAGCGTGTACCGCGATAACGGTTATCAGGAGATTCGCTGCCCGCAGATCATCGATCGCGTGCTGTGGGAGAAATCCGGTCACTGGGAGCATTACAAGGACAATATGTTCACGACGGAGTCGGAGAAGCACGACTACGCGATCAAGCCTATGAACTGTCCGGGTCATGTGCAGGTATTCAATTCCGATCTGCGCTCCTACCGCGAATTGCCGGTGCGCTATGGCGAATTCGGCTCCTGTCATCGCAACGAGCCTTCCGGTGGGTTGCATGGTCTGATGCGAGTACGTGGCTTCGTGCAGGACGATGGCCATGTATTCTGTACCGAAGAGCAGATCGAATCGGAAGTGACAGCCTTCAATGCGCTGGTGCTGAAAGTCTACAAGGACTTTGGATTTAATGATGTGGTGGTCAAGCTTGCCCTGCGCCCGGAAGGGCGGGTCGGTTCGGATGAGATATGGGACAAGTCCGAGACGGCACTGCGTGCTGCCTTGCGAGCTTCTGGCATGGAGTGGGAAGAGTTGCCGGGAGAGGGGGCGTTTTACGGTCCCAAGATCGAATTCCATATCAAGGACGCCATCGGGCGCTCTTGGCAGTGCGGCACGATCCAGGTGGACTTTTCCATGCCTGGACGATTGGGCGCTGAATATGTGGATGAAGATAACACCCGCAAGACGCCGGTGATGCTGCACCGCGCGGTGCTTGGATCATTGGAGCGTTTTATCGGGATTTTGGTGGAAAACCACTCCGGAGCCCTGCCATTATGGCTTGCGCCGGTGCAAATGGTGGTGATGAACATCTCTCAAGCGCAGGAAGATTATGCGGGGAAAGCAGCCGATGCATTGCGCGCTGCAGGCTTCCGAGTGCAATCTGATTTGCGCAATGAGAAGATTACCTATAAAATCCGCGAACATAGCTTGCAGAAGTTGCCTTACCAGCTGATCATCGGTGATAAGGAAATGGCTGCTGGCCTCGTTGCCGTGCGAAACCGCCAAGGTGAAGACCTGGGGCAGATGTCGGTTGAGGCGTTGATTGAACGCTTGAATTCCGAACTGCATGCGGGAAGCGCGGTTTAATTTTTATTGGAGTAATGGCAATAGCACAGGATAAGTCGCAGCGTTTGAATGAGCAGATAACGGCACCACAGGTGCGGCTCATCGGCGCGGAGGGAGAGCAGGTTGGTATCGTGGCAGTTGCGGAAGCACTGCGCATGGCTGATGAAGCGGAATTGGATCTGGTGGAGATCGCGCCTTTGGCGGAACCACCTGTCTGCCGCATCATGGATTTCGGCAAGTTCAAATATGCCGAAAGCAAGAAGCAGCACGAAGCCAAACTTAAGCAGAAACAGGTTCAGGTCAAGGAAATCAAATTCCGTCCAGGTACGGACGAAGGCGATTACAACATCAAGTTGCGCAACTTGACACGTTTCCTGGCTGATGGCGATAAAACCAAAGTGACATTGCGATTCCGTGGTCGAGAAATGGCTCACCAGGAAATCGGTATGCGCTTGATCGAGCGGATCAAGGCCGACTTGGAAGAACATGGTGTAGTGGAGCAATTTCCGAAGATGGAAGGCCGTCAGATGGTGATGGTGATTGCTCCGAAGAAGAAGGTCTAATAAGTTAAGTTACATCGTGACGAAGCAAGGGGCTGTCGTGGCGGTGGTTGTACAAGGTGCCCCAAACAAGTGATTTCGGGTCTTTAAGTGTTCCTGTCAGGAACCTCCCGGTGTCATCAAATAAAACGGAGTAGTTATGCCAAAGATGAAGACCAAGAGCAGTGCGAAGAAACGCTTCCGCGTTCGCGCTGGTGGCAGCGTCAAGCGCGGCCAGGCGTTCAAGCGCCACATCCTTACCAAGAAAACCACCAAGAACAAGCGTCAACTGCGTGGCTCTACAGGTGTCCATGAAACCAACACGGCGTCGGTTCGCGCCATGATGCCCTACGCGTAAGGAGTTAGAAAATGCCAAGAGTAAAACGTGGTGTAACGGCGCGTGCGCGCCATAAGAAGATCCTAGACAAGGCCAAGGGTTACCGCGGTCGCCGCAAGAACGTCTATCGTATCGCCAAAGAAGCGGTGATGAAGGCTGGTCAATATGCCTATCGTGACCGTCGTCAGAAGAAGCGTCAATTCCGCACACTGTGGATTGCTCGTATCAATGCCGCTGCACGTGAGCAGGGTTTGAGCTACAGCGTGTTCATGAATGGCCTGAAAAAAGCGGCGATCGATATCGACCGCAAAGTGTTGGCCGACTTGGCAGTGTTCGACAAGGCTGCGTTTACGCAGATCGTTGGACAAGCTAAAGCCAGCCTCGGCGCGTAATTATTGCGCTATATAAAAAAGGAG